>JAJRQL010000114.1 GCA_024280265.1 Deltaproteobacteria bacterium
TGCGTGCTAAGCGAGCAATAACCCTCTTCATATGGTTAGGTTTGCTGGTTTGCACTTTATCCAGGCGCAGCTATTTAACTGAACGATTAAATTTCGAGACCGGAATCTCAAAAAATGGACTTTTCGGTCAGTCACTATTTATGAAAAACAGACGATTCTTCTGGCAGATTTTTCCAGCGGCCCTCTTCATCATTGTTCTCTCCATCTCTGCTACCAGCTGGTACGGTACTCGGATGATCCAATCTTTCCACTACCACGAGATGCAGGAGGATATCAAGGATCGGGCCCTGCTACTGAGGCCCCATATCAACATGCTGTTGCAGAGCAGGGCGAGTTCTCTTCAGAATTTCTGCCGTCAGACGGGAAGGGCTGCCGCCACAAGAATCACGGTGATTGCCGGTAATGGACAGGTACTGGCCGACTCCAATGAGAACCCAAAACAGATGGACAACCACGCAACACGTCCTGAAATCCAGACAGCTTTCACAGGAGAAATTGGTGCATCCCAGCGATTCAGTAAAACCCTGAGTCAGAATATGCTCTATGTTGCGATCCCGCTCAACCCCGATTCACCCCGCGATGGTGTTCTCCGCCTCTCGGTTTCAGGTGCCACCCTTAATTCTGTGCTTTCTACCATCCGCACAAAACTGCTCTATGGCATTATATTCATAGCCTTCCTTGCTGCAGGTCTTTCCTACTATCTGGCCCGCCGCATCAGTCGTCCCCTGGAAAAAATGCGGCAGGGCGCCGAAAGACTTGCAAGTGGAGACACAGAACATCCCATAATCATTCAGGATACTGCCGTCCCTCGGGAGATGACGGCGCTCTCTCACTCCCTGAACAACATGGCCGAACAGCTCAATGGCCGAATCAAGATAATCAGCCAGCAACGCAATGAGCTTGAGGCTGTCTTCAGCAGTATGACCGATGGAGTGCTTGCCATCGCCCCTGACCACACTATCATCCGTGTTAATCAGGCAGCAGCCGAAATCCTCTGCATCGACCACAGTACTGTCCAGGGTATGCTCTTTGAAGCAGTGATACGAAATAGAGGGCTACAGCAATTCCTTGACGGCTCATTGGCTTCCAAGGAAGCCATGACTAAAGATCTCGTTCTCATAGAAAATGGGCAGGAAATGAGACTGCGGGTCCATGCTCACCCACTGTATGATGAAAACAGCAGACTGGGAAGCCTGATAGTCCTTCACAATCTGACCCGAATCACCCAGCTGGAAAACATCCGCCAGGATTTTGTGGCCAATGTCTCCCATGAGCTCAAAACACCCATCACAGCCATTCGCGGCTATGTTGAAACACTGCTCGATGGAGCCATGGATGATCGGGATGCTGCCACCAAATTTCTTCAGATAATTCAACGCCAGGGAATGCAGCTTGACGCCATTGTAGATGATCTACTGACTCTTGCCCGAATAGAAGACTCGTCTGAAAAACAGCAGATGGATCTGCAGCCGGAGCCCATGGGGCCAATTCTAGAATCTGTTATACAGACTTGTCGGGTTGGGGCCGAGCAGAAAAATATCACTATCAATATGGAATGTGTGCCTGATGACCTCGAGGCATGGGTCAACCGTGCAATGCTGGAACAGGCAATTATCAACCTGCTCACAAATGCTGTGGCCTACAGTACTGAGAACTCAACAATTCTTCTCAGTGCCAGAAAGCACAACGGCTCATCCGCAGACGAAAGCATCCGTATCAGTGTTCAGGATCAGGGGCCAGGTATTGAGAGAAAGCATCAGAAACGTATCTTTGAGCGGTTTTACCGCTGTGATAAGGCAAGAAGCAGAAAACATGGTGGCACCGGCCTGGGGCTGGCCATTGTCAAACATATCGCTGACAGCCATGATGGTACAGTGGAACTGAATAGTGAGCCGGGTCATGGAGCAACCTTCAACCTGATTCTGCCCGGCTCACAGAGATAAAAAAAAGGACACCTCTTGTCAATCTTTGGTGGTATGGCAGGCAAAACAACCACTGCCAGATGCTCCACCTCCATTTCCAGCAATCATAAGATCGTAATCCCAGCGCAACATGGAGGGGAAATCACTTGCATGGGAAAGATGGCAGGAGAGACACATAACAGCATCACTTCCCGGGACCACCGAACTGTTTGGTGTTGCAGGAACCGCAAGCCTGCCCACTGGAGATTGCAGGTCATAAGAGGTATAGGCCGCATACTCTCCGATCGCCGGCAGTGACAAGTCGGTGGGGTGCCGAATAAACGGTGAGTTTGCCACAGCTCCAACACCTGATGAATTCGGAACGTCATCAGTACCATCACCAACTGTCAGAGTATGAAAATTACCATGACAAGTGGCACAGAACTGACTCATGGTTCCATCTGGAGCCTGAACTCCTGACCCGCTGACATGACAACTGAGCACTGCGCCACCTGCACAGCCAAGCTGCACGGGAGCATCAAGGGCCAGGTATTCATTATGGTTTCCACTGGTGGCATTTTCCTGCCAGTCATCGCTTTCATAACCCTGCACACCCATTATAAAACGATAGCTGTTGCCTGTCTCATCAGCCACAGTGAGCTGCCCACCAACATTCTTATGGTGTGCCCCTGATATTCCCTCCGGGTAAGAGGAGGCTGGATATCTGTAGCCATGGCATCCGTTGGTTCCGGCGCAGGTGAGGTTATCGGTGTTTACAACACCACCATCATAGTGAAAGGACTGCCTGATACCACCGGGAGGACCGTAGAGCACACTGTCAGTACCAGTGAGATTCCCGATATTATGCCCCTTGTTATCAGCTGCACCACTTCCAGCCATTCCAGTGATATACCCAAAATTTCCGGCAGCAAGGTGTTTGGTACCACTGTGCATCACCTGTGGTATAATTGACGTCCCCTGAACAACGGTCGCTGTGCCGCCTCCCTGAGCATGACAGCCATAACATGACCCTCGGGTCAGGTTCTCATTGGGGGTGGGAGAGTCGTCAAAATTCATTGGCGCATTGTCCTGACTGTTATGCATGGTGTGACAATCGGCACAGATACCACTCATGCTGGCAAAGACAGAACCACAAAACACAAAGATAAACCCAAAAGACAAACATACGCCTGAAGCGACACTCCAACAACGGCCCTTCTTTGCTCTTATCCTGATTAGCAGTTTCCCCATTTTTTCAGCCCCTCTTTTGCTCTGACTTATTGATTAAATCAACTGATGACACCAATACCACCTTCATCGCAATGTATTTATTTACCATCAATATACACAGTTAGCACAAAAACCACAGCATACAATGTGGTTTTTTGTCGCACCCCCCCTGTCGCGGCAATAGAGCGACAAAATACCACAGCCACTATTGAGTTCCTACGGCTCTTACAGAGATTTATCAGGAATCGTTAAAAATTTTGAAAATTTCTTCATAACCCTCATCTTTTAATTTTTCCTTCGGGATAAATCTCAGAGCGGCAGAATTGATGCAATAGCGTAATCCAGTGGTTGTCGGGCCATCATTAAAGACATGCCCCAGATGCGAATCACCATATCTGCTGCGTACCTCAGTGCGCACTCCGAAAAATCCTCTATCCTGTTTTTCGACAATATTGGCCGATGAAAGCGGTCTATCAAAACTTGGCCACCCCGTACCCGACTGAAACTTATCAAGGGAACTAAACAGTGGTTCCCCAGACACCACATCAACATAAATCCCCGGAGCCTTGTTGTCCCAGTATTCATTATTAAAGGCAGGTTCAGTCCCCTCTTTCTGGGTAACCTTATACTGCATCCTGGTCAGTTTTTTACGGATTTCAACATCCGCTGGTTTCCCATAGGGGGCTACCTGCCGGGCTATCTTGTCAGGCCAGACAGTTTCAACAAAGTACTGCCGTCCCGATGCTTTTTTATAGGATGAGTAATGGGAGTAATTCTTCCTGAAATAATCCTGATGATATTCTTCAGCGACATAAAATGGCTGCAACTCCTCAATTTTTGTCATTATCTGTTTATTAAAGATTCCTGACTGCTGCAGGCACTGTTTTGATGCCTCAGCAAGACTTCGCTCTGTTTCATTTTGGTAGAATATTGCCGTCTTATACTGTGAGCCTCGGTCACTGAACTGCCCCCCCGCATCTGTGGGATCGATCTGGCGCCAGAACACCTCCACAAGGTCTGTATAACTGACAAGTGAAGGATCATAAACCACTTCGACTGCCTCAAAGTGCTCAGTCCTTCCGGAACTTACCCGTTCATAGGTAGCATCTTCCTCAGTTCCACCCGTATATCCCGCTCGAACAGATATCACCCCCTTAAGTTGTTCATAAGGAGGTTCCATACACCAGAAACACCCGCCACCAAAAACTGCTCTCTGTTCCGCTGCCACAACCACACTCCCATACAATATAATCAGCATCAAACATCCTGAAAAAAACACTGCTGTCCTTTGAGATCGCACGATTCAATACCTCCAGATTCAAGTAATGATTCTCATCTTGTAGAGACATATGCATTGTTGTGCCGTCAGACAAGGAAAAAGAGAGGTAATCCTCTTCTTTTTTGGTTTAAAAATAGAATCTGAAGAGCTATAGTGCCAATATGAAAACTTCAACTGCATCCAACCAAACCAAATTTATCTTTGTCACAGGTGGTGTACTCTCCTCCCTTGGCAAGGGGCTGGCATCAGCTGCAATTGGTGCTCTCCTTGAAAGCCGGGGACTCACCGTCACCTTCCAGAAACTCGATCCATACATTAATGTAGATCCCGGAACCATGAACCCCTTCCAGCATGGAGAGGTGTTCGTGACCGATGACGGAGCAGAAACAGATCTGGATATGGGGCACTACGAGCGTTACACCAATGCGGTGATGGCTCAGAAAAACAACTACACCACAGGCCGGATCTACTACTCGGTTATTTCCAAGGAGAGGCGTGGGGAATACCTTGGTGGCACCGTACAGGTTATCCCGCATATCACCGACGAAATCAAAGCTGCGGTTCTCCAGCTTGACGGCAGTGTGGATGTTGCCATTATTGAAATAGGCGGAACCGTGGGTGACATTGAGGGATTGCCGTTTATTGAGGCCATCAGGCAGTTGCGCGGCGACCTTGGCCGTGAAAACACACTCTATATTCATCTCACCCTGCTCCCTTACATAAAGGCCGCAGGCGAAGTAAAAACCAAGCCCACCCAGCATTCAGTGAGAGAATTACGGGCAGACGGTATTCAGCCCGACATTCTGGTCTGCCGTACAGAGGTTCCCATTGCCGATGAACTCAAGGCCAAAATAGGTCTTTTCTGCGATGTCACCCCAGATGCTGTTATCACGGCCATTGATGTAGACACCATCTACGAGGTGCCCCTGCGACTCCATGCCGAAGGAATTGACACCAAAATCCTCGAACTCCTCAATATCTGGACCGGTAAGCCCAACATCAAACCCTGGCAGGATCTGGTTCATAAGATCAAGAACCCCAAGGGTACCGTCACCATCGCCATCACCGGAAAATATGTTGACCTCACCGAATCATACAAGAGCCTCCATGAATCTCTAGTCCATGGCGGTCTTGCCAACGACACCAAAGTGGAACTGATCTACATCAGCGCAGAAGACCTTGAAGATACTGACAAAGACCCGGCGGATCTCCTCAAAGGATGCCATGGAATTCTGGTACCTGGAGGATTCGGGCAGCGCGGTGTGGAAGGAAAAATCAGGGCCATCAACTATGCCAGGGAAAATAAGATCCCGTTTTTTGGAATCTGCCTTGGTATGCAGCTTGCCGTTGTGGAATACGCCCGTAACGTCCTCGGTCTTAAAAGTGCCCATTCCACAGAGCTTGATCCCACAACTAAAGACCCGGTCATATACCTGATCAAAGAATGGTTTGACTACCGGACCCAGAAGATGCAGATTCGCGATGAGACCTAAGACATGGGCGGAACGTTGCGACTTGGAGCATACCCATGTGTTTTAGGTGATGACACCGTAGCCAAAGCCGCCTACCTTGAAGATGAAATGTCCGAGCGGCACCGACATCGCTTTGAGTTCAACAACGACTACCGGGCCCGCCTTGAAGAAAACGGTCTGGTCATATCAGGAACTTCACCTGATAATAATCTTGTGGAAATCGTTGAAATTGCTGAGCACCCCTGGTTTCTTGGCTGTCAGTTCCATCCGGAATTCAAATCCAAACCCATGAACCCTCATCCTCTCTTCAGTAACTTTATCGCGGCTGCCATTGCCCATAAGGATGAATAATGTCCTTTACTCCTGTTTCCATTGCAAAGCCTGATGGTGCTGAGATATGGGTGGGCCCCGGCTCCCCCCTGCTCTTGATTGCCGGCCCCTGTGCCCTGGAATCAGAGGAATTGGCCCGCAGGGTTGCAGGAGATATGCAGGAGATATGCGCAAGACTCGGTATCTCCTACGTATTCAAGGCCTCATTTGACAAGGCTAACAGAACCTCTTTAGACTCTTATCGCGGTCCCGGACTTGAGGAAGGGTTGAATATCCTTTCAAAAATCCGTACAGAACTCCAGGTTCCCGTGATTTCGGATGTGCACGATGTCAGCCAGGTCAAGCCTGCTGCGGAGGTACTTGATATCATCCAGATCCCTGCCTTTCTCTGCAGGCAAACCGATCTCCTTGTTGCCACGGCGCAGACAGGAAAACCGGTCAACCTCAAGAAAGGTCAGTTTGTCTCTCCGTGGGACATGGAAAACGGTGTCAATAAACTCAGAGGTGCTGGTGGAACCAGAACCATGCTTGTTGAACGAGGGACCTGTTTCGGCTACAATAACCTGGTTGTGGATATGCGGGCACTTCCCGTTATGCGCAGTTTCGGCTGCCCCGTAATTTTTGATGCAACCCACTCTGTGCAACTTCCCGGAGGGGCCGGAGGCGCATCAGGAGGGCAGCGGGAATTTATTGCACCTCTGTCACGGGCTGCAGTTGCAGCCGGAATCGACGGCCTGTTCATGGAAGTACACCCCACACCGGACAAAGCCCTCTGTGACGGCCCCAACTCCATCCCCCTTGATGCCATAGAAAAACTCCTTGTTCAACTCATTCGTATTCAGGAAGCTGTTACAACCTGACAACCCGGTACAAACCACAATGGATGCAAGCTCCTGCCCCCCCTCCACACCCGGTTCCTATCCGTCTGACTGTGAAGTACGGGAAGGCTACAAAAAACTGGTCAGGAAAAAGGCAATGCAAAATACTCGCAGCGACAACTGGATGGCATCACTCGCCAGAGCTAAAGATATAAAGCTCTTGCTTCTCGATGTTGATGGCGTCCTTACTGATGGCAATCTCATTTACTCCCACGACGGGAAGGAGTCGAAATCCTTCAACACCCAGGATGGCTTTGGGCTGCGTATCCTCCAGGATGCCGGAGTTGAGGTGGGTATCATTACTGCCAGAAGTTCCGAGGCGCTTGAGAGAAGGGCCCTGGATCTGAAAATTGGCCATCTTTATCAGGGCTCTTCAGATAAACATGCTGCTTACAAAGAGGTTGTAAAGGCCACAGGATTAAAACCATTCCAGATTGCCTATATGGGTGATGACTGGTTGGATTTGGTGCTCCTTAAACGGGTTGGACTCTCTGCTGCTCCAGCAAATGCGGTTCCTGAAGTCAGGGCAATGGTACACTATACCACCACCCAAACCGGAGGCCATGGCGCAGTACGCGAACTCTGTGACCTGATCCTAGAAGCCATGGGGAAACACACAGAAATTTTCCAATACTACATGAACAGATGTTGACCCGCCGAAACCTTATCTGGATCATTCCTCTTTGCCTCTTTGTCACCTTTCCACTGTGGCGAATCCCGGTCACCAAGTTTCTTACGCCCCGTGGTGGATACGACCCATCCCTAGCCCAGAGAAAACTCTATTCTCATAATTTCAATATGACAAACGTTCACATCACCCAGAGTGAATTTGGCAAAACAACCCTTGAAATTGTGGCAGTCCGCGCCTACACCGGCTCCAATGAAAGTGAGTTTAAAATGGAAAACGTTGATGCCATAATCACCGGTGCTTCCGGTGAGCAGACCTATGTCACCGCCCGGAAAGGAATACTGGACAAAGAGGCTGCTCTTCTCACTCTGATTGATGAAGTGGTAGTCATGAACCCCGCAGAGCAAATTGAACTCTATACCGATCTGCTCATCTACAATGACAAATCACACATCGCAAAATCACCTGGAAAAACGCAGGTGATTGGGGAAAAAATTGAGGTCCGTGGTAAAAATCTGATCTTCAACACCCTCACAAAAACCTATCAGATTGATGGCCGGGTACACTGTAAACTCAGTAATTTCTCCTCTCCCAACAACCCCCTTCCATAAAAAAAGAACCTCTACCATCTCAACATTGCCTGACATGGTTTTTGCTGTGCTGCAGTGTAACGCTATTTTATTTTTCGTGTTACACTGCTCACAACCTTTCGAAGAAATTGGCATGGACAGATACACGTCCATGTCTGTCACTTTGTCATGGAGCCTGTTTCTCACTTGGAGCCAAGTGAGAAACTCTCTGTGTCATTCTCTACACAAAGATAATTATATCTGCATTTGGTTCAGAAGATGGCTGAGACCAGCCAGTGGGACTTCCCACTGATCATACCCCGGGCAATTACGCAGGGAGCAGTTCTCTGGACGTATATGGAGGCCGATATGACACGACAGTCTGAGTTGCCGGAGACATGAACCGAGCCCCTCAGTACAGGTGCTCCGGTAATGAAGAGTAAGGAATTCATTGACAAATTTCTTCGAAAGGTGTAATTCCTATTCTCAAATTCTGATACCACTTTTTTTCCATATCCTTTTGAATAGGACTCCTTATGACTCCCTCTCAGCCCGATTACTCCGGCCCAGTAGAAATTGCTAAAGATATCTACTGGGTAGGCAACAGAACAGAAAAGAATTTTGAAAGTAATGCCTACCTGCGGATCTTCAGAGGAAACGGAAAACAGTTTAATCTTCTGATAGATCCGGGACCAAGCCCCGATTTCAATATCATAGCAGAAAAAATCGAGCAGGTCCTCGGCGCTGATTACCACCTTGATCTTGTCTACCTCAATCACCAGGATCCTGATGTCTGTATCAATACCGTGTACTTCCAGCGTCATTTCCCTAAACTTCAGATTGTCACCTCTGAAGATACCTGGCGCCTGGTCCGTTTTTATGGACTTAAAGAAAAACAATTCATCGCCACTGAAAACTTCAAGACCGGCAAAATCAAGGTGAAAACTGGCCACCAGTTACGACTGATCCCCACGCCTTACGCTCATTTCCGTGGGGCATGCGCTCTGTATGATGAGGAGCAGAAGGTATTGTTCACCGGTGACCTCTTTGGCGGCCTCACTGAAACTGCAGATTTATACGCAGAAAAAGACTACTGGGAAGGAATAAAGACCTTCCACCAGATCTATATGCCCACGAATCTCGCCCTGAAAAAGGCTGTTCAGGATTTCAGACAGCAGGTTGGCGAGATGCAGATAATTGCCTCCCAGCATGGGAAAATCATTCGTGAAGATCTTATCGATTATTTCATGGACAAGCTGGAAAGTTTACCCGTTGGTCTTGACCTCAAGAATGAATCACGCATTATCATTGAAAATCACATCAAAGCGTTCAATGATATTCTTGATAACATCGAAAAGACAGTGGACCCATCCATTGTCAGCACTCTACTCGATTCTTTTAAGTCAGATGGCTCTTTCCCCAACAACTTTGTAATTAAAAATAATCGTATATACAGCCTCAAGGTGGCCGTGGATGGAGCTTTTGAAATGTTTTTCTCTGAACTCTGCAATATCCTGACCCCTGAGCAGAAGCCTGCTGTGCGAACCATAATCATAAACAGTCTTGCCGACTGGAATATTGCAACAGAAACACCCTGCCCCGAAGACAGCGACTCGCACCAGGAAAACACCTCTGCAGAAGACATGCTCGAAGAGGGGCAGAATGAGCCTCCTCCCGCTGGAGACGCCCCCCTTGATTTTGAAAAAAAAGAACTGGACAACCTTCTCGATGATCTCATGGGGGATTGAGCACAGGACCCCCCATTTCACTCCCTTTGCTGTTCCACTGCAAACACCATAAAGTCCTCACCATTCGCCTTCCAGCGGATATTTACGTCCCATAGCAGCATTCCGTATTCTCTTGTGCTGGCGCGCTGACTTGCCGGTCGGGGGTCCTGCGTTAAAATCTCTGTCACCAGAGCCAGCAGATTTCTGTCTGTCTGCTCCTGATACGAACGGCATTTTTCCTCTGCTTCCCGACTGAAAGCCACCGCCACCTTCCTGGTGCTGAAATGAGCAAAGCCACTACTGGCATCGGGTACTGCGTCGCTATATGGAACATAAGGTTTGAGATCAAAAACAGGTGTACCATGCAAGAGATCCTGCTCACTGATATCAAGATACAAGCTCCCCTTCTCCCGCCGCAGCCCGTGATACCGTACCACGGAAAGGCCAAGAAAATTTGGCCGATGGGGAGTCCGACTTGCGAAAAGCCCAACCCGCTTCTGGCCACCCAGCCAGGGTGGACGAACCGTGGGACGCCACCCGTCAGGTACAGCTTCATGGAACAGAAACTGGACCCAGATATGAGAAAATCTTTCAAGTTCTTTAAACATCTCCTCCCGATCGCAGGGGGGGAGCAGCTCAATGCTGCCACGAGCACTTTTAACCAGCCCCGGCTGCCTTGGAATCCCAAACTTCTCTCTATAACAGGAATGAATTGTCCCTATGGGTTTTATCGACAACTCCATATAATACCCTCACACTCAAAATAGTTATAAGCCTGTTGACGTTTCTCTTAGCAGGTGTTATCTTAACACAAATTAAAAAAAGGTATTAAAGATGTTAAAGCGATTTACAGTCTCCATGGAAGACACCCTTCTTGATGATTTTGATACTTTCATCAAGGAGCGTCATTACCAGAACCGCTCCGAAGCTCTGCGCGACCTGATCCGGGGCCGTATCATTGAAAAAGAGTGGCAGGCGGAAAAGGCGGTAATGGGAGTAATTTCGCTTGTATACGACCACCACCAGCACCAGCTGCAGGAAAAGGTAACTGAGCTGCAACATGATTACCATAATCAGATCGTCTCCACCACCCACGTCCACATGGATCACCACAACTGCCTTGAAGTTATCATTGTCCACGGCAAGGCCGGTGATGTCCGCAGGCTTGCTGACAGTCTCAAGGCTCTGCGAGGTGTGCGAAACGGGAGTCTTTCCATGAGTTCCACCGGAAAAGATCTGCACTGATTTCAGGAAATACCCACCATACACATTTCAGAATAAATCTTAACTATACCCGCAGTCGGGTTGAGAAAGCTTGATTACGATCGCGTAATAACCGTCTTCCTGTTTTAACTACTTTTTCTTTGTGGCCTCCTTCTTCATTCCCATTCTTTTGGGCACTAAAAAAACAACAGATATGGAGTAATATCTGACCTGACAAGTCGGAAAACGTTTTAGAGTCGCTGGATGTTACCCAGAAACAGTTCCACAGCCATAAACACGTTCACACCCCTATGGCGACCATTCCCTATCAGCGCGATACCAAAGCTGTGAGAATCACACCTGATACTTCTCTACAATATCGTCCGGCACCCGAACGGGGCGTCCACTTTTAATTGCTACCATTGTGTAACTAACCTGGCCCTGTGCAGCAATTTTATCTTTTTCTCCCTTCACTATCCAGAAATTAATAACGACCTTGGCACCATGAAAATTCTCCAGCTGAGTCCGCACCCTCACCGTTTCGTCCTGAAGAAGAATGGGTCGTTTGTACTGGATAGAAAGCTCTGAAGCCACCCAGGAGAACCCACGTTCCACGAACTCCTCCATGGTCATTTCATAATCCTTTTTCATCTGGTCATAACGGGCCATCAGTATATAATCAAGATATCTTGAGTAATGAACATGACTGTTCATATCTATGTCATCAGGACGTACCGTTACTTCGGTCTCAAAGATGGAATGCATTTTTCTTCTCTCTGCTCTGTTTTTTTCGTAAACGGCTGTAGACAAGCCAGATACCACCACTCACAATACAACTACCGCCAACCCATGTAGCCGCAGACGGAACTTCACCCCAGAAAAAGTAACCATACATCATCGAAAGCACAACTGAGGCGTAGCTTGAAGCTGCAATGGCCGGTGCTTTGTCGTGCCGGTAGGCCATGGTAAGAAGATACTGTCCGGAGCTTGCAAAAATTGATATCCCGGTAATAAAACCCCACTGCCGGAGAGTCGGAACCTCAAATGACTGATAGCTCAGCAGTCCGCTGACGGCTGCCAGCAGGATAGTGAAGTTAAAGACAATAACTCCCGGATTATCGGTACGCCCAAGTCTTCTCACCAGCAAGTGGGCAATGGCCGATGTGGCTGCGGCAAGAAGAGCAACCCAGGCGGCACCGCTCCAGGCAAGACCGGGCCGCATGATAAAAAGTGACCCTGCCAGGCCACAGAATATAGCGACCCATACCTCTTTCGGGGCACGTTCTCCCACAATGAAAGGAGCAGCAAGTGCCAGAAGCAGAGGCTGGGTCCGTCCTAAAAAGACACAGTCAGCAAGGGGCATATTGATAAGGGCATAATAAAAACAGAACATAGCCACCGCACCAAAAACAGTTCTCAATAATAATACTTTCCATGCTCTGGTAACCAGTGGTTCACCTCGTCTCACAAGGGATACAAAGAGAACAGGTACCGCAAGCAGACAACGGAGAAACATCAACTCGGGAAGTGGCAGAGAGTCACCCATGGCCTTCACCAGGGTGGACATGGTCACAAAACAGGCAGATGCGCAAAGCATCAGCAAAATACCTGTTGTCTTTTTTTCACCGGATCTCATCGTTTCCATTATCATAACAGCAAGTACAGCTTTCTAGATCCATAGCAGCTCCATCCCTTTGACGCTCTCATCATTTACAGATGCCGGGGGATATTGAATCAGTAGATGTACACGGTCAGTGGATTTAAAAACAGCCTTCTTTTTGCTTTGGAAAGCAGAACAGAAGATGTAAGATTATGACGATGCTCCAAAAACAACCATCTTCACTTTCGGGAAACACCCCATGGTAACCGCTGGTATCGCTATCCTTCTTGCCACAGGACTCATTGCGGCAAAACTGTCACAGCGGATACACATGCCTTCGGTAACCGGCTATATTATTGCAGGCCTGCTCCTGGGTCCAAGCGGTTTTGACCTTATCTCAGAAGGGTCGATTGGAAACAGCCTGGACCACTTCACCCGCATAGCGCTTATGCTCATAGCCTTCGGGATCGGCGAACACATTGAGCTCAAGAAACTGAAAGAACACGCCCGAAGCCTCCTGTTTATAGGATTTTTCGAGACAACCGGCGCTTTTCTGCTGGTAACCAGCACTGTTTTCATGCTCATCACCTATACAGGCCTGGGCATTGAAAGCTGGCTACTCAGAGAAAACCTGGCCCTCGCCATCCTCCTGGGCGCAGTAAGTGTAGCCACAGCACCTGCAGCGACCCTACTGGTTGTCCGTGAACTCAATGCAAAAGGCCCCCTCACCTCATCACTTCTGGCCATCGTCGCGATTGATAATGGTCTGGCCATCGCTATTTTCGGACTGGCCATCTCTCTCACCCACCAGATAATCGGACAGGATGGCACCCCCATACTCATGGCCATCGGCAACGGGGTCCTTGAAATATTCCTGTCACTGCTGCTTGGCTGGATCACTGGGTTCTTCCTGGAAGCGGTACTTGGAAAACTCAAGAAAGAAGGCGAAATGCTCACCGCCGGCCTCGCCATCCTCCTGCTCTGCAGTGAGTTGGCTGTATACCTCAATCTCTCACCGCTTCTTGCCGGTATGGTGGCAGGATTTACCCTGGTGAATAAAGCTGAGCGTGATGTCCGGGTCTTTCGAGTCCTTAACAATTTTGAGCCACCTATCTATGTGCTGTTTTTTACCCTGGCCGGAACCCACCTTGACATCAAAACTCTCGGCAGTGCCGGCCTCATAGGACTGGCCTATTTCCTGGCCAGGGTTGTAGGGAAAGTCGTCGGTGTCCAGGTCGGAGCACAGCTTGGCAAGGCCCCGGAGGTTATCCGGAAATACCTTGGACTCTCACTGGTTCCACAGGCAGGGGTGGCCATTGGCCTTATCTTTCTCATCAGTGCAGACCAGAGCCTTGCTGTGTATTCCTCTATTATCACCCCAGTTGTGCTCACGGGAGTGTTCCTCTCCGAACTGTTCGGACCGCTTGCTGCAAAATTTGCGGTTATCAGTGCCAACGAGGCTATGCGTCCCAAGTCAAATGGATATGATGAACCACGTTGTGAGGGATTGACGGAGAAAGAGTGTGACCAGTTTATGAGATCAGAGGCGGGAGTGAAGATCCTCCCTTGGACCTGGCAGAAACTGACCCCTCCCGACAAGCCTGAAAGTGTTGTAGTCTTCGGGGCAACACGTCGCCACACCGTAAATGGTATCGCAAGGGTTGCCACGATTTTTGCTCACTATTTCAACGCCCTCCCCATGGCTGTATTTGTCCGCCCCCCGTATACCGTCACCGCAGAGAATCACTTCCAGATTGAAAGAGAAGAAGTGGAAAGCATGGGCTACAAGCTGCTTACAGAGGTTGTCCCTGACATCAATATTGCCTCTGGCCTGGTTGCGGCTGTGGAGTATAACGATGCCAAGGCTGTTGTGCTCAGCTACCCACTCCATGATGAGGCATCTGATTTTTCCAGTATCCTGGAAACAGTGGCCAGCAACGTCTCCTGCCCAGTTATTGTTGTACAGTTTTATGGAGTACTACACACTGAAAAAATCCTCGTCCCCATCACGGACATGGAGGATCTTGTGGAAGTTTATCCAGTTGTGGCCGCTCTCGACACCGTTGGGGAGCATCATATTCAACTGCTCTATCTTCTGAGTTCTGAAGCAGACCAGAGTGACCTTGAACGCCAGACAGAGGAGATCAAGACCTGGCTGAAAACACAGCCCAGCCAAGTGAAACTTTCCGTAAAATCAGTGGCAACTGATTCCAGGGTAGACAGCATTAAAGAAGAATCGGAAGAACATGATATCGTTGTGATGGGTGCAATAAGAGCTCACGGAGTGAGAAAATTCTTCTTCGGCTCACTGACAGACAGTCTTGCCAAAAGCCTGAAAAAACCTCTTATCGTGGTCTATGATGCAAAAAAAAACCAATCTCCCTATCCACATGAAAAAAACGGGAATGGTGACAGAATAACAACTATTCTGAATACTGTGTTTTAAAATTCAGACGGGTACCCGTCAGCTAACAGCTCTTTTTACCCAAAATAAACTATTGAGTACACGATCATGACTGATACAGCAGATTTCCCCATCACCCTCTTCTCATTCGGTTACAAATACGAACCTCCTCAGGACGTGAATTTTCTCTTTGATGTCCGTTTTCTAAACAACCCGTTTCACGATGTGGAGTTGCGTTCTTTCACCGGTCTGACAGCAGAGGTTGCTGACTTTGTTTTGGACAATAGCAGCGGTAAAGAGTGCCTGCGGCATCTGGAGGCCACGATACGGTTTCAGGCAAAAGAACTCCAAAGCAGCGGTAGAGAAGAATTACGAATCGGTATCGGATGCACCGGAGGCCATCACCGCTCGGTGGCCGTGATCGAAGCCCTGGCAAGACTGCTGAAGAAAGACTTCCCCACAGTCAAATACTATCACAGAGACATCAGCAGGGAAAGCCACTGATATATCTCCACCCGCATTCTTCATTTTCTACTATATCGTTCAGGAGAACGATACAAAGTCCTTCCAACCCACTCAATAAAAACATTCCACTGCGCCCCATCAACAAATCTATTTCAGGAAGACATAACTCCTTTTACCCCTTCTCAATCACCAGCATCTGCTCCCATTTACCCCCATGGTAACGCCAAGATATCATAGCACTGAGAGTAGCGATAAAAAGAACAATACATCCCCAGGCCATATAAATATCCATGCCCAAATAGGTAATCCCGGTAAAAAGGGGAATCAGCATGACACAGAGAGTGGCTCCCGAGATTGCGTAGAGAAGAAAACGCGTATCACCAGCCCCTTTAAGGACTGCCGCAAAGATCATGTAGAAAACGTCCAGAAGAATATACATGGCAACCAGTTTCAGTAAATTAATCCCCATAACCAGAATGGCATCGTACTCTCCGCCCATATTCTCCCTATTCATAAAAATGGAGATAATAAATTCGGGTACAAAAACAAACGCAGCCCCCAGGGGCACTGTGTAAAGCAGCAGTATATGAATGCCACTCCAAGCAGCTGATCGTGCCTCATCAGGCCTGCCACGTCCAAGTGCCTGCCCGGTCAGGCTGCTCATTCCAAAGGAAAAGCCCAGGGCTGGCATAAAAGCGAGAGAACTGATGGAGATCACGATATTTGATGCCGCAAGGGGAACTGTCCCCATACGTCCGACAATGAGAATAAAGAAGGTGAAGGCAAAGATATCAAGACTGAACTGCAAAGCACCTGGAACTCCATACCTGAGCAGTCTCTGCATAAGTACCCAGTCCAACTTCATGGTCTCCATAAGTTTAAATTCTTGTCTGAAACGACAGGAGAAAACAGGAAGTCCAAGACACAACACCACCACAGCCCAGGAAACAACCGTGGCTATTCCAGCCCCCTGGATACCAAGCTCCGGCATGCCCCATACTCCATTTATCAGAGCATAATTCAACGGAATATTGATGACCATACCCACAATATTTGCCAGCATCACAGTCCTGGTCATTCCTCTGCCGGTGAAAAAACCGGATAGAGCCTGAATGGCCACATGGAGAATTCCTCCCTGACAGAGGATCTTAAAGTATTGATTTTCGAGGAGACGGACCTCGGGACTATGACCAACCAGCGCAAAAAGAGGTTCTGTTACAAAAAAAGCAATACCGAGAAGAATCCCCCCTGAAAAAAATGTGAAAAACAGTCCCTGCCACAACGTTGTCCCAATCTTTTCTGGCTTGCCAGCTCCGTGATACTGGGCAATAAACACTGAACAATATCCAGCGATACCACCTAAAAAACAGAGTATAAGAAAGGCGCTGACACCTGCCGGGACCACAGCAGATAAGGCATTGACACTGTAGTGGGCAAGGAAGATACGATCCGTGAACTCCATGACTGTTGTGGCAGCCATTCCCATTACCAGGGGGACGCAGACCCGTGACACTTCACAATACCTGCTCTTTTGCCGCCAATTCTGCCACATTTCTGACATGATATCTCTTTGAGGAAAACGGAATTTAAAAGAAAAAAATTTGGACATTTCAGTGAAAACCATATATTCATATTATGATGGCGCCGTAAAAACTCTTATCCTCTTATGTTGCTTCACATTTTCAATCATTACGACGTACCTTGGTACGTCAAAACAATTGAAAATGTTTACGCCTCGGATGTGAAGTTTTTCGAAGTCTACACTTATTTACTTAGCCAGCTACAATTTCAGGTTTTTACGAGATTGTCATACTATAACTATTTGAAAAAATATTCCCTGCTGACACCGGAAGACATGGGCTTTGTTACTACCAGTTCCGCTAACGAGTGTCCGTCCAGAAATGAGATCTTTTCTTCTGCAAAAGGTGCAGAGGAAATTTTACCGCAGGCATATGGTTGATATCCCGAGGACAAGATTTTCAATGCAACGAAAAGTTTGGATAAAAAGGCCATTGCTGGACAGGCACTAACGATTCTTTTAACCTATAAAGGATGCCATGGATACTCTGGAATGTATAAAAACTCGCAGAAGCATCAGGAAATTTACCGAAAAATCTGTTCCTAGAAAAGATCTTGAAGAACTGATCGAAATTGCCCGGTGGAGCCCATCATATAAAAACTCCCAGCCCTGGGAGGCCATAATACTCTCCGGCAATAAAAAAAGGAACTCTCAAAAATTCTAGTCGACCTGCTGGAAGCAAACAAACCCAACAACCCGGATCTTGCCGCACCCACCTCATGGCCGGAGGCTGAAAACAACCGTATCAAGCACCTTCTTGCAAAACGGAAAGAACTTACAGGGATTGATCTCGGTGCACCGGAGATGATTGTTAAGGCCAAAAAAGCCAATTTCAACTTCTATTACGCACCCCATGCCATCTACCTTTTTCAGGATGCATCGCTGAGCGACTGGTCCCTCTTTGACATCGGTCTCTTTGCCCAGAGCCTGATGCTTGCCGCCCACGCCAAAGGACTGGGTACTGTCCCCCAGGCATTTGCAACAGATTACGCTGGAGAAGTCAAAGAAGTCCTTGGCATACCTTCCTCAAAACGACTTATTCTTGGCCTCTCAGTAGGTTATCCGGATTTGGAATCACCGATAAATGGATATCGCACAGAGCGAGCTGAAGTTGCTGAAATCTGCAGATGGCTGGAATAATAAAGACGCATGCCATGGAACCTTGTGGAGCTGCTCTGTGTCAGGCAGCTCCACCACCAACTTTCCAGATAAGAGGTTCCGCTAAAAAGCCTCATAGTAATAACGGTTCAGATCAAAGAGCCCGGACTGTACCGGCTGCTCCTCCTCGAAACGCGCCTGAAACCAATCATAATAACTCCAGAAATTCTTATTTGCCCTGTTTATTCCGTACTTAACGAAACGCTTGTTTACCTCTTCCTCACCCAATCTGCTAAGATTGGCCATGAGATCAAAAAATTCCGGAAGATCGTCCTGGCGAATATCTATAAAATAGTTTGGATAGGATCCCAGAAATCCCGGTACAAAATCCGCACTGTCTTTTGTTGTATCAAGGGTTGATTCCTCCCTGAACAGGAAGGCGACATTATCGTGCCACCTGTTGATTATCATGGATACCGCAACATCTGTACCATCATTCTTCCGGATACGGATGTAGACCACATTGGCATTAAAATCATCAACAAAGTCAAAAAACTCAGTTCCCGGTTTTGACACAGCCCGAAACGCCTGCAGATAATCCTCCAGGGTTACGTACTGTTCCGGCAGTTGTGAAAACTCCTTGCCAGCAGCCACATAGTTCACCTTATCAAAGCGAATACCTGTTTCCGGCAGGATATGATTGTTCACGATCTCTTCCATAAATTCCTGCTTAGGATTATTTGTCTTATAGGTAATCCCGGCCGGTATCCCCGCGTCAAAGTACATCACCTTTTCAGGATCAACTCCCTTGTACCAGGATTCCATCATGGGCTTACGCTGCTCAACCGGCATAAAACCCAGAAAATAGCTTTCCCCCTCCTCACGCAGACCATCCATATAGAGCCGGATTGCCAGCTGATGACCAAGGGTGCCATACACATCAAATTCTGCAACCAGTGCATAGCAAATCCTCTCCAGATGAGGATAATCCAGAACCCACAGGGTACGAGACAAGTCACCCAGGACGCCCTTGTGTACAGAGGCACTGTCAAAATGACGGTAAACCGTGAGAATCGGAGCATCAGAGGCCTTGTTTCCCTTCCAGATAGCGTCATAGGTCTGGCCGTTATAGTTTGAAGCCATATAAAATTCCTGTCGTGCCTTATAATAGCGTTCAAGGGCTCTGTCATATTTGTTGCCAATCAGACCAAAAACAGGAAATTTGCTGCCCTTTTCAATGGGCATCATCAGGTTATCTTTCTGTAACTTCAAAAAACCGGGATTTAAGACACTGAGATCATAGTCCGGATCCTGAAACAGAACCCAGAAATGATCCTGAATAACATTGAGTGCCACCTGACCACGACACACCGGGCCACGGATAAATGTCATAAGAATGTAGTGCGAGTTATCAAGTAGGAACTGGTAATGTGAACGAGGCGGAATCTGCTCAAAAGAGGAAAATGGATTGGCACTAAGGACATGATCATATCCAACCAGGTGCGGTTTCTGTAACCACTCCGGCTCTATAAACAACTCCTTGAAACGTGCAAGTTTTATATCATCAAGGCCAAAAACCATGTGGGTTTTATGAACAATGGTGGAATGGATTTTCCGCAATCGATAGTAGAATGCCTCCACTTCCGGGCCATCATAGGGTCGACCGTATCAATGAGTTTGATCGGCGTTCCTGGGGGAGTGGTTGAGCGCAACAGCTCATAATACTCATTGGTATCTGTTCCAAACTTTATATGGGCCAGAAACAGATGCTCATAGAGGTAGCGGGCGGTCATCGCATACTTGGGATCCGGATCCGGATAATTAAAAAAAGTCTCCCACGTTACAATTTCTACTGCATCAGCAGGTTCAGGTGTCGTTATCTTCTCCTGTTCCACTGCTGTCGGCCCTTCAGCACCCTGTGCCAGCCACCCTGCAATCAGCTTCAAATTCATCCTTTTCCAATGGTGGAAACCCAAAAGGCATACCCCGATTGGGATGCTTAAAGAGGTAACCATCAAGCTCAATGGAAGTCTCAGAACAAGTCAGGTCATTGGCCTCTAAACGATACTCTCCGGTTACCGCTGGATTTTTCATTTTATGATCCAGAATCTGGAGCATAAGTGAATTATTCAGGCCATCAGCGGCCTTACTCTCTGTAACTGTATGGAAATTCTTTTTCCGCCACTCTTCGATGCTATGAGCATCGACAAAAAGACGGGTGGGGCCCATGGTGGTCATGCGTGTTGCGTTGTAAACCGGTCTCTTACTAGCTCCACGATCAACCCCCTCATAAGAACTCAGCTTCAACTGACAGGGAGAATTGTAGCAGGAATGACAAACAGCACAGCGCTTATCAAGGAGGGATTTTATTTCATTCTGATAATCAATGGGACGGCTAGGGATCCGAACGGCGATAGGTTCCGGTGATTTTCTGGCACAACCGGCCACAACAGTAAGAAAAAGAATTGCAAACAGCGCTATGTTTTTCATGTGTACCCCGGAATAAAGAACAGTGAACAGAGTAGTCCAAAGAATGTTTTTGGGAATGATAGCATTGGTATCATATTTAAAATAGTAAAAATTATGGTTCTGGCCAGCAACATTCACCACACACTCAATCCGGGAAGGGTTGAGGGTGGATATTCCCTGAAAAAACCTCAAGTATCTACGGCACTCCCAGCAGATCACTCTATTTTTCAGGTTTTCCACCCATCATTTTCAGGATTTCCCTACTAACCACAAAACCCCAGCACCTGTATACTAATGTGGTAGTAATAAGAGGTGAAATTCGTCACTACTTTACAATCATACAGAAAAAAGGATCCCTTCGTTGACAACGCTATCTAAACACACGGCTCACTACCTCACAAGCATTCATCTCCTGCAAGAGAGCGGCTGTCATGGATAATTCATTGACAAACCAGCCACGGGCCCAGAGAACGGAAACAGGTTTTTCACTGATTGAAACCGTGGTGGTCATCGCCATTGTTGGACTCTGCAGCGCCATAGCAATCCCTTTTTTCCTCAGCTGGCGCCAGAACTATCAACTGCAGGCAACCGTCAAGGAAGTTTACTCAAGTATCCAGAAGGCTCGAATGAAGGCAATTAAAAACAATGAGGACTGGGCTGTGAAAATTACCGATACAGCAGGTCAGAAGAGTTGCGATTTCTACTCCGGTGACGGTGGTGACGGTACCTGGAACGATGGCAACGAGACCATGGCTTTTTCGGTTGATTTCACCAAACCCGGTGACATCATTTTTCAGGAGCCTGGTGGGGCAGCATCAACAGCCCTCATGGTACTCCGGGTAGACGGTACCTGCCTGCCAGGAAATATCTATATCTCAAACGTCAACAACAGCCGCTTTTACCGCGTTCAGTTATCCCCGGCAGGTGGCATTACCATGCACATGTGGTCTGGCACAATCTGGCAATAAACAGGAAATACGGTATGAAAGAGAAAGCAAACTCGACTCACTCACCCTTATCCAGTCGCGGCTTCACCCTGATTGAACTCATGGTGGCCATGGTTCTCACCACCATAATCGGTGCTATTCTGACCACCAGCTTTATCAGTCAGCAAAGGATCTACACAACCCAGGGTCAGGTCGTCGAGATGCAGCAGAACATTAGAGCTGCCATGGCTGTTCTTGCCCGCGAAATAATGCTTGCCGGTTACGACCCCGAAAACACCGGAGCGTTTGGAATAGTCAATATCAGTCAAAACAAACTGACTTTCACCATCGACAAAAACGGCAACGGAGTGCTCGATGCCGATGAAACCATCACCTATGACCTTTTCGATGCACCGGTAAATCCGGTAAACGAGCAGGACGGCATCCTTGACCTTGGACGGGACGATGGAGGCGGCTTTGACCTGGTAGCCGAGTCCATTAACTCCATGGCCTTTGCCTATGCATTCGACGATGATGGTGACGGTGTTCTGGACACATTGAACGGTCAGACTGTATGGGCCATAGATTCCGACGGGGATGGCTCCCTGGATACAACCCTGGATACATCCAGCCCCGCAAATCCAGCGACCCCTGACGGACTGATCACACTGGATGACGTGGAAGGAGGTGTCAGTCTTGGCTACACCGTTCCCATTACATCCATCCGGGCTGTTAAAATATGGATTCTGGCACGAACAAAAATGACAAACATAAAAGTGGGCAGTGGTGAAACATATGTGGTTGGAGACAGACATATCAGCCCTGCCGAAAACAGCAGGCACAGACTCCTTGCCACAACCATACTCTGCCGCAACACCTGATATCATGAAAACAGAAAATCCAACTATTAGTGGAAACAATGGCTTCAGCCTTATCGAAGTCCTGATCGCCATGGTTATCTTAACCATAAGTATCTTTGGCCTCTACAGCCTCCAGATCACCAACCTCCAGAGGAACAACAAGGGAAATGCCATCACCAGTACTTCCACCTGGGGCACCGACCAGGTGGAGTATCTTCTGGCGCTGGATTACGGCCACCCCGACCTTGACAACGGCAGCCATGGCCCCTTTGACCGCGACCTCTATAATATCAGCTGGGAGGTATCAGAAAACTCTCCCCTTGATGGCAACAAGAGTATCACCATCTCTGTCACATCCAATATTCACGGCGGCAACCATAATTATCAAGTGTCATGTATCAAGGGTCAAAACATATGAGAAAAAAACAGTTGATTCCGATCAGTGAAAAAATCCAGCATAGCATCCATCGTTCGGAAGAAGGTTATGCACTCATTGTGTCTTTGATGTTTATGGTTCTCCTCACAATCCTTGGCCTTGGAGCAACCACCACAACCATCCATGAACTGCAGATAAGCAGCAACGACAGTGCCCGCAAGAGTGCTTTTTATGCAGCAGAGGCCGGCCGGTCATACGTTGAGACAAACAGTGAACTTTATGGTTCCACCAACATTGCTACCGAACCCGGACACGGCATAACCTTTCCTGATCCCAATGACGCCACGGTCTGGCTGCCCATTCCCGGCTCCCAAAGTGAGCAGCTCCAGGGAGAGGTTGTCTATGTTGATTCATCGGCAAGATACCTCCGGGGCTCCGGGAATGAAGTAGGAGAACTTAAGGCCCATGTTTACAAAATGACCTGTAATGGCAGAGATATCAATGCTGACTCAAAAAAGAGTGTGGAGGCGGGATTTTATCGTGTTGGCCTGTAACCCCTTGTTAAGGATAAAACCATGAAGTATTTCTCCCGAATCACTTTTCTTCTTCTGTTTATCACGGCATCTGCAGTTCCATCCCGGAGTGATGATACCTGTATTTTTCAACCCTCTGCAACAGAGGTCCTTCCCAATATAGTCCTCTATATTGATAATAGCGTAGAGATGCTGCAGGCAGTGTGGCATAAAGATTTTGACAATACTGTGGACTGGACCCCTTCAGACACAAGTGTAGAAGCTATCGAGGATGCAAGCAATGGAACCGGTTTTTTCAATGAACATGGCTATGGGTTCATCAGTTCCAATGGAAATGGAAGCGTCGCACTTGCACCCTACCTTGAAAGTGACGGAATCCTGGAACTTGATGAGAGCAGGAGTGTTGACGGCACCGACAATGGTGATGGTTATTATGATTGGACCTTTAATGGTCGTACCATCACTCTCCCTGCGGAAAGTCTTATTAAACCACTAGGTGTGGATAATCAATGTAACGAATGCGCTGAGATCAGGTATTCCACCAACTATCTCAACTGGCTCTTTTTTTCTACGGGAGATGATGGATACAACGTGGCAGATGGCGGCCTCTTTTACAACACAGACGAGGGTAAAGAAGGTATCAACCGCCTCTATCTCACCAAACAGGCCTTGGCCGAGGTTATTGAGGCCACCAGGAATAAAGCAAAATTTGCACTCTACTGGTTTGACAACAGTGCGGACGGAGTAAGCCAGAACAAGCCCCTTGGACTGGCAGCCGACTGTGTTATGACCGGAGAAGATGAGACCTGTACTTTAACCCCCGATTATCTTAACAGCATCAACGGAATGCAGGCTTATAACTACACTCCACTGGCTGAAGGACTTGCAGAGATTGGCGGCTATTTCGACAGAGAAGCTTCTGGCATATATGGCTGCGAGAAAAATTTTATCATCCTCCTCTCCCCCGGCATCTCCTCACAGGACTTTGGTGGCAGTGGTAACACTAATGACCTCACACTTACAGCGGCAGATAATGAACCTGACTCCCTCAACGATTTTGATAATGATGGCGATTTATTCGCTTTTGATGACCCGGGCATTGGTGCAGACGGTATTATCGAAGATCTTAGTAATAATGGTATAGATGATGACAATGATGGTAACATCGACGAAGAAGATGAACGAATCACTTACGATATCCCCATTGGTTACAATGGCTCAACCTACCTCGATGACGTCGCATACTATCTCTACAACCATGATATCGTATCCTGGGTTGATGGCTATCAGAATGTCATGACCTACACCGTTGGTTTTATGGGAGACCATGCCAGCGATCTGTTCCTGATTAATACTTCAAACAATGGAAATGGTTTCACTAATCTCTACGACACCAGTAATCCGGACTATGGTAGTTATTTCTGGAAGGCTGATAATCCTGACCAGCTTGTCGATTCTCTGATGAGTGCCATCAACTCAATTTTAGAACGCACCACTGTCTTTGCTGCTCCGGTTGTCCCGGTCACAAGGACCACAAGTGGAAATAAAATCTACATGTCATTCTTTACTCCACGCCCGGGAAATTTCTGGGAAGGAAACGTGGTTAAATTCGGTTTGGATGAATCAAACAATATTGTTGATCCGGATGGCAATGTTGTCACCGAAATCAATGGTGCTTTAAAAGAAGATGCCGTGCCTTTCTGGGCTACCATTGACTGGGCCAGGGACTCCAGCACTTCAAATCCTGCCCCCAACGGTATCCTCTACAGCGAACGACCAATCTATACCTACCTGGGTACTGATACCAGTCTTATTTCCGCTGCTAACACCTTTACCGCTGACAACATAACTGCTGATCTCCTTGGCCTGCCAGTTGACTACACTGCGGAACAGGTCATTGATTATATTCGTGGCGCAGATATCCTTGATGAAGATGATGATGGAATTCTTGCCGAAAACAGAGCCGTAATCACCGGCGATGTCCTCCACAGTGAACCGGCGGTTTACGAATTTATCCATACCGAGGGTTCCCTGTCCCTCACAGCTATTAGCGGTAGTTTTACCACCGATGAACTTGTAATTGGCAGCAAAGGTGGAAGAGCTTATGTAGAGACAGCCACCGGAACGACCCTCTTCTACGAACAATTGCTCAGTCCATTCAGCAGGGGGGAAATAATTTCCGGTACAGAGTCCGGTGCCACCGCAACCCTTGAGACACTGAGTGATCCCACAATGATCTTCTTTGGGGCAAACGACGGAATGCTCCACGCTGTTCAGGACTCCGACGGTTCCGCTTCCTGGAGCTTTATCCCGCCAAACCAGCTCAGCCGCTTAAAAGATATCCTTGAGGGAGATGAACACGCCTACTTTGTGGATGGAAGTCCAAGAATATACCTGATTGATGATGATGGTGATGGCTTTATCGATGCCGACGGAGATGATAATAACGACGGAATGCCGGATTCAGATCCAGACCGGGTAATTCTTGTCTGTGGTGAACGAAAGGGGAGCAGCAGTTATTTTGCCCTTGATATCACCTCTCCCCACAACCCGGTTTACCTCTGGCGAATCAGCCCCACAAACGATACTCCGTTTGCTGAGCCAATCATCTATTCCAATCTTGGAGAAAGCTGGGCAGAGCCCCGCTTGGGGAAGGTAAAGCGGAATGACACTGACACCGAAGGTGTTGATGCCATGATTATCGGAGGTGGATTCAGTAGCGTCAACAGTGCCGGAACCAGCCTCTATATCATGGAAGTACTCACTGCAAATCAGCTGCGAGAGTTTTCTCTTGGTCTCAATTATTCTTTTGCCAGTGCAGTAAATGCTCTAGATATCAACGACAACGGATTCATTGATAAGTTCTATATTGGAGACCTGGGTGGAAATATGTACAGAGTTGGATATTTTACTAACCCCGACCTGACCCCACTTACCTTCCCCAATGCTGATGAAAACATCAGTCGCTGGAAAGCGGAGCCCATTTTCACTGCCAATGACAGTATCAATACCACAGACCGTAAATTTTACTATCCGCCCAGTGTGGTCCTGGAAATCGGCTATGATCTTATATTTATGGGAACCGGTGATCGGGAAGACCCCTGTGACCCAACCACCAGCGATGGAGTCTTTGTTGTAAAAGACACCCATGAGTCGTTGGGATACCTCACCGTCGCCGACCTTATCAATATCACCGATCCCGATGATCCGAATTACAGTGTTCCTGTTCTGAGTGGAAATGATCTTGGCTGGTATTACCTGCTTGCTGATGGTGAAAAAGTACTTTCCAAGGGAATTGTGTTTTCGGGAGTCTATTATTTTACCACCTTCACTCCCAATGACGACCCCTGTCTCCCCGGAGGTATCGCAAAACTTTATGCAATGGACTACGACACCGGACTTGCCAATGAGGCATTTTTTGATAACCTTGGGATTGATGGGCCTGGTGTAATCATTGGCGGTGGCATACCTTCACGTCCTGTTCTGGTCATCAACGATAATCCCGATGATACCAAGCTCTTTATTTCAGTTGGCTCCACCAATGACGATTCGACAAGTGCTTCTCAGGGTGCAGGAATAATCAGTACTGACCCGGGAGAAAACAGCACCTTCTCATACATCTGGTGGCGCGACTGGGTGATTCCGTAACGCAGGGAAAGAGAGAAGACTAGAGGGTCGTAAGACCCTCTCGGATTGCGATTTTGGTCAAATCTGCAACGGAACCGGCACCAAGTTTTTCCTGCAGATTACGCCTGCGGCTCTCAATGGTTTTAACACTGACAAAGAGTTTATCTGCAATCTCCCTGGTTGAAAAACCCTCAGCTATAAGCTGAAGAGCTTCTCTTTCCTTCAGGGTCAGGCTCTCAAAACCGCCCTGCTGCTCAGATTCGCCAAGCTGTTGGATGTACTCCTCTACCACAGTTCCCGTCACTCTGGGACTAAGATAGACTTGGTCACGATGCACTGCCCGTACTGCCTGAACCAACTCCTGATAAGCACATTCCTTGAGTAAAAAACCACGGGCTCCCGCCTTGAGCATTCCATTAACGAAACGTTTATCCGCATACATGGACAACCCCAGAACCTTACAGTCAGGAGCATCACGGCTCAACTGTGATGTAGCATCTATGCCGTTCATTTCAGGCATACTGACATCCATGACCATTACGATCGACTTCATTTTACTGGCAAGACGCAGCGCCTCGCGACCGTTGGCAGCCAGTCCCACCACGGATATATCATCCTCTTTATTCAAGAGGGCGCAGATACCTTCCCGGATCATCTTGTGGTCATCAACCAGAACAACCTCAATCATTACATATTTCCCCCAATGAATTAGTAACTTACTCCATCAAAACTGTAATAAAAAAACAGGTACGCAAAATACGAGACTCCGAGAAACCGTGAGAGCTTTTTGAAATCAGAATGTTAGAGGTACCACCAGGGAACTTACACCCCTCAAGGGGATACAGAAAAGAGTCCAGTGACTCTAAAAAGTTTTTCGACTTGTCAGGTCAGTCAAATTCAATATCATAAAAACGGAATTGTAAAAGTAATGGTGGTTCCTTGCCCCGGCTCAGAATCAATGATCATGCTGCCTCCAAAGTTATTCAGCCTCTCACGAACACTGAACAGTCCAAAACCCTTTTTTTTGGTCCCGACACGTTCCAGACTGAAATCAGCAGCCATCCCGATCCCTTTGTCACTGACCGTGGTTAAGAGTTCACTGTCTCGTATTACAATTTCAATAGCAACTTCAGCGGACCGGGAATGTTTTACCACATTCAGTAAAAGTTCCCTGACGATCTGAAAGGCCATCACTGCCAGGGTTGAGTTGTCATCCTTTGGCACCTCACAGCACTGCAGATGGACCGTCAACTCATGCTGCTCTTTATAGACATCCACCAGCCATTCAAGGGCAGCACAAAGACCAATCTCATAGAGCATGGGTGGACTCAGCTCAAAGGTGAGTGTCCGCGCCTCCTGGATCAACTGACCAAGCAACCCGCTCAACTCCGCAGCCTCTTCTCTGTCAATAGCAGATGATGCTGTCGCCCCAAGGGCATCCAGACGCATCTTGACAATAGTAAGTGTCTGTCCTATACGATCGTGCAGATCACTGGCAAAACGCCTCCTTTCTGTCTCTTCTGAAGCCAGTAACTGGGAAGATAGGGCCCGTAAGCGCTGCTGGTAGGAAAAAAGCTTCTCGATCAGGCGGTTAATTTCATTATGGAGAATACCAATTTCATCCTGGGCCTCATTCTGACCCAACAGAGCAAGGTTACCACTGTCACGGATGGCAACAACATTGCGTGTTAAATCGCTTACCGGCCTGACAATAATCCGGTTCAAAAAGACCATGAGGAGAGTGAAAATCAAGAAGACTCCCAAGACACTGCCCAAAAACGCATAACTCACGGTCCTAAGACCCTGCTGACTGATTTCACGACTGATTTCCGCGCGAAGTAACAAGGCGGGATCTCCCCGAAGATCATTATAGACTGTGTACACAATAAGGGCATCTTTCTGTTCACTAAACTTCAGCTTCTCGGGTCCTTTCAACAGTTCTACTTCGTCGGGAGTCAACTCCGGGCCGACTTGATCCATGGGGGTCATGGTCCACGTTGTCTGGGTCTGTTCCTGTAACACCTTGATATAATCTTCATTCAAAAGGCGCCCCATGATCAGACGACCATGGCTCGGACCAGTGTTGTTGGTGCGTAAAATCGGCCGTGACGATACAAGCACGGGGCCATGATCAGACATAAAGAGTCCCCTGACAACCCTATCATCACTGGCAAGCAACTGATGATAAAGGGGCCATGTTTTCTCCGGAAAATCCTCCATCTGAACAACATTCTCACTCTCCAAGTCAACCGCTTTCCCATATACCACCTTGCCCCTGGCAGTTACATAAAAAATCAGGTGGATCTCATTGTCAACAAAAGTGGAGATCTGAAGATTTGAGCCAATATAGTCCTCATTTCCATCAATGATAAACTCATAGCTGTCATCCCAGGAAGACCAGTCATGGGTGAACTTGTCGAGGTAATGAATCTCTCTACCAAGAGCATTGAAACACCGTTCAATATCTGTTTTTCCTTTACTCCGTTCAAGGGCAACATAACTGGGATACACAAAGAAATTGATCACTAACAACTGGGCCAGGATAAATCCTGAAGCCACAATGACAAGAGTGATTAATAGCTTTTTCTGAAGAGACAACGATTGCTGCCTAGAGGGGGAAATAGACATAGGCACTTCATGACTGGAAAGAGGTGGGTTAATGAGTGTCCGTCCAAAAATGAGATTTTTCCCTCTAAATCGAGGCGTAGAAGAAATTTTACCGCAATCATATATCTGCTATTCCGGGGGTAAAATTTTAAACGCAAGGAGGAATCAGGAGAAAAAGACCCTTCCTGGACAGGCACCAGTGAAGGCTGTTCTCCTGGCAATCTTATTCCAGTGACAATATATCATATATATACAACATACATTCAATATACGCCAATAAAACTGTCGAATAATGCCTGTAATTCCAGAGTAGAAACCCACCATGGGCATAAAACGAAGGGGGGAGAAATAAAAAAGATTGTTATAAGAGCTGGCCCGGTTTCAACCGAGTGACGAAACACAGTTGAACCAGGCCTGTGAAATCACTTCTTCCGGACTATCGTTTGTAATAGTGCCGCATCCGGTTCCACACATGGAAGTGTTTCACCAATGTACTCCTCGATATCCATAAGATAAAAGGAACTCTCCTCATCGGCAAAACTGATGGATATACCATCGGCACCAGCTCGTCCGGTACGTCCGATCCTGTGGACATAATCCTCCGGTTCATAGGGAAGGGTATAATTGACCACATGGCTGATACCGTCTATATGGATTCCGCGTCCAGCCACATCTGTAGCGACCAGGACTTTAATCTTGCCGCTGCGGAAGTTTTCCAGCCGGGCCGTTCTCTTCTGCTGTGGCACATCCCCTGTGAGCAATGTACAGCTCACACCATCTCGGCGAAGACGGTCATTGAGCCGCTTGGCGTCCCGCTTCATATTGGTGAAGATTATACCCCGATCACAGGGTTCACTGTTGATGATATTATACAGAACCAGGTACTTTTCATCCCTGGTGAGCGTATACACCACCTGCTGAACGGTTTCCACAGCAACCTGCTCTGCCTCAGTCTCTACGGAAACCGGATTCACACACCACTGTGAAGCCAGACGAGTCACCTCTTCAGTGAGGGTGGCGGAAAACATCATGGTTTGACGTTTGTCCTTGTTGGGTATTTGGTGGATGATGGAACGAACGTCCGGGATAAAACCCATATCCAGCATCCGGTCAGCCTCATCAATCACCATGATTGCAGCTTCATTGAGCCGCACCACCCGTTTTCTGGAAAAATCCAGTAACCGTCCCGGTGTAGCCACCAGAATATCAACCGGCCTGTCACGAATATTTTTCTGCTGCCGTTCATAGTCAGTTCCGCCATAAGCCTCTGCAATACGCAGTGGGAGATACTTTCCGATATCTCTGGCATCCTTTACTATTTGAATAACAAGCTCTCTGGTTGGAGCGATGATAAGCGCACGCGGAGTCCCATTTTTACGTTTGCGCTGCTGTTCCCGGATCAGTCTGGCAAAGATCCCTATCAGAAAAACAGCACTTTTCCCGGTTCCTGTACTGGCCTTTCCAATAAGATCTTTGCCGGCGATAACGTCGGGCAGAGCCTTTCTCTGAATGGGTGTACAGTAGTTAAATTTGAGATCGGCAATGCCGTGCATGAGCCCGGCGGAAAGTCTAAAGTCATGAAAACGGGATTTTCCTTCCTGCGAGTCCACCGGAAACTGTGAGACACTCCACTTTGCTTTTCTACCTCTCCTTTGATTTTCCCGCACGGGAGCAGCCTCTTTTCGCTCTCCCCTCCTGTTATCAATCTTTTGCGCTGCAGGTTTTGCCACAACAGCGGCTGGCTTGAACACTTCAGGGTTCTGAGGCAGAACAGCCTGGAACACTGTTGCTACAACTCCACATTTTCGAGTGATACGGAGTCTTTTTCGTTTATTTTGTCGCTGTCTTATTTGTCTTTTATTCATTTATTGAGAAACCTTGCGTAGTAGATCAATCCCATCAGGGGTAAATTCTTCTTTTTTATAAAGTTCAAAAATATCTTTTATGTTCATAAAACAGCCAGATTCCACCTCTTCCTTCTGAAGCTGGAAAGGATCGTTATGAATACATCTGAAAATCCTGCCCCAGACCCGGTTATCGTCCTCTTCAAAATACTGGTCAAAAAGATGGCTGAAGCTGGCCGTAACCCCAAGCTCCTCAGCAAGTTCCCTGGCAGCTGATTCCTCGTAAGATTCTCCGGCAAGAACCACTCCTCCAGCTGCCACATCCCAACATGACGGGTAAAGATCTTTGCTGGCTGTCCGTTTCTGAAGGAAGAGCTCACCCTGCTCATTGAATACCAGAATATAAGAGGCCCGATGAATCAAACCCTGCTGACGCATGATTCGTCTTGGCAGCACCTCTGTTTCCAGATTGTTTCGATCCACAATCTGGATGATTTCTTCACCCGGATTATACATCTGCCTCAATCCCTGCGCGTTCACAGTGAGGGGTGCTGATGGTTGGAGGCCCGGTGATCAGCATCCGGGCAATGGTCAGTTTCACACGTGGATACAGGTGGAGCCTCTCTCCCATGAGCTCCCGCTCCACTGCAACCAGACGCTGCAAAAGAGGGGTTCGCTCCACATGGGGCGCCTGGGAATCGTGCACAAATTTCTTTTTCACAATCTTCTGACAACGGAAACAGCCGGGGAAACTGAGACTCTGGCCATCGGGGCGCCGCATAGATGCGGGAACTCCATGGGTTCTGCACACCATAAGACGATGACTGTACAGGGAACAGCGTCCATCATCAAGCAAGGGGCACATCACCTGGGGGCGCTCACCCCGGGCCTCAGCTGCCTCACACTCCACAACATACCTTTTCGAGCGCTCCATCAGCTCCTGCTGCCTCGCCTCATCCAACGCCCTGAAGCCCTCCCAGAGATAGGCCCATTCACTGTACGTATGATGCAGGAAGTAAGAATCACAACAGTTATCGGGACAACCATCACAACTGAAACTGAGTTTCCTGGCTACCTTATCATAGTCAGACTCCATGGCCTGGTAAATCTCACTTATCTCCCGGCTCAACTCCCGGCTTAGACGTAGTTCCTTCATCCCTTTTCCTCTTCAAAACATTGAGCCTGATAGATCTCGATATCCGGGTGTTCTTCCCGCCAGGCCGTTTTGGCAAGCCCCGCCTTCTGACAGAGATGCTCCAGAAACTGCTCTGCATCGGGTAACTGTTCCCACACCTGGGGCAGAAAGGTGGCAGAAGCACCATGGAGACGCAGAATCACCCCGTCAATCCCGGGACGCAGTTTAGCGAGAAGGTCGTCGGCATCACGATACTCAAGGTGTTGCGGCACGCTTAACACAGAAATATCTATCTCCACGTCACCAAATTCTTCCGCAGTCAGGGAGGGAAACCGTGGATCACCAAAGGCTGCATTAATTGCATTTTTTGCCACACTATCGGCAATAGCTCCAGCAGGCACAAGATCTCCAATACAACCGCGTAGACTGCCATCCTTTTTCAAGGTGACAAAACCCCCACATTTTTCTTTGGGGAGCAACTCCTGCTGTGCCGTTTCATCCACAGCAAGTCCAAGCCGCTCTGCTATCACCTGCCTTGCATGCAGCAACAAGGCTCTTCCCTGTTTTTCGTTCAGTACTGAATCCATAGCCATCTGTATCACCACTCAAGTCCAAGCATGAGACAGTTAATACCGCTGCCAATTCCGAGCATGGCAGCCTTTTCACCACGCCTGAAACAATCCTGCTCAATGGCCATGGCCAGGGTAATGGGTGCTGAAACAGAGCCAACATTCCCAAGTACCTCCAGGGTCTCAAAGTTCTTTTTCTGATCCAGGCCCAGAGACTCAAAAAGCAGCCTGGAATGGGCACTCCCCACCTGATGGCAGAAAAAACGATCAATATTATCACTATTCCAGCCGGGGACCGATGAAAATTCCTGCCAGGTATGATTCGCGGTCTCAACTCCCCGCACCAGCAGTTCCTCAGAGTCGGTGTTCATCAGGGTGGTATTTCCATTACTCTGAGCCCCCTGACAGAGATCCGAATGTCTGGTATTGGCCTTCCAGGCTCCCCGAATAAGACGAGGTTTGTTCATGGTTGGCAGGAGGCTGCACATGTAGAGAGCCACAGCTCCTGAACCAATGGTCAGCGAGGCAAAGGCCGGTTTAATGTTCTTTCTGGTGAGACTCTCATCAGAAAGCAGAGATTTGATGGTCGACTCCACCAGCTCCTCGGCGGTCTCTCCTGCCACCACCAGCCCATTACGAACATGACCAAGCTCAATCATATTGGCCAGCATAACCATACCGTCAAGAAAACCAAGACAGGCATTGGAGATATCGAAGAGGAGACAATCTTCAGATAATCCCAGTTGATTATGGACAAAAGATGCCGTTGCCGGCTCCATCATATCCCGTGAAACCGAGGTGAAAATCAGACACTCGATGGATTCGGGGTCAATATCATCCTTATCCAGAACAGCCTGCCCTGCAAAAGCCGCTCCCTGGCTAGGCCTGGTACCAGGTTCCCAGAGACGCCGCTCCCGTATCCCGCTCATCAACTCAAGCCGTCCGGCAGGAAGCTTCAAACGCTCGTAGAGTGGTGCCAGACGCCTTTCAATATCATTAGAACCCAACACATGGGGGGGGAGCACATAGGCAAACGTATGAAGACAAACCTTTGAGTAATGCATAATTTTTCTATATCTGTTTTTTCAGGCCATAAACGCCATGGCTCTGTACTGTTCTCATCAAGCGGGCCGGATAGTAACACAAGGAGAATCCGCAACAGTTTTCAGCAAAGCGTAAATGTAGCAGGTATAGCCGAGGAAAACAAGATAAGGATGGTGGCAACAGCCCGCTTATATCAACCTCACGGCAAGGAACACCTCCAGACGGCGTGCCAGCAGCGACACGGTAAAACAAAGCAGCAGATACATCAATGAGACGGTGAGCCACACTTCAATGGTGCGCTGGGTGGAGGATATTACCTGCAGGCCCTGAAAGGTGAGCTCCTGAATGGAGATAATAGAGACGATGGAAGAGTACTTGATAGTGTTGATAAACTCATTGGCCAGAGGCGGCAGAACCTGCCTTGCCGCCTGGGGCAGAATAATAAAACGCATCTGCTGCCACCAGGTCATGCCAAGAGAAGCCGATGCCTCCCACTGCCCTTTCTCAATGGCCTGAATACCAGCCCGGACAATCTCTGTAATGTAGGCGCCCTGAAAAAGGGCTACAGTAAAAACACCTGCGACAAATGGAGTAAACAGTGCTGGCGCTGCGATAAAAAAAGCCGCCCACTGCTGCCCGGTTTCTGATCTGCTGCGTATAAAATTCTCAATCCCGAGAAGGGGCATAATCTGATCGGATACAAAAAAATAAAAGATGAAAACCAGTACCAGTGGCGGGATATTACGGATCAACTCAACATAACTGCGCCCCAGCAGGCGAAAAAAAGCCGCTTTCTGGTACGTACAACACCCATGACCAGACCGATCAGAGTAGCAAGCAGCAGAGACCAGAAACTGAGGCGGATGGTGGTGTAAAACCCCTGCATCAGAATATTGGAAACCCAGTGCCCCTTGTCCGCATCCCACCGAAACAGGTAGTTGGGTATCACCCCCCAGTCCCAGTGATAAGAGAGCCCCACACTCACCCGATAAGTAATAAACCCCAGGAAAAGAAAAAGAGATGCCGTAACTACCGTGTCAAGCAGAACACTCTTTTTTTTCACAAGATAGACGCCTGTCATTTACTCAACAGCCCTTTCTACTCAACATCAGCTACCCACTCCCTGGTTCCAAACCAATAGTTATGACGCTCTTCCAGCCATCCCTCATGGCTGACGATGGTGATCCAGTTGTTGAAGAATGTAAGGGTATCAAAATCGCCCTTGCGTACTGCAAAACCGATGGGTTCCCTGGTAAAATTGGAACTAAGTGGAAGAAACATGGTGTCCGGATACCTGATAGCTTCATAGTTAGGCCGGGGAGAGGAACCAACCACGGAGTGGACATTCCCATTACGAAGCTCCTGATATGCCTGAGCCTCATCGTCAAAGAGTCGCAGTTTGGCCTGGGGCATATATTTCCTGGCGGCAGCCACCGCAGTTGTACCAAGTTTACAGGCAATCTCCACCTCAGGCCCGTTGAAATCTTTAAGGCTTGTAAATCCTGCGGCCTTCTCCCGGTGAGCCACAATTGCCATTCCTGAATAGTCATAGGGAATGGAAAAGTTCACCTTGAGTGCCCGTTTGGTCTGTATCCCCATGCCACCGATAATCACATCAAATTTCCCGGTGAGCAGCGCAGGAATTATCCCTGCCCATTTGGTGGGCACAAACTCCACCTTTACCCCCATATCAGCAGCAAGTCTTCTTGCCACATCTATTTCAAAACCAACCAGTTCACCTTTTTTATTTTTCATGGCCCATGGAAGAAAGGTGTCCATTCCCACCCGTAATACTCCACGTCGCATAACCTGATCTATGGTGGATTCTGCAATTAACTGGTTCTGTAACTTTCCGGCCATGGCCGGGAAGCCAGCCAGCAATGTGGACAGCAGCACTATCAGGGCAAATAACAGCGTAACAGATTTCTTCATATTGCTTTTCCTCATAAAAATAGTAATCAACGAATTATTTTATCCATTCCATCATATTGCAGACCGTAAAAAAAAA
>JAJRQL010000115.1 GCA_024280265.1 Deltaproteobacteria bacterium
ACAAACTGCGGAAATACAATGGAACAGCGACAATACTTCAGAGCAAAGGCAACAAATACTGAGATATACATCTCAGACCGTGTTGGATTTTGTGTGGGGACTCTCAAGGACTTTTCTCGCTCCGGCCTCTGCATCAATGATATTCCCAGAAGGATCCATGCGAAAGATGGTTGTTTTATCACTGTTTTATCCTGCGGCAACATCACTTTCAGACTGAAAGTTGAAGAACGATGGCGAATGAAGGATGACTTAACAACTCAAATTGGAGTCGTTATTGAGAACGTACCATGGGACTGGACTGAGATGGTCATGCAACATGAACCGCAAAGTGATGATGTATGGACAACACTGTAAAGTGTTCAATACCACCGTTCAGAAATATATTCCATATCAGCTGCACTGCATAAAAACAGCCATACCCTGTTACTTCGGGGAAACTCCTTTTCGCATACTTTTTTCAAAACCTTTCTGAGATTTCCCAACCCCACAGTCAGTTCTCTTTTTGTAAATCCATCTTCCACAATGTGGAACATGACAAGCTCGTAAAAACCTGAAATTGTAGATGGCTAAGTAAAAAAACTTCTTGCCGTCCAGAACTCCATATTATTTTGCAAAGAAAAAACGAACTCGGAAAGACGCTTCTTTTTTTTACATTTTCTCTACGGAAAATTTTGCTTCCGCAAGGTAATGCGATACAATAAAGGTAGTCTTGAAAATTAGAGTATTCGTTCGAGACCAAGGCATGCAAAAATTTTACTGCAGGCATATGCATGATATTCCGAGGATAAAACTTTGAACATAACGCAGAGATCGGACGAGAAGACAATTTTGCAAGGTTGTCTAAAGTTACAATAATTACTCGTAGGCATCTTCCTCTCTCCAACGCCCCGACAAACAGCAGGTACGCAAGAGGTGAAAATAACAGACGTGCAGACACATACCATTTTGACATAACAGATATTCAGGTGATCCTGATTCGACAAATATATATAGTTATGCAGTGACTACCATTCCGTTTCCAGAGGATATTATGCAGCAGGATAAAGAGCAAAGGCAGATTGACCCATCACTGTCCTTCCATCTGATGAAATTTGCCTTTCAGGATTTTCAGAAAAGTGCCCGTAATCTGACAAAGCACGAATACACCCTTGCATACCAGCACGCCAATGAAGAAATGCTTCTCCACAAGGTTATCCTTACCTCAAAAGACGCCTGTTGTGTTGTTATTCCCGAGGTAACTTTGAACCAGACCCTGAAAGATGTCATTTCCGAATATCCCAGCAGCGATATTTTTCATACCGCTCTAAAGGAAAACAATTTGGAACTGGAAGAGTACACCTTAGCTCTCCACAACGACCTTCGGGTTGAGACAGTGCTTTCCAGAGTCGCATCTACAGTGCAGACTGTAACTGCAGCTGAAATACTCTCCTATTACACCAAGAACAAGCCAGAGTTCAAGTTACAGGAGAGACGGATCACCGGACACATCCACATCCCCTTCGACCCGGTTTCCGCCCGGGAAATCGACCAGGCGTTTGCTGTGATTACAGCCATCCACAACAGAGTTCACCAGCATCCTGAGACATTTATCCGAGAGGCCAGCTACCACCTCAACGGCAACGCTCCCAATAATGCTACCTTGAAAAACCTGGTATCCGGAGAGCTCTGCCCAGATCTCAACAAGATTCTCTTTTCTCTTCGCCAGGGAGAAATCAGTGATATCATCGAAACTGTAGACGGATTCGATATTCTCTACTGCAAAGAAATTATACCGACAAAGGAATCATCCCTCAAAGAAGCAGCATCAGAAATTTTTTCCTTACTCCTGAAAAAGAAACAACTGGAAGCCTGTCGCAACTGGCTCCACGACCTCGTTCGCCCCATCGGAGAAACAGAACCTTGAACGAAGATATCACAGAAGTGCCCCCCCTTCTGATTGCAGATTTTCTGTTCCGTACCGAAAATATCACCACCCCGAATCAATCCACCGTTCAGACCGTGGAGCTGGTTCGAAAAAATCAGCCTCTGATTCAACTGGTTATTCCTCCTGCCGACCGCATCCCCCAAAGACCGCTTGAACTGGTCGCAGGAAAACATACTCTTCTCACAGATGACAAACTCACCATCTGCTCTGGAATAGACGGATACCCCCAGGTATCCAGTAAAACCAGCAAAGAGATTGATCTCATAATGATCACCATGATCCCCCTGGTAACAATCTCAAAAGATAAGATGGATGCACAGCTCACCATCTATCCACCACTATCTGACACTCCCGGTCTGACTCCAGAAGTCATTGCTGAGATCCTTGAGCACAACGATATCCATTTTGGGATAATGGAAGAGCAATTATCCCAATTACTGCAACAGGCTACCACTGAGAAGATCATTCTCAAAAACAAAACCGTTGCCAGAGGGCTTCTTCCCATGGACGGCAAGGATAGTTTTCTTCGCTTTAATATTGAGGTTGGACCTCTACCTGGGAAACTCCTTGGAAACGGTAAAATCGACTTTCGGGAACGAAAGATGTTTGTCGGTGTATCGAAAGGACAGATTATTGCCACACGGGTCCCACCCACAAACGGTACTCCGGGGCTCAACGTTCTTGGCGATG
>JAJRQL010000116.1 GCA_024280265.1 Deltaproteobacteria bacterium
AACAAATCGAAGAACTACTGCTTGGGATAAAAAGTGGCCAGGTATCTACAGATTTAAAAGATGAAGGTTCCTCTGTTGACCAGAAAAATGTCTCCCCTCTGAACCTCTTTCAGATTACCGGTTCGTCTGAAAAACAGCAGAGAATACCTAATCTTGATATTATTCTTGATAATTTCGCCACCAATTTCGGTATAAGTCTGACCAACCAACTCCAGAGAACTGTCACCATAACCAGAACCGCTATTGATACCCTGGAGTTCCAGGAGTATATCCTTTCACAAAAGGATGCTGGTGCCATAGGTGTACTGAGTCTTGAGCCATTAAAAAATGGAGCCCTCATGGTTCTCAGTTCTGAACTCTGTTTTTCTCTGGTTGAAATCATGCTCGGTGCATCCACTGAGATTGCTCCTCTACACCTTAATCGCAAACCAACAACCATTGAGCTCAATGTCCTGAAAACCACCATGACCAAAGCCTGTTCTGACATTGACAAGGCTGTTACTCAGGTCATTGAACTTGAATCATCAATTGTCAAAGTTGAGTCAAATTCAAGGCTTGTCTCCATTGCAGAGGCCGATGCTGACATCCTTGCCGGACGCTTCAAGATTAAGGCCGGTAACCTTACTGGCACTTTTGACATTGTTTTCCCTGTTGCTACACTTGACCCAATTCGGGAACCGTTGCGTGATCTTCTTACAGTCAAAACTGTCCGACAGTCAGGATGGCAAGATCTTATCCTTGAGGAACTCGAAAAGATGTCTACCACGGTAATCGCCCAGTCAGGTACCATTACCATGCCTGTTAAGGGAGTTATGCATTTACAGAAAGGTGATGTCATCGATATTGATTATGACCCAAATTCACCGCTTAAAATACTTGTTGAAGAAAACCTCAAATTTTTCGCCATACCAGGAACGATCAATGGCAAGAGAGCCATCCACCTGACAGGCGTTTATGACCAAGGAGAATAAGATGTCTGACGAAACTATTCAGGAAAGTGCAAAACCGCAACCTGAGGAAATAAAAGAATTGCTTGACGATGAAGGGATGGACACCTCCTCCAGTACAGAAGAATCAGAAGCTGCGGATATTGTTACCGCTCAAGAGCAAGCCGCACGAGGCTTGGAATTTTTATATGATGTCCCCTTGCAGATATCTGTTGAAGTTGGCCGCAGTAAGATCCTGTTAAAAGACCTTCTTAAAATGGGTGAAGGGTATATTATCGAACTTGACAAATTAGCAGGGGATCCGCTGGACCTTTATGTCAACGAGCGTCTGATTGCAAAGGGTGAGGCTGTAATGGTTGGTGATAAATTCGGTATTCGGCTTACTGATGTTGTAAGTCCTGTAGACCGTGTTGAACAGCTGGGTTAGGAACTGAAATGTTACCAGACAGTGATCCATCTCTGCTCTCAGCCGGTTTCAAAATGCTGTGGGGCCTGTTTGTCGTTCTAGGTATATTACTGATTATTTACGGTCTGCTAAGGAAGAAATTTTCCTTTGCCAAGTCCAACTCTGATTCAAGAATCAAAATCTGTGAAATTCGTCATATTATGCCCAAAAAATCACTTTGCCTGATTGAGGTTGATGGTCGGGAATATCTCATAGGAATTGGCAATGAGACTATTTCACTGCTTTCCCCAATAGAAAAGTGTCAAATGCCATCCTTCTCCGACACACTTAACTCAGCATCCAGACATGATGACAAGCAAAAAGACTAACCCTATTCCAGGAAAACCCCTCTATCTTCTCTGCCTCGCCTTGTGTTCTGTAGTCCTACCAACTGTGAGTTATGCTGTAAGTATGCCAACAATCAGTTTTGGGGTGGAAAATGCAACCAACCCCGAACAGGTCTCAACGGGACTTCAGATCCTGTTCCTGCTCACGGTATTATCTATTGCCCCGGCCATTCTTCTGATGACAACCTGTTTTACCCGTATTGTCATCGTCCTTGGATTTGTACGGCATGCCATGGGTACTCAAAACATGCCCCCGACCCAGGTTATTATAGCACTCTCTCTCTTTCTCAGTTTTTTCATCATGGCCCCGACCATTGACCGTATCAATGTCGAGGCGCTGCAGCCCTATCTGAATGAGGAAATAAATCAAAACGATGCTCTGACCAAAGCAGTACAGCCAATGCGGGATTTTATGTTTTCTCAGGTCAAGGAGTCTGAACTCACCATGCTTTCCGGAATCACTATGGACAATGAGCCATTTGACCAGAATGATATCCCAACCATGACCCTGATTCCCGCCTTCATGCTGTCTGAACTCAAACGCGCATTTCAGATGGGATTTATGATCTATGTTCCATTTCTGGTGATAGATATGATTGTTGCCTCCATTCTGATGTCAATGGGGATGATGATGCTTCCTCCTGTTATTATTTCCATGCCTTTCAAGCTTCTACTTTTTGTTCTTGTGGACGGTTGGGCATTAATTGTTGGTTCACTCATTCAAAGCTTCAAGGGCTGATATGAGCATAGAATTTGTTGTAGATATCTGCAGGCGTGCCGTTCAAACCACCCTTCTTCTTGCTGGCCCTACCCTTATCGCCGGGATGGTTATCGGTCTTATCGTTTCCATATTCCAGGCCACCACCCAGATCAATGAGCAGACCCTCACCTTTATTCCTAAAATCGTTGCTGTCTTCATCACACTGCTGATCACAACTCCCTGGATGATTCACACCATCATCAAATTCACATCCAGTATATTCACAGCCATTGGCACACTGTAAATTCCAGTGGATCTCCAACTAATTCCCATAAATGAATTCCAGGTATTCCTTATCTGTCTCGCAAGGGTTGCCGGATTTGTTGCAGCAATTCCTGTTATTCTTGCCAACCAGACTCCTGCCAAGATTAAGGCCGGACTGGTTTTCATGATTGCTCTGGTTCTTTTTCCGGTAATGGAACCAACCATGCCCCAGGTTACCTTTACTCCTGCCAGCTTTCTGCTTCTTGTGGTAACAGAGGTGTTGCTCGGTGCAATGATTGGATTGATAGCTCGAATGATATTCACCGCCGTTGAATATGGCGGTACTGTAATAGGCTATCAGATGGGCTTTGCTGCAGCTAATATTTTCGATCCCCAGAATGACAGACAGCTCTCCCTGATATCACAGTTTCAAAATGTCTTTGCCATTCTCATCTTTCTTGCCATCGATGGGCATCATATTTTTCTCCAGCTGGCTGCAAAGTCGTATACCCTTTTACCGCCAGGTGTTTTTAATATCTCCGGAGAAGCAATCCCGTATCTGATAGAGCTGTCATCACGGATATTTGTTCTTGGAATTCAGTTCAGTGCTCCGGTCCTGGCTGTCCTGTTACTTTCCGGTCTGATTTTAGGTATCCTTGCCAGAGTTTTCCCACAATTGAATGTTTTCCTTCTTTCATTTCCATTAAATATCGGGATCTCTTTTACAGTCATTGGTTTGACTCTCCCCATTGTCACCATCCTTTTAAGACGAGAATTTGACAATCTTGGTGGAAGATTTGCAACTCTTCTCCAGATGCTCAACTAGTGCCTGCCCAGATATAACTTTTTCTCCTGTCTCTTAGTTGCAATGATTTTTTTTACCCAGTATCTAATAACATTGGAATAAGCTGGGCACTTTGTCCTCGGAATATCAGGCATATGCCTGCGGTGAAATTTCTCCTGTGCCTCGAATTAAGAAATCTCTTTTCTAGACGGACACCAACCAACATAAACACCATATTATTGTTATTCCAGACATTTCCTGCATAGTTTTTGCATGATTTTCTGACAAAGTACGAATCGGTTACCACTACACCAGATACAATATGGCTGAAGAATCAAGTACAGGCGGAGAAAAGACTGAAGCGCCCTCAGCAAAACGAAGGGCGGATTTCAGAAAAAAAGGACAGGTCGCTCAGAGCAAGGAAGTGCAGACAGCTGCTCTCCTCACCCTGCTGCTTCTCTTCTGGATCTTCTATATGCCTGGTTTCTGGGCGGGATTACTTGATTTTATTTCAGCTATCTTTAGAAACACAGCCTCATTCCAGGGAACCCCTAATGATGTGATCAGACTATCAATGTTTGTTGTTAAAGATCTGGCCATACTGCTTGCTCCATTATTCCTTCTTGTACTGGTCATAGGATTTTTCTCAAGCGTCTTTCAGATTGGCTGGATATTTACCGCTCAGCCAATCACTCCTGACTTTGGAAAACTCAACCCAATAAAAGGGTTTGGAAGAATGTTTTCCATGCGCAGCATGGTGGATCTCGTTAAATCCATCCTCAAAATCGTTCTTATCGGATGGATTGCCTACGCAACTGTTTTCAAACATTTCGAGCAGGCTCTTATCCTCGTAGATACCAGTGTATACGAAACAGTACATTATCTCGCCCGGGTTGCCAGTCTTATCCTGGCCAAAGTCTGTGGAGTCATGATCCTCATTGCAGCCATTGATTTTCTCTATACCAAACATGAGATGGAAGAGAAAATGAAGATGACAAAACAGGAGATAAAAGAAGAGTTCAAAGACATGGAAGGTGACCCGTATATTAAAAGCCAGATCAGGAGAATCCAGCAGGAAATGGCGAGAAAACGGATGATGGCAGATGTCCCTGATGCTGATGTGGTAGTTACCAATCCCACACATCTTGCTGTTGCCATAAAGTATGATCAAAAAACTATGGATTCCCCAGTAGTTATTGCAAAGGGAGCCGATCACGTTGCCATGAAAATTCGAGAATTGGCCACAGAAAACCAAATCCCACTCATCGAAAACCCGCCGGTGGCTCGGTTATTGCATAAAATAGATTTAGGTGCGGCAATTCCTGAAGAGCTTTTCAAGGCGGTCGCTGAAATTTTGGCCCACGTATACTCATTGAAAAAATAAAACTATTTTATGGAACTGACCGGAACCGGAAGTATATTCAGCAGGCTTCACTGGAAAGATCTTCTCCAGCGTGCAGACGTCATAGCAGCTTTTGGCCTTGTAGCCATATTGATGATCATGATCATCCCTCTGCCGTCCCTGCTCCTTGACCTTTTTCTTTCTATAAACATCACCATTGCCTTGCTCATTCTGATTATCAGTCTCTTTACCGTCAAGGCAATCGACTTTTCAATTTTCCCTGCCGTTCTTCTTGCAACCACACTTTTTCGACTCTCCTTAAACGTCGCCTCAACCCGCCTTATTCTCCTCAAGGGCGACCAGGGACCCTCGGCAGCAGGTTCCGTCATTCAATCCTTTGGCCAATTTGTTGTCGGAGGAAATTACGTTGTTGGGCTCGTAATCTTTATCATTCTAGTCCTGATTAACTTTATGGTTATCACCAAAGGTGCAGGACGAGTTGCAGAAGTTGCAGCACGTTTCACCCTTGATGCCATGCCTGGTAAACAGATGGCCATCGATGCCGATCTCAACGCAGGACTCATCAATGAAACTGAGGCTCGTGCCAGACGTGAAGAAATAAGCAATGAAGCAAGTTTTCACGGTGCCATGGACGGTGCCTCCAAATTTGTGAAAGGTGATGCAATTGCAGGTATTATCATCACCCTGGTTAACATTGGAGCCGGTTTTATTATCGGTGTCCTTCAAAAAGGTATGCCCATGGCAGAAGCAGCTGCCAACTACACCATTCTAACAGTAGGTGATGGTCTCGTAGGCCAGATCCCTGCGCTTATTATCTCTACGGCAGCCGGCCTTCTTGTCACCCGCTCTTCAGGAGATAATGATTTTGGCTCGGATCTGCAGATACAGTTCAGCAGGTACTCGATAGCGTTCTGGGTGGTATCCGGCATCCTGCTGATACTGGCTCTAATTCCAGGCCTGCCGTTTATTCCCTTTCTACTGCTTTCAATTTGCCTTGGTTTCACTGCCTACCAACTCGACAAGACCACACAAAAAGACAAAGAGGCTGCTGAGGATGAAGTTGCTACAGAGTCACTGCTCAAACCCGAAGAAAATTACGAAGAACTCCTCAATGTTGATTTGCTTCAACTTGAGGTCGGTTATGGTCTGATACCATTTGTGGATGCTTCTCAGAATGGAGAACTGCTGGTTCGTATTCAGTCGATTCGCCGCCAATTTGCCATGAGCAACGGTTTTATTGTGCCTCCAATCCACATTAAAGACAACCTGCAACTAGCCCCGAACCAGTATACCTTTGCCTTAAAAGGTGTTGAGATTGCACAGTGTGAAATGCTCCCAGGTCATTTCATGGCCATGGATCCCGGTATGGTGACAGAGAAAATTAAAGGTGAACCGACAAAGGAACCTGCATTTGGACTCCCGGCTATTTGGATAACCGAAGACAAAACAGAAAAGGCTCAGATCGCCGGCTACACCGTTGTTGACTGCACCACTGTAATGGCAACCCATATTTCCGAAATCATAAAACAGCACGCCCATGAACTCATCGGCAGACAAGAGGTCCAGAATCTCCTTGACAACCTTGCCAAGACCTACCCAAAACTCGTTGAAGAACTTATCCCTGATGTACTCAGTCTTGGTACCATCATGCGTATCCTCCAGAACCTTCTTTCAGAGAATGTCTCCATCAGAGATCTTCGTACCATCCTAGAGTCCATGGCCGACTGGGCTCCGGTCACAAAAGACACTGATATCCTCACGGAATATGTACGCCATGCTCTTTCACGAACCATCAGCCATGACCTTGCCGTAGACAATGTGATCCCTCTTATCACCCTGGACAAAGCGGTGGAAGAGGAAATCTCTCAATCTATACAGCATAAAGGGACTGGCAGCTATCTTGCCATCGACCCCGGTAAAGCCCAGCTTATCCTCGATTCCATTGGCGAATCTATTCCATTGTTTGAAGGAGGCCAGAGACCAACTTTGCTGGCAGCGCCCCAGATACGCCCCCATGTTCGGAAACTCACAGAACGGTATTATCCTCAACTGGTGGTTATCTCACACAATGAGATTATTCCAACCATTAAAATAAGATCCATTGGCAGCGTGAATTTTGATGCAAGTTAAAGTATTCGAATCTACAGATATGGCCAGCGGCCTGAAAATGGTTAAGGATGAACTGGGGCCAGACGCCCTTATTCTTTCTACAAAGACCATTCGAAAAGGAAAACTCGGCCTTCTCGGCAAGAGTCATTTCGAAATTACCGCAGCCATTGATGATATGTGGCCCCACAAAGGAGGAACATCAGTATTGGACGACGCCCAATCCACAGATCCACTCCAATCAGAACGTGATCTCCTCCTTGGAACCAGCAAAAGCGATTCTGTCGATGTTGCACTGACCTATGATTCAAGTATGCAGGTTGCCCAGGCAAAGAGACAAGATGATCGTAAAATCCAAAAGGTACTTCAAAAACCGGAGCTGTCGCCCGGACAAGATTCAATTCAGGCTGAAGTTGATGAACTGAAGGATATGATCAAGACTCTTGGTCAGCAAATGATGCGGATGAACCAATCCGGTCCAGATACCAACAAGGCCCCACACCCTGCCACGCTAGCTGTCATGGACAGTTCACTTGCTCTCCTCCAGCAACGTTTAAACGAAATTGGCATCAGCAATGATACGGCCCAAACCATTTCCGCCTTTGCCAAAGAATCTTTAACTCTTGATGACATAGCAGATCCATTTAAACAGGAACAGTTTCTCAAAGAGACAATCACTGATTTGCTGCAGGTAAACAACAGCCTGTCAGGTGAAAGACAAAAACAACAGCGCATTGCACTGGTTGGGCCTACTGGTGTTGGTAAAACCACAACCCTTGCCAAAATCGCCGCAAATCACCTCAGCAGTAACTCATCAAAAATAGGATTTATAACCATAGATACCTATAGAATCGCAGCAGTGGAGCAACTCAAGGTATATGGAGATATTATGAACATACCTGTGGAGGTTGTGATCAGTCCAGAGCAACTCGAGAATGCACTGCTCAAAATGCGGGATAAGGATCTTGTTCTTATCGACACAGCAGGTCGAAGTCCTCAGGACACATACTGCATCGATGAACTGCTCACATTTCTGCAACCGGATCTGTTTATAGAACAACACCTCGTTCTCTCTGCCACAACCAGAGAAAGGGAACTATTTGATGCAATTCAACGCTTCTCTGTTCTTGGTCTTGACAACACCATTATCACAAAAATCGATGAGTGCACAAGTCTTGGAGTCCTACTTGATATTCAGATCAGAGAGAAGATCCCCTATTCATTTGTCACCAATGGCCAAAAGGTCCCTGAAGACATTATGAAAGCAGATAAAAATATACTTACTGAGCTTATCATGTCACCACCCAGTAAAGGATTACCTTATGAATAACTCACTTTCCTCTGTGCAGGATCAGGCAAACACTCTCAGAACCATGGGAACTGATTCCGAATCGTCTGCCACGGAGTCTGCCACCAGGGTCTACGCAATAACCAGCGGCAAAGGAGGCGTCGGCAAGACCGCTGTTGTCGCCAATACTGCTGTGGCAATGGCAAAGGCTGATAAAAAAGTTCTTATCCTGGATGCCGATCTTGGGCTTGCCAATATTGACGTTGTTTTTGGACTGGCTCCCAAGTTTAACCTTAACCACTTCTTTGCAGGAAGTCAGGATCTCAGCTCGATACTGGTTGACGGTCCTCATGGTATTAAAATTTTGCCGGCAGGTTCCGGAGTTCAAAATTTCACTCGCCTTGATTCCAGTCAAAAACTGAGACTCCTTGATGGCCTGGATCAGATGCACAATGATTTCGACTTTGTGCTCATCGACACAGAAGCCGGAATATCTGAAAATGTAACCTATTTTAACACAGCAGCTCAGGAAATACTCGTTGTTACCACCCCGGATCCTACTGCCATAACAGATGCCTACGCACTGATGAAACTCCTTTCTACCCAATACCATGAAAAACGCTTTAATCTGGTGGTAAATCAGGTTCAGAACGACAATGAAGCATTGGATGTATATCGTAAACTAACCATGGTATCCAACCGTTACCTTGACATTTCCATTGATTTTCTTGGCTCCATTCCTGCTGAGAAGCAGATGACAGATGCAATACGCAAACAGAGGGTCATTGTTGATCTGTATCCATCCTCAAAAATTTCGACAGCATTTGCAAATCTTGCAGCAACTATCTGTGCAGAGCAACCCGTTTCAACTCCCAAAGGCGGTGTCCAGTTTTTCTGGAAAAGGCTTCTAGATATAGGTGGAAGGGGGTAGGCCATGACATACACTCCCCAACAGTTGCCTGAAGACAGGACTACTCTTATAAAAGAGCACCTTTCCCTGGTTGATATTATTACCGGCAGAATGGTGACCCAGGTTCCCTCTTTCATGAACTGGGATGACATAAGAAGCGCCGGCATGATGGGTCTGATAGACGCTGCCAATAAATTTCGTCCTGAAAAAAATATACTCTTCAGAACATTTGCTGAATTCCGGATCAGGGGAGCTATTCTCGATGAAATGCGTAAACTCGACTGGTTTTCCAGATCTCTCCGAGAAAAACAGACCAGTGTCAACCGTTGCATGACCGAGCTTGAGAGAGAACTTGGCCGCTATCCTGAAGAACAGGAAGTCGCTGACAGAATGGAATTATCACTGGAGGATTATCAGAAGCTTCTCGGCCAGGTCAGCCATCTCGGATGTGTCAGTCTCAATGAGACATTAGACCACACTGACACAGGCAGATCTTTCCAGGATGCACTTGTTGATACTCGGAAAGGTTCTTCCCCGGTCGATATTCTCGAACAGCATGAACTCACTCGGACAGTCGCCGGAATTCTCGAACAGCTCTCTGAAAAAGAGCGTCTGGTGATCTCGCTGTACTATTATGAAGAACTTACCCAGAAAGAAATTTCTGAAGTTCTGGGTGTATCTGAAGGGAGAATTTCGCAACTTCACAGCCAGGCATTAATCAAACTGAAAACCAAAGTACAGAACGCTGTTGACTAATCAGCTTATAATAACATTTCACGGAAAAAACTATGTCTGATTATAACTTTATCCTCATCGGTTTCACTGTCATACTCACAATTATCCTTTTCTTTCGCTCTATTGTTTTACGAAAACGTGTCGCTGTTCAAGCCAGGCTTTTAGAGATTCAGAACAAAAGCCTGGAAAGCATCCAGAAGAAACTGGAGAACACGTCGGCTAGCGATACTGATCAGCAACATTTTCTGACAGATCTACAGCAGGCAAGTATTACTACTGCTCTTCAAAAGCCCCGAAGCTCATTTCATAATAGAATCCGAAAAGTACAGTCACCTGAAAGATATCAATACCTGCGAAGTATGTTTGTTGCCGGGATGAAGATAGAAGAAATGGAGATGGCCCTTGGTATGTCAAGACATGAAATCCATCAGATCCAGAAGCTTTCAAGTCTTGGCACCTCTGGGAGAAAAACTGACAGCGGGGTTCGGTAAGGAATAACAGAATGAAACACCAGATCATCTTTTTCTAACTCGACAAGTCGGAAAACTTTTTAGAGTCGCTGGATAGGTGCCTTAGTGGTCACTTTAAACTTTTGATTTCAAAAAGCTCTCACGGTTTCTCAGAGCTTCATACCTCCCTTACCTGTTTTTAATTACAATTTTATGGAGTAAGGCACTAAAGAACAGACAGCAAATTACCGATTAGATAAGAGAAAACAAAACATAAAACATTAAAAAAAGTTGCCCCCAATATTATGGTATCAGGAAAATACAGCGCCCTTACAGGGGCGATATCCCGAGAACAACGTCTGGCCAACATATCGACTAATCTTGCCAACATAAATACCGTTGGCTACAAGAAATCTCGAATGAGTTTTGAATCTCTCCTGCGAGGAGAGCAGCAGACAACGACTGCTAAAGGAATTAACTTCAGCAGGGTAGGTGAAAATTTCACAGAGTTCTCAGAGGGCGTTATTAAAGACACTAACAATCCCCTTGATATTGCTATCCATAAGGACGGGTTCTTCAAGGTTCAAAGCATGGATGGGTTTCGGTACACCAGACGGGGGGATTTCCATGTTGCCCAGGATGGGACCCTCCTCACCGGCAACGATATGCCGGTACTCGACGAGGGAAATGCCCCCATAACTATACCAGACTCAAACACATCAAAAATTTCAGTAAACAGTCTTGGAGAAATATCCATTCTCTCACTGGATGGTAACCGTGAGGTAATCGGAACCGTCGCCGTTTACACCATAAATGACAATAAGTTCCTCAAATGAGAATCCGACACCCTTTTTTCTCTCAAGGAAAGAGGACAGGAGATCATCAACCCGGAACCACAACTCAGCGTTGGGAGCCTGGAAATATCCAATGTTAACATGACAGAAGAGATGGCCCTGATGATTGAAAGTATGAGGACATTTGAAAGCTATCAGAAGGTTATCAAGGCTTATTCGACACTAGGTCAAAAGCAGGACGAACTAGGAACAATAGGCTAACCCGTACCCAGCATTAAAGGAATATCATGATACGATCACTCTGGACCGGCACCACCGGTATGAACGCCCAGCAATTAAACCTTGATGTAATTGCCAACAACCTAGCAAACTCTTCTACCACAGGATTCAAAAAGAGCCAGGCTGATTTCCAGGATCTCATGTACCAGATCATGAAAGTACCTGGATCACAGACATCTGTGGACACTGAAGCACCAACCGGTATTCAGATAGGTCTTGGTGTGCGACCTGCCGCCGTTCAAAAGATATTCACTCAGGGCGATCTCATTCAAACCGAGAATGAGCTCGATGTGGCCATTGAAGGGGCGGGTTTTTATCAAGTTGAACTTCTCAATGGCGAAATAGCCTTTACCAGAGCAGGAGCATTTAAGCGTGACAGTGACGGAAGACTCACCACCTCAGACGGGTACCCTATAAGCCCTGGCATCACGATTCCAGATGGGTCCCGTCAGATCACAATAAGTGAAACAGGAGTTGTCAGTGCCCTTATTGGTGATGACACTACAAGTACTGAGATAGGAAATTTTGAAACCGTGACTTTTACAAACAATGGTGGCCTCATGGCCGTTGGCAGAAACCTTTTCAGGGATACTGATGCATCAGGCACCCCCCAGGCAGGAACCCCGGGAGATGATGGATACGGACTGTTGTTACAGAATTTCCTTGAGGGGTCAAATGTTAATATTGTGGAAGAAATGACCAATATGATCACCACCCAGCGCGCCTATGAAATTAACTCCAAGACAATACAGACTTCGGATGAAATGATGCAGACCACCAACAATATGGTGTAATTAATGGCTAGATCAATACTTTTACTGGCAACCCTTCTTTTTGCAATGCCCAGTGCAGCATCAGCCCTTGTGGTACGTTTTATCCCGGCGGCAGAAGTGAATTCCTCAATCATCACCTTAAATGACATTGTTCACTTTGACGAAGAGAGCCCTCTTTCCATTGCCCTTGGCAGCAAGCATGTAGCCCCAGCTCCCAAACCCGGACAGAAAGTAACATTCCGATCAGTTCTGATTAAAAACCGTTTATTAAGCAGTTTTCCCGGCAATGACGACATCCGCTGGATCGGGGCTAAAAAAGTTGAGGTTGTCCGGAGTGGAATCACCATTGGTCCCGATGAAATCCAGCTTGCCATTGCAGACTACCTTGAAGATCGAGCGGGCGACCTCCCCAGTGCTGAGTATTCATTTGTTCCACGGGAACTGCCCCTGCCCTTTATTATCCCTACAGGAAATCTTGAAGTTGAGGTGATTCCTGCCGACCAGAAAGTTATTGGAAGCCGCAGGTTCTCACTGGTATACAAGGTCGATGATAAAATCGTCAAAAACATCTCCGTTCGAGGGAAACTAAAGGCATTGGCTCAGGTTGCCACCCTCACTCAAAATGTAAGAAGGGGTGAAATCCTGCGCCCTAACATGGTGCAGATGCAAACCAGAGATCTCTCTAAACTGAGAACTCCATGTACCAACCTCCACGAAGTTTTAGGGAAGAAGCTCACAAGAAGCCTGCGCAGTGGAACAGTTTTAGACAACAGTTCCATCGATTTCCCCCCTCTGATTCGCAAGGGACAACTTGTTAAGATTTTAATAAACCATAATGGAATGCACCTTACTGCGACAGGAATTGCCTCAATGAACGGCAAACAGGATCAGATCATTCGTGTAATGAACAGTGGCTCACGGAAAATTATTCTCTGCAGAGTTACAGCCCCTGGACTTGTGGAGGTCCAAATCTAATATGAAGAATCTATTGTACTTATTTGGTGTACTCATCCTTCTCAGTTCCTGTGCACGACCTGAAGAAACTGTGGTTGAAATCCCTGAACCCCTTGAGGAAATTCAGATTCAGCGGCACGCCGAAAGAACTGACGGTTCACTTTGGCCCGGTGAGCAGCACTCTCTCTATGCCGACCACAAAGCAAGAACCGTTGGAGACGTCGTCACCATAACAATTTCTGAAAAAGCCAGTGCTTCCAAACAGGCATCAACTTCAACGGATCGCAGCTCCAGCATGACAGCCGGCATCCCCCATCTTTTTGGGCTTGAAAACTCCAAATGGATCACCGAACACCCTGAAATTGACCTTAATAACCTGGTTTCCGCCAACTTTGATAATAATTTTTCAGGTTCAGGTACAACAGTAAGAAAAGAAGACCTCATAGCCTCCCTTACTGCCCAGGTTGTCGATGTTTATGCCAATGGCAATCTTAAAATTCGTGGCGGTAAAGAGGTTCAGGTTAATAATGAGGTTCAGGTTATATATATGACAGGTATTATACGTCCTGCGGATATCATGGCCAACAATACCGTAGACTCAAAGCACGTCCTGAATGCAAAGATATCCTATACCGGCAAAGGTGCCATCAGTGACAAGCAGAAACCCGGTTGGCTGGTTCGGGCACTTGACAATATCTGGCCTTTTTAAAAAGGTATTTATTATGAAAAGAATAATCATATTTTTATCTTCCACCCTGCTTTTGTTATCTCTCCTTTGCACAACCAGCAGCGCAGCACGTATCAAAGATATTGCTCAACTTAAAGGAGTCCGTAACAACCAACTCATTGGATATGGTCTTATTACCGGCCTTGCAGGGACTGGAGATGACCTCCAGAAAGTTCTTTTTACCCGGCAGGCATTATATAACATGCTTGTGCGCCAGGGAATTACAGTAAACCCTGAAGAATTTAATAAAATCAAAGTAAAAAACGTGGCAGCGGTCATGGTTACAGCCTCATTACCACCATTTGCAAAACCCGGTTCTACAATAGATGTGCAGGTTTCATCTATTGGTGATGCCAAAAGCCTTGCAGGTGGCAACCTGTTGATGACTCCTTTGATGGGGCCTGATGGAAAGGTCTATGCAGTCTCACAGGGACCGCTGACAATTGGTGCCTTTTCCTTTGGTGGAAAAGCCGCAAAAGCTCAGAAAAATCATCCCACCGTCGGGAGAATATCCGGAGGCGCACTGATTGAACGTCAACCGCCTGGAATTTTTGCGAAGAATGGTACATTATCATACAGCTTACGAAGCTCTGACTTCACCACCGCTTCCAATATGAGTAAAAAAATTAATGACAAGTATGGTCCAGGAACTGCCTTTCCGATTGATTACGCCACTGTAAAAGTGATAATTCCCGAACCATTTCTCAATAATAAGGTACAGTTTGTTGCCTCCATAGAAAGGCTGCGGATAGATACTGATACAAACGCAAGGGTTGTGGTAAATGAACGCACAGGCACCATTGTCATGGGTGAAGATGTCAGACTATCCACCGTTGCCGTATCCCATGGTAACCTCTCTCTCGTTATCAAAGACACGACTGATGTGACGCAGCCGAATCCCCTGGCTCAGGGACAGACAGTTGCAGCACCACAGACACAGATTGATGTAATTGAAGATGACGGCCAACTGATGGTCGTTAAAGAAGGCGTCTCCATTGGTGCTGTTGCTGATGCACTCAACGCCATCGGGGCTACACCAAGAGACCTCATTGCCATTTTTCAGGCAATTAAAGTCGCAGGTGCGATGCATGGCGAGCTCATTGTCCTTTAATTTACTGTAATGAACCTTATGAACACTTCCATAGATCCCAGGGCTACTCTGGCACCTGCCAGTATCAAAAACAGTGCCACAGACCCAAAGACGCATAAATTACAGAAATTACGACAGTCCTGTCGTGAGTTTGAGGCCATTTATGTTAATGAGATGTATAAGAGCATGCGGAAAAGTGTCCCTGACTCCGGCCTTTTTGAAAAGGATATGGCAGATACTCTTTATCAGGAGATGCTCGATATGGAAATGGCAAGAGAAACTGCGAAAGGTGATGGCATGGGAATAGGTAAAGCCATGTATGAACAGTTAAAAGAACATCATTTCCCCGATAAGGCAGAAAAACCGTTCAAATAGTCCCGCCCTTCACGGATCGACAAAGTAGGTGAACCATTGATCAAGCTTAATGAGACTGTTGATTGGGAAATATTTCGTTCCACTCTCGAGCAGGCGAGAAAAAAACCCAAAAGATCAAATTCCGGGGCCAAAGGATTTGATGTCATACTTTTGTTCAAGATCTTCATCCTGCAATCGCCCACAAGTTCATCCGGGAGTATTCGGTGACCAGCGCCGGTGTTCATGACAGTAATGTCTTTGAAGAACTGCTGGATCCGAACAACAGCAACCGGGAAACCGGACAAGAGCGAGAATACGATCAAAGCTGAAACATATTTTCGGTGTCCAGGTACAACTGGCCGGTAATATGGTTCTTCGATGTGTCGGCATTATACGGGCCAGGACAAAGATAGGATTGCGAAACCTGGCCTTTGACCTTGACAAATATGGAACTCTTTGCACATATCATGGGCGAGGTGTGTCCAATGCTGTGAAATCCTGTTCAATTTGGAATGATTTCTCAAGTTGAATGAGATTTGGATAAATGTGCAGATAGATTCCAGGTCAACCTCTGATAACTATTGTCACCAAAAAGGCTTGTAAATTGAAAATCTGATTTTTCAAGGTTCCCTTAAATCTAAATCCTGCACTTCAGAAAACTTTTTTGCATCGCTCAACTCTTTTCTGTACCCCTTAGAGTTTATTGCCCTGGTGGTAACTTTAAAGTTCTTATTTCAAGAGTTTTCACGGTTTCATGACATTTTTATAGTGTAAGACACTAAAGATATCTCCTTGACACTCCGATAAAGTACACAAGAAGGTTTTTTAAAAAAAACTCTTGGATTCTCTGCAAGGATGCAGACCATAGCGCACGGAGGCGTACAATGAACAACATAATTGGTGACCTTGGAATAACTAATCCACAGAAACTGCAACAGAAAAACAATAATTTGGCACAAACTCCTGCAGGTCAGTCGCCTCCAGGCAACCAGGCAGTGACCAGGGGTGATTCGGTTACTTTGAATCAAAAGAGTAATGTACCCATGACTTATTCCAGTTCTCTGACCACTCAAAGTGGAGACCCTCAGGATCAATATGGTCTGCTTAGAGAACTTGTAACCAACATGCTCAAAGAGCAGGGAATTGATTTTAAAATTGCAGCTGGAGATCAGGAAATTGATCTCAGTACAGTCACCCGTGAAGAAGCTGTTGAACTCATCGCTTATGACGGTTATTTTGGTGTTGAACAAACCTCAGACCGCATCTTTGAATTTGCTATCTCAGTTGCTGGTGGTGACCCATCCAGACTTGATGCAATTAAGGAAGGGGTTGAAAAAGGGTTTAATGATGCTCTTGAGGCCTTTGGCGGTTGGCTTCCTGAGATTTCCCATGAAACCCTTGATGCGGTAATGAGTAAACTTGATGCCTGGGCTGAGGCCGACAGTCCTCAACAGGAATCGTAATTAAGAACTACAGGTGATAGCATGAGTGTTGAATTTTTGGGAGTTGGCGGTCTGGCCCAGATAGGCAGTATAAAAAAGGGTGACAAGACTCAAGCTGACAAAAAGACAGGTTCAATTCAGGAAGCCGACCAGGTTCAATTCTCCTCAGTTCTGCAGGATGTAAATACTGCACAGGCTGGTGGAACAGAAGATGTTGATCGGGCAGCAAAGGTTGCCGAGTTGAAACAGCAGGTAAGCGATGGGTCATATGAACCTGATCTCAACAAAGTTGCCTCCAACCTGCTTCAATTCCTCATGGAGGAGAAATAAAGATGACCACCAAAACTACACACGACTATCTGGTACGCCTTCGTGATGTAATCCTGGAGGAACGGGAACATGCCAAAGTCCTTGACATGGACTCTCTTGCCGAAGCCATGCAGGAAAAAGAAGAGCTCATCCAGATATTGGCCCATGTACATCATCTTGATGCTGCGGATAAAGAAATTGCAGATACCATCCGCCATGAGAACAGACGCAATGCCTATCTGTACAAAGCAACCCTTGGCTGGATCAGGGAAACAATGGAATTTTTCGGAAAACGAACCGTAGTCTCCAGTTACTCAGCTGACGCAGGTATGATTAATTCCAAAATCAACGGGAGACTCCTCTCAGGAAAGGTGTGACATGGCAGGATTATTTTCTTCACTCAACGCCGGCAAAACCGCTCTCAGCGTTAACCAGAAATCTATCGAAATCATCGGTAACAATATCTCCAATGTGAACACTGAAGGCTATTCCCGCCAGAGTGCTGATCTCTCACCCTACCCTTCCATGAATTTTGGCGACTTTTTTGTAGGACAGGGAGTTGTTGTCTCAAATGTCAGTCGTGATCATGATGTCTTTGTAACCAATATGCTTCAGGACAAGTCCATTGATTACGGTCTGCAGCAGGGACAGACAAATTCCCTTGCCGAGCTTGAGAGAATTTTCAGCATAAGTGAAGAAAATATTTCAACAGACATCAATCGTTTCTTTGACTCGTGGCAGGAGCTTTCTGCCAATCCATCTGGACTCGTAGAACGTGATATCGTTATTCAACGAGGAGAACTTCTCGCTGAAAAATTTAACCAGACCGCTGATCAACTCAATACTGTCACCGAAAACATTAATGATTCCCTTATTTCAAAAGTTAATGGCATTAACTCAAAAATCACCGAAATAGCAGAACTCAATGACCGGATTTTCACCATCGAAGTCCAGGGACAAACCGCAAACAGTGCCCGTGACCGTCGTGACATGCTGGCCAAAGACCTTTCAACCTCCCTTGGCGTTCAGACCTATTACGATTCAAAAGGGATGATGGCAGTTCAGCTCCCAGGTGGCCTGCCTCTGGTTCAGGGGAACCTGGCAATGGAGATTGAAGCTGTACAAAATGGTTCCGACGTCGATCTGGTTTTAAATGCAGGCGGTGTCACCAGGCCCATTGGTATTAATAGCTTGGGTGGCGAGTTTGAAGGACTTATTCATATTCGTGACGAGTTTATCCCATCCCTTGAAAATGATCTTGACCGACTGGCCTATGAAGTAACCGAATCGGTAAACACTGCTCATGCAGCAGGTGCTGGCCTGGATTCGGTAACAGGGCGTGACTTCTGTTCAGCCCCAAACCCGCTGCCACCTCCTCCAGCGTCTGATCCCTGGAAAGATGCAGCACGAAATATGTCTGTTGTCATCTCTGACTCCAATCATATTGCAGCAGCAGAGGCGCCTGTGCCACCAGACACCATATCACCCGGTGATAACAGAAACGCGCTCATACTCTCAAACATTGGCGAAGATTATCTCATTGACGGTATAGACAACTTTGGTGCCTATTACGGAAAGATGACTGCCACCATTGGCCTCGAATCAAATCAGAACCAACTGGCACTCGGTGGTGCAGAAGATGCCATGGTTCAGCTCCAGAACCTGCGTGACGGCCAATCAGGCGTGTCACTAGATGAAGAGATGATCAACCTGATTCAGTACCAGCGTGGTTTTGAATCCTCTGCAAAATTCCTCTCCACCATAGACGAGATGATGGAAACACTTATCCAGTTGAAGCGATAATAGACACCCAGGGAGATAGTAAATGAAAGCAACAGAAGGAACAACGTATCGAATGCTTCAGTCCAATCTTGGACGTGTAACCACACGTCTCGAAGATCTTCGTATTATGGGTGCAACTGGAACTAAGCTCAACACAGCTTCTGATGACCCGTCCGCCATTCGTCCGGTGCTCACTTCCCGTACCCAGCTTATGCACACCGACAGGTACATTGAAACTATGGGGGTCACCAGCGACAAAATGGCTGCCACCGATGGTCATCTAAACCATATCGAAAACACCCTGCAGCGTGCCAAAGAAATCACTATCAACGGAATTAACGGTGCAATGTCCGATGCGGATCTGGAGGTACTGGCTGACGAGATAGCAAACCTGAAACAGGAGATGCTTGACTCTGCCAATGCGATAGTTGATGGAAAATATATCTTTTCCGGATACGCGGAAAACACTAAACCATTTGTTGAGAACCCGAATTACAACCCAAATCCACCAACCGATCCTACGAATCCAAATCCGCCCTACGACCCAAATGATTCAAGGACCTGGCCTTATCTGTATATGGGAACACCCAACCCGACGGAACTTGAAATAACTCCCGGAGAGAAACTGGAATCCAACCTCACCGGCAATGATCTTTTCATGGGTATTGATAATGCAGTTATGCAGGCAGACGGCCCGTCGCCTCCTGCTATTTATGCGTCTGATCCTGGCAGAATTGACATATTGAGTGTACTGACCCGAACCGAAGAGGCGTTACGGGCTGGTAATGTTGATGATCCTCTTGGGGCAGGCGGCGGACTTCAGCAAAACATGGAAAACCTGGAAATCGCGGCTGATCAGAGCAGACGACGACGCAGTCAGCTTGGTAACCGTGCTGCACGGGTAGATTCAGCTCTTATGCATCAGGAAGATGTCAAAATTGACCTGCAACAGATAATCTCCCGCTACCAGGATGCCGATGCAATCGAAGTCTACAATGAAATTTCACAACAGGAAACCGCTTATCAGGCTGCACTGAGCATCACAGCTAAAGTTTCCAAAATTTCAATCCTGGATTATTTCTAGAAATACCAGCTCATTGTTTGACATTCTGCTGCATTCAGCATAGCATTGAACAAATAATGGTTTCAGATGATAAGATGTACATTAATTGGAGAGCAAGATGCTCGTTCTTACCAGAAAAGCCGGTGAAGGTATTATCATCGGGGACGATATTACCATTAAAATTGTAGAAATCAAAGGTGGAGGTATCCGTATTGGCATAGATGCCCCTAAAGAGCGCAAAATATATAGACAGGAAATTTACGACCGTATCACTGAAGAAAATAAAACGGCTGTAGAATGGGATATGGATGCCCTTAATTCTCTGAGCGCTAACCTTTCAAAAGAGAAGAAAGACAAATGAGAACCATAAACACACGTTTCGGTGAAATTGAGTACGACCCTGATAATTTGCTTCATTTCCCTGCTGGAATGATTGGCTTCCCTACTCTCCACGATTTTATTGTCATGCCGAACAAAAAAGAAGGTCCGCTTTTCTGGATTCAAAGCACAGATGATGCGGCCATTGCATTTGTCCTCACAGATCCAAGTAATTTTTTCCTGGATTACCGGGTTGAACCTGACGAATCTGTCAAAAATGCCCTCAAAATTTCTGCTGAAGATGCTTGCTACGTTCTCTCTGTGGTAACGGTTCCCAAAGATCAAAAGATCACCTTAAATCTTGCCGCACCGATTTTTTTCTCACCAAAAACCAATCGGGCAATTCAGGTTATTCTTGAGAACTCTGAGTACAAGCCCAAGACCCCTCTGCCAGCATAATCCGCACTTTGTAATTTACAAAAGCCGGGCAATTATTTGTCCGGCTTTTTTTTTGGGAAAAATGTATCCGCCACATAAGCCTTCCTCCTTTCTGAGAATTCACTGCCAACCTGTATATTCCACTTACAAGCACCTTTTTCTTCGCTTTCAACTAAAGAAAAAGGAGCTCGCTGACGACAAGTATTACAACTGCGAGGAACATTCGAGAGAACACCACATTACGTTTGTAAACTGATTGACATTGACGCCAAAGAACCCTTTCAAGGAGGATAACAAATGGCACTTACAATCAATACAAACGTACCATCACTTAATGCCCAGCGCAATCTGGCCAAAAGCCAGGGTGACCTGGCACGATCCATGGAAAGACTCTCTTCTGGTTTACGAATCAATTCAGCAAAAGATGATGCTGCCGGACTAGCGATTTCCGATAGAATGACATCACAAATCCGTGGCATGAACCAGGCTGCGCGTAATGCCAATGACGGAATTTCACTTTCTCAAACGGCGGAAGGTGCCATGCAGGAAAGTACTAACATCCTGCAGCGTATTCGTGAGTTGTCTGTCCAGTCTGCCAATGCCACAAACTCTGCAGCAGACAGGGGTGCATTACAGGCTGAAGTGAATCAACTCAAAGCTGAATTGAACCGAATTGCCCAGTCAACAACCTTTAACGGACTCAACATTCTCGATGGAACCTTTGTTTCCCAGCAGTTCCAGGTAGGTGCAAATGCCAATGAGACCATTGGGGTATCCATTGCCAGTATGGCTGCAGATGACCTTGGGAGATACTTTGTTAATACTCCTAACAGCGTTGCTAACCAGGGAACAGGGTCAGCACTTGCTGCCACAGCAGGAACTCCAACAACAAACACCATAGCAGCCCAAACACTTACCGTTACAGGATCTGCAGGAAGTGAGGATATTGATATTCCGGCTAATGCAACGGCAGAAACAATTGCAGCATCCATCACCAATGCAGCTGACGGCACCGGGGTTACCGCTACGGCAAGAACCACAACTGAGATATCCGGGCTGACCAGTGACGGTATAGTGTCATTTGTTGTCGGCAGTGGCGCTACAACCGCTACCATCAGCGCCAGTGTCACCACAACTGACCTTGGCCCCCTTGCCACTGCAATCAATGATCAGAGTGGCGTAACGGGCGTTACCGCAACTGTATCCAGTGGTGTACTCACCCTGACTCAACCCGATGGCAAAGATATCATACTTGGAGATTTCAACAATTCCAGTGGTGGCACAGTTAACATAGTAACACCTGACGGAAACACCGAAGCACTCGCCATGGGCGAAGGGACTGTTATTGCAGGTGAAATTGAATGCTCCTCACAGGACTCCTTCACAACAGCCTCAAGTGCCATCAATACTGGAGGGAGTGTTATTGATAACGCAGCAACCACCGACAATATCCTGTCCAGCTTTGAAGCTGTCACCGAGATTGACATAAGTAATGTTGAAGGATCAAACGATGCCATCAAGATTGTCGATGCTGCTCTTGGGAAAATAGATGCCCAGCGTGGAGACCTTGGTGCCCTGCAGAATCGCTTTGAATCAACGATCTCAAACTTGATGAATGTTGCCGAGAATCTGACAGCTGCAAGATCTCGAATTCGTGACGCAGACATTGCTCAGGAAACATCAGCAATGACCCAGGCAAATATCCTGCAACAGGCAGGTGTATCAATCCTGACCCAGGCAAACCAGACACCACAACTGGCATTACAGTTATTGCAGGGATAGATTCATTCGAAATAAATCCCTTGGTTTGTAGCAATAAAAAGATCCCGTCACCCCATTTCCCATGGGTACGGGATCTTTTTTATAAAAACTTTCTCTATAATTTCAGCCAACTGAAAGTTTCCCGACATCTTTTTTTTAAAAATAATATTTTTTCCTAAACTATTTCTCTTGACCCACCGATAAGCAATAAAAGGTGAAAAGAGTATTTTTCCCTTTAGTTTTTTCCATACAACCGATACAAAAAAAGAGAGTAAACAAAAAAAACAAAAGGAGGTGGCACGGAAACTCACAAACACATGCAGTAAGCAGTAAACAATACTTACAGGGCAAGGATGCCCGAACATTAGCCAAAGCGAATATTCATGGAGGAATATCATGGCCTTATCTATTAACACAAACGTAATGTCTCTCAACGCTCAACGTAACTTGGGCAAATCTCAGTCAGCATTGTCTCAATCAATGACTCGTTTGTCATCTGGTCTGCGTATTAACTCAGCCAAAGACGATGCTGCCGTACTGGCAATTTCCGATCGTATGACCTCGCAGATCCGCGGTCTGAATCAGGCAGGCCGTAACGCAAATGATGGTATTTCTTTAGCGCAGACTGCTGAAGGTGCCATGCAGGAAAGTACTAATATTTTACAGCGTATGCGTGAACTCTCCGTTCAGTCAGCAAACGCATCAAACTCCGTAGCCGATCGTGATGCACTCCAGGCGGAAGTGAACCAGCTTCAGCAGGAAATGGATCGTATTGCCGGCACAACCACATTTAATGGTCTGAATATTCTGGATGGTTCTTTTACCAACTCCAAATTTCAGGTTGGCGCCAACGCCAATGAGACCATATCTGTCTCCATCGGTTCCATGAACACCCTGGATCTTGGTCGCTATGCCATCGAAGGAAACACTGTATCCACCGCCACTGGTGCTGGAGCAGCCGCGCCTGCCGCTGCAGACAACACTGCTCGTAACGGTATTACCGATCAGACTCTCTCTGTTGCTGGCTACAAGGGTTCCACAGATGTCACTGTATCGGCAGATGATACTGCCCAAACAATTGCTCAGGCAGTTAACGATGTATCTGCTGACACAGGGGTTGAAGCCCTGGCAAAAACCTCTGCTGATGTAACAGTCAGTCATGCTGGTACCATCAGTTTTGATTTAGGTACCACTGATAGCAATATGCAGACCATTAGTGCAAACATCACTGATGCCTCTGATCTCACCAGTATGGTTAAAGCCATTAATGATGTCTCAGGAACCACCGGTATCATTGCTGAGGTAACACCTTCTGGTATGAAGCTATCCCAGGCAGACGGTAAAGATATTCAGATCCTCAATGCAGTTAACTCCAGCGGTGAGAACACAGTAACCGATACCACGATGACTGTACAAGGACTCAGTGGTGCTGCCGCAACTCTTGATACCGATCCTGATTCAACAACAAATACAGATTCCACCTCAATAGCCGGTGTGGTTGAATTCACATCAAAAAGTTCTTTTTCTGTGTCGTCCAATGTGGCTGTAGATGCTGGTAGTGTTGTTTCTGGAGCCGCCGCTGGTGACATCGTCTCCGCCGACGCTGAGACCGTTAATGCCATCGACATCTCCACCGTTGATGGTGCTCAAAAGGCCATTGATGTGATCGACAAGGCCCTTGGAACAATTGATGCCGAACGTGGTGATCTTGGTGCTATTCAGAATCGTTTTGAATCCACCATTGCCAACCTGCAGAATATTTCTGAAAACATTTCTGCAGCCCGTTCACGTATCCTTGACGCCGACATTGCCCAGGAAACTTCTGAAATGACCAAACAGAACATCCTGCAACAGGCTGGTGTATCCATCCTTGCCCAGGCAAATCAGGCTCCTCAGCTTGCATTGTCACTGCTTGGATAAAACCTTAACCACAGGAGTCGACCTCTTACGGGTCGGCTCCTGCCTGCTCATTGTTCTACAGGGAGGTAGATCATGAATATTGATGCATTAAGCAGCACTGTTGCCAGCCCGAAACCCATGCAACCAGCTGAACAGACGGACAGAGTAAAAAAACAGGTAGAAGATGCACCGGAAGATCTTGCAACAGATCAATCTTCCGCCAAATCAGCCCAACCGGAAGAACTCCTTGGGCAGATCAAGGCACTCACAGAAAATGGTATCTATTCGGTCCGTTTTGAAAATGATGAAACAGATCAACTGGTAGTTAAGGTAGTTGATACTGAAACCGATGAAGTAATTCGTCAGATTCCCCCCGAAGAACTGATGGAACTGACTAAAGCCCTCAATGAACTCAAGGGTAATATTGTTGATACAGTAAGTTGAATAAATTCACTCACCTTCTGTTGATCTGGAGATAATTATGACTGTTTCTTTTGGTGGCCTCGCAACTGGGCTGGACACAAATGCGCTCATTGACGCTATGATGGAAGCTGAACGTTTACCAGTAACCAGAATGGAAGCTGATAAGGTCTGGCTCAACAACCGTTTATCAGCATTCCAGGAATTTGATGGTAAACTTAACGGTTTTTTAGACAATATACAAAACCTTGGTAATCGTGAACAGTATTACAGCAGAAAGATTTCCCAGAGTTCAAGTGATTTCCTGAGTGCCACTGTTTCAAATGACGCGCTCGTTGACACCAGTTACCAGATTGAAGTCCAGTCCCTCGCCCAGGTACAAAAGAGCTACAGTAATGCCGTGGATGGGCTTGGAGATGATATCGGGTTTTCATCAAAAACCGATCAGATTCTTGGTACCGGATCCTTTGTCATCTCTGTGGATGGAGTTGACCATGCCATAGAACTCCCCGCCGAGAACAACAGCCTTGAAGGTCTTATGACCGCAATTAACGATGCTGATATAGGTATATCCGCATCCATAATTAATGATGGGACCGCATCGCCATACCGCCTCACCTTTACCGGCCAGAACGTCGGGAGTACCTTCA
>JAJRQL010000117.1 GCA_024280265.1 Deltaproteobacteria bacterium
AAAAATGCGGTCTGAGGTCGCTGCCTGGAACGATGACAGAAACAACCGCCAAACTAATGTAGATTGGCAATTCAAGACAGATGACGCTCGCATTAAGCTAAAGCGACTTTATCCGAAACTTTAAATTATACTGTGTACTAGGTACCAGCAGTTGTTATTAACAAAAAAAGGACAGCGATACCACCGGTACCCCTGTCCCTCTGTTCATTTTCCAGTAATATATTCCCTACTCAACAACCAGGTCTCCAAAATATGGAAAGTTCTGAGCATTAATGATCGACTCAAGCTTCACATTATCTTTTGCAGCCCAGGACAGATGCTGCCAGTGCAGGGGTACAAAAGCTGCATCATCATAGAGGATTTGCTCTACTTCCCGCAACATCACAGCACGTTTAGCAAGATCAGTCTCAGTCTGAGCACCAAGAACCAGTTCATCAACCTTTTTGTTACAATAATTACCGGAGTTGTACTGTCCATATCCAGTTTCCTTATCAGGACACATTATCAGGAACTCTGAAAAGTTTCCGGAATCTTCAGTGTCCGAATGCCAGCCAATCATCATGATATCCGCGGCACGGTTATCAAACTCTGGCCAGTACTGAGCCTTGGGCATGGTTTTAAGATTCACTTTAATTCCAATCTTAGCAAGCATGGAGGCAACTGCTTCTGCAATTTTCTCATCACTGACATAGCGGTTATTGGGAGCCAGCATACTCACTTCAAAGCCTTTCTCATATCCGGCCTCTTTCATCAACTCTCTGGCTTTTTTCATATCAAAACGGGGGGTAAGACTCTCTTTATAACCAACATATCCTTCCGGCCCCTGCTGACCTGCCGCCGTAGCGGTTCCTTTCATAATTTTCTGAACAATTCCGGCATTGTTAACAGCATACACAATAGCCTGACGAACACGAACATCTTTAAACTCAGGTCGTCTTTCCTGATTGAGCTGAAAAGTTATGATACGTCCGCCTGACATGGTCACCAGCTTGATTCCCTTTGCGTTCTCCACCATTTTAAAATCCTGGGGAGATACAGGCATGATAAAATCTACATCACCTGAAAGAAGGGCCGCCACCCGGGTGGGATCTTTCTTAATGGGAGTAAGGATAATCTCAGTTACATTACCGGGAGATTTACTATCCCAATAATCGGCAAAACGTTTGAAAACCATCTTCACCCCCTGCTCACGTTCAGCAACAACAAAGGGGCCTGTTCCCGACTCATTATTCAGAGCAAAAGACGATCCGGTCTTCACAATGGCATCCTTAGGCTGACCATTCTCGTCTTTTCCCGAGTAGAACTCAGAATCCATGGCGAAAATGTAGGTAGCCATATTCAGTAGCAGAGCATAGGGCTTGGCGGTTTTAATATCAACGGTATGGTCATCAACAACCACTGCACCGGTGAAAGGCTCAAACAGTCCTTTAAAATCCTGACTCTTTTAAGACGCTCCAAGGTCCACACAATATCTTTTGCGGTAAAGGGGTTTCCACTGTGGAATTTGACTCCTTTTCGCAGGTAAAACCGCATTGTGTTTTCATCAATACGTTCCCACTTTTCAGCAAGACGTGGTTCAAATTTCATGTCCTGAGTCCAGCGGATCAGTGGATCAGTGGATCAAAAACCATATGGGAATATTGCAGCATACCACCAGAAAGCTGTACCTGCGGATCAAGAGAAACAGGATCTGCGTCCATGGCAAGTTTCAGGGTTTTAGCCCCAGCTGTGCCGGCCATAAGCAGCAGAGCCAGAAGTAGTGAAATATATTTCAGACCTCTCATGTCATTCTCCTTTCCCCGAGTTTCAGGGATGTTATTTGACCAGTAGCGATAAAAACACACAATGATATTTTACTACACAAGTTATCCCCCTTTGTCACGAAATGATTGACATGAGAGTTCATAAAGCCAGCACCTGCCGGGCATTAGCAGTAGTCTGTATCACAATATGTTTGAGAGGGACGCCCCGTAATTCAGCAAGCACCATGGCTGTTTCAAAAATATTAGCAGGAATATTGCGCTCCCTGCGATGTCCAACTGGTGGGATATCCGGGGAATCCGTTTCAAAAACCAGACTGCTGAGAGGAAGAGCTGCGGCAACGGCACGAATCCTGCTGGCCCGATCATAGGTAATGGTTCCGCAGATACTGATCATAAAACCCAGCTTTATATAATGTTCTGCCTGCTGCAGACTCCCACTGAAGGCATGAATAATACCACCGCAATCAAACCTCATCTTGCGAAGAGTGGACTGCACCTGATCATGGGCCTTTCGAACATGAAGCAGGAGCGGCAAAGATGCCTCAGCGGCTATTTTCACCTGGAGCTCAAATAGTTCTTGCTGAGCAGCAGGGTTGATATGTTTCACAAAATAATCAAGACCGACCTCTCCAATGGCCACAAGGTCTCCTGCAAGAGCAATCTCCCGTAATATATCCAGATCACCTTCTTCGTGTCGGGGCAGATACATGGGATGAAGGCCAATGGCCGCAAAAAGGTCAGGCTCTTTTGAGGCCAACGACAAGATCCTCTTCCAGCCGTCCCGAACTACGCCTGGAAGCACCTGCGCAGAGACTCCGGCAGCTCTGGCTGCATCAAGAACTTCCTGGAAATCATCCTGAAAGACTGGCAGGTCGATATGACTGTGAGTATCTATTATGATTGCCACCCTTTTTTCATTGGTTTACAATTCCAGACGTGATGGACTCGCAAAAAGGTTAAAATCACAAACTCGCCCATTATAAATTCAATAAGTTACGGAACTTAAAATCGCCTAAACTGGACTTTTCACGAATCCTTCAGCATTAACAGCCACAATAACAGGTATATTCACCATAACCGGAATATCACTCAGTGTTGTGGATAGTCATGCTGAGAGAACAACCAGATAATACCCCCCAGACAAACCATCTGGAAACAATTGAATACGGCTGATAATCGCCAAGGGCGAATATGACACTGACAAACTCCATTGAAAAGGGTATAATTCAAACTCATACAATCTTCTCTCTAAGAAATATATACCAGATAAAAACGGAAAACTACCATTATGACACCTCAAGATATGCGCAAAAAAGCAATAGATCTTTTCAAAAAACGTTTCCACTGAAGTCAAGCTCTTCTGGCCGTTGGCCTGGAAAAGATTGGGCAATACGACGAGAACATAATTAAATCCGCTGGGGCCTTCGGTGGAGGAATTGCTGCCACTGGATCAATCTGCGGCACACTACTTGGCGCAATCGCTGCAATATCGTCACTACACAGCAGGGGAAGCCTTGAAGAGAAAGAACATCCCATGATGTGGGGTGCCAGCCAGAAGTTCATCAAGCAGTTCGACAAATTAACGGAACCTTATGGAGGGAAAAACTGCTCAGATATTGCCCGAATTGACTGGACAAACAAAGATGACGTGAAGCAGTACTCCTCCGGGGATAACTCCACCAGAGACGACTGTATCTGCCTGGTCGGTGATTCCGCCTTCACCCTCGGCATCATTCTCGACAAAGAGCTGGCCCGACTGAACAGGTCATGAAAGAAATAGAAGTTATTCGTGCCGATATAACGCTCCTTGACGTTGACGCCATTGTCAACGCTGCCAACAATTCACTTCTTGGTGGTGGCGGGGTTGACGGTGCAATTCACCGTGCTGCCGGGCCCGAATTGCTGCAGGAGTGTGAACGTCTTGGTGGCTGCCCCACTGGAGAGGCACGAATAACGAAAGGCTATAACCTTCCTGCCCACTACGTCATCCACACCGTTGGCCCTGTCTGGCAAAACGGCAACTGCAGTGAATCCGAACTGCTGACTTCATGCTATCGGAACAGTTTTTCATTACTCAGAAAACACAGACTCTCCACCATCGCCTTTCCGGCAATCAGTTGTGGCATATACGGTTACCCTCCACAAGCGGCATGCACCATTGCCATCAATGAGACAAAGACCTTTCTCAAGACTGAAGGTACATCAGACACGCACGTTATCTTTGTCTCTTTTAATGACACCATCGAACAGGAAATGAGACGCCAGCTCTGCTGATTCACATCACAGGCTGCCCCATTACTGTTAAAATTTCTCTAGACTGCCCCCTGCCTTTTCTCCTAACAACAATATATCCCCTTATCCTTTAATTATAATTATTCATACTAACCTCCCTCGTAACCCTTGTAGTAATTGTATTTTCCACCTTGACTGTAACTCCACAACGTGCCACAATACAATACATCCGGTTATTAATTTGAGCTGTCGACACATCGTAAGAATTACTGCAATGCTGCCTGATAAACTCTTCAACACACCTCATTCCCCAGGGAGTTTGCAAATGAAACAGTTTTTTATTGTTATGATATGTGTTTTTGCCGTGGGTGTTACCAGTCTCAGCGTATCGGCCAGACCAAAAAAACGTTTTGATGAAACAACGGGCACCTGCAGAGTGCTCAACGTTGGTCCTCTGGAGTGGGAAAGCCTTCCATGGGCCAGGGCGGTAAGGGTTTCAAACAGGTCTGTAAGAGTTGTCATACCCGTGGCAACGATAAAGAAGCACCCTTTCTGTGGGAAGAATCCAAATCTTCAAAAGGATGGAACCGGATCTTCACCAGTAGGCGCGCGAAATGTGCCCAAGACGGATCCTGGTCTAAGCTTTCGTAAGCGCCACATTAAGTACACTCCACCACTGCCGGTGAATCCAGTTGTTCCCGGGTAATATTCCCTGGCA
>JAJRQL010000118.1 GCA_024280265.1 Deltaproteobacteria bacterium
AAAGGTATTGGCCTGCCTGTGTCGAAGACATAAAAGTTTCAAACCACGCAAAAATGTATCTGGCACCCCTCCCGAAACTGCCTGGAGATGCCGGTAAAGAAGCGGTGCCATACCCTGTTCTTCTGCCAGAAACAGGAGCTCATCCCACTGCTCCACTTTCTCACAGGCAGCAGCAAGTTGTTTGTAGACCAGATCATGTCCCTCCAACCGGGCACAGAGATTGAGCAGGTAGCGGTTCATGATCCAGAGCAGGGAAAAAGCGCGGGGAAAAGGCGATTCAACAACTCCCACATCCCATCAAACTTACCATACACAAGCTGGTAAATCGGAGTGCTCCTAGTGCAATCTGCCAACTGTGAAATACCATGTCCTTTGATATTTCTGGCATTCACATAGCACTCCATGAGCCTTGCACAGCCGAGGGCAGGTGACAACTCCCGAAACTCAGTTGCAGCCCCTTCCCTGTATTCAGGAAAGAGGACAAGAGACAGTGGGGGAGAGTGAGGTTTGAAGCTTGAGTTTAATAGCCGGTGAGGTAGCATAAATCCGGATTCACCAGAGATAAGATCCCCTCGGTCACACCGGAAAAATGTAGCAAGAACCTCTGAAGAGCCGCTTTTGATTGATAACGGACGGGTAAAAGGATACAGACGTCGCTCCTCCAGAGCCAGCATGACAAGTTCATCGGTCAAATAATTGCAACCACGGGATAGCAGCCAAGCGGTGAAAGTACTCTTTCCTGAACCGCTTTTCCCAGGCAGGAGCACAGCCCCCTGCTCAGAACCAACAGCCGCGGCATGGATAGCATGCCCTGCACTGTTATCCACAATACACTGATAAATAACCTCATTGATGAGAGCATAGGAAAGATCGTAAGAACACTGTCCGGAAAAGAGACACTTCCCCTCCAGCCACAATGACAACCCGGGGACACCGTTTCCCACACTCATAACATCATACTCCGCCTGCACAGGAGTTATAGTGCCCTGAGTGAGATCACAACAGAGGAGGTCAAGTAATGCGTCTGCCTCTGCACCATAGGAACTAATGGAAACATACTGGCCACAAAACCCTACAGTACGACACCCGGTCTTAATCACAGCTGACAATCAGGGCACCATATTCAACGAGTGACGTAATTGCAGCAGCAACATCCTCTGCTATTGCTGCTGCCTGCTCCGGATATGCGGCCTCAAGCACACTGATGATTTCTGCCACCGTCTGATCCTGAGCACACATTTCCCACACCAGACATGCTGTCTCGTTGAGATATACGCCACTGGTGTCTGAAACGGCATACAGCAGGATTTCATTGTCAAATCTTTCTACTTTGAATGCTGGATTCAAAGAGTATCGTTGTGAATATTCCATAGCATGTACCGAATAAAGGAAAATATAACGTCAGTAAACATAATCCAGCAGTGCCAATGGGGGAAGTAATTTCCAGTTCGAACCCGAAAATTGTTGCGCAATAAAATTATGCAACTAAATCAAGATTGAATAAGAACCTGAATTCATCAGCCCATGTAACCGGAATCAGGCTTCAGCCCTCCCCCTCTGGCACTCTGTACTGCCAGCTGGTCACAGCGCTCATTCAGAGGATGTCCCGCATGCCCCTTAACCCAGGTAAAGTTGATATCAAGCCCCTCTATAAGATCCAACAACTTCTCCCACAGATCCACATTAACAGCAGGACTGCCATCAGATTTTCGCCAGCCCCTCTTTCGCCAGCCTTTTGCCCACCCCTTGCTGACACCATTCACCACATATTTTGAATCTGAAAAAAGGGTTACCGGCTCAGTCCTGGAGGGCAGTGCCTCTATCCCCTTTATACAGGCCATAAGCTCCATTCGATTATTAGTGGTGTACTGGTAGCCACCAGACAACTCACGTGGCTGGCCATTTATCAGGAGAACAACACCATATCCCCCTGGTCCGGGATTATTAATAGCTCCACCATCAGTATAGATCTCTATGTCTGCTGCAGAAGGAGACAGTTTATAATGCTCCCGTGGTGTAGCTGGGACTTTTTTCGGCTTTTTACTCCACTGCGGATCAGCCATCCAGGCTTCTGCCTCATCCCGACTGACAAAACCTTTATAACGTGCCCCGCCATAGCCCTTCACCTGCAATTCAGCCTCCGGCCAAGATGTATATATTCCCGGTTTCCTACCACAGGCCACTGCATAAAATTTCTTTTTCGCCATACTGTTCTTCCAAAAACAAAAAAACCGTCAAAAGCCAGGCCTTTGACGGTTCATAAATTTTCTGCGAGAAGCTTTTCAACTAATCATGCCAATTACAAAAAAACTTATAATAACAAACACAAAAAATACTCCAACTTTGACGTACACAGAATGATCCTCTTCCGGTGTCACATGCCCATGTCCACTCATTTTCTCTCCTCCCTGGATAAAAAAAATTCAAACTACATCACAGACGTATATGAACAACTTTAAAGAGATTTGTCGATATCTTTTTATCTGTTTTTATGAGTTTACCTGAATCCATGAGCGTTTACCAATGACGAATTCTGACCTTTTTGAACGATTTGACAATTATCCCCATTCAGAAAGACCCTCCATGCTTTAGAAAATGCTCACAGATTCAAGTAGACCACAATGTTATTTTTTAATGAG
>JAJRQL010000119.1 GCA_024280265.1 Deltaproteobacteria bacterium
TAACCAGTGGATCAGTTGAAGGAACCGTTAACAAAATAAAAACCCTCAAGCGACAGGCTTATGGATTCAGAGATATGGATTATTTTAAACTCCGACTCTACCACTTGCACCGTCAGGGGTACTCATTAACCGGATGAACCATTTTTATTAATACCTGGCCCCTGACCCAAAGGTGAAAATAAAAAAAAACACTCATAATAATACTCTAGCTTGTAATCTCTAACATCATGATATAGAATAAATTTGTTTTATAATTTCATTATCTCTTTGTATTTAATAGACTTACCCTCTATCACAAGACAACATACGCAACAGAGTCAAGCAGCATTTAGCAAACCATCGATGAGTATCTTCAATCAGTGAGTTTGCATTTAGAAAACAGCACCATGCAGGAGAGCATATAATGCCTGTCTATATATGGAAAGGTATCAATTCATACGGCGACAAACGTAAGGGCGAAGTTGAAGCACCAGACCAGGCCGCAGCACTTGCCCATGTCAAGCGTCTACGCATCAAAGACCCTGTTATCAAGGAAAAGCCAAAGGATTTGTTTGAGAACATATCTTTTTTCCAACCAAAAGTTACCGGTAAAGACATAGTTGTCTTCACCAGACAGCTCTCAACCATGATTGATGCTGGTCTACCACTGGTACAGAGCCTCGAAATTCTGGCAAAGCAGCAGGAGAACTCCACCTTCAAAAAAGTCCTCACTGATATTCGGATGGATGTTGAGACGGGTACCACCTTTGCAGACTCAATGCGGAAGCATCCTAAAATATTCGACAACCTTTTCGCCAACATGATAGAGGCTGGTGAAACTGGTGGTATCCTTGATACCATTCTCAGTCGCCTCGCAGTGCTCATGGAAAAATCCATGGAACTGAAGAAAAAAATAAAAGGTGCCATGACCTATCCCGTTATCTGTTTAGGTATCGCCCTTCTTATTCTTGTTGTTATTCTTGTTTTTGTAATCCCGGTTTTCGAGGATATGTTTGCAAGCATGGATTCGGCACTTCCCATTCCAACCCAGATTGTTGTCAGTATGTCCAACTTCTGCAAGTCTAACTTTATCTGGCTGTTCATGGGTGGCTTTGCCATTATCTACAGTATTAAAAAGATCTACAATACTGAGGTTGGCCGCATTAAGATGGATGCAATGTTTCTGCGTGCGCCCATCGCCGGACCACTGGTCAGAAAGGTTGCCGTGGCCAAATTCACCAGAACCCTTGGTACCATGCTTCAGAGTGGTGTGCCAATTCTCGATGCCCTGCAGGTTGTTGCAAGAACATCCGGCAACAAAATTATTGAAGCGGCAGTTTTTCGGGTGGCGGACAGTATTGCCGAAGGCCGCCCCATTGCAGAACCACTTGAGGAAAGTGGAGTATTTCCAAATATGGTTGTTCAGATGATCAATGTTGGTGAATCTGTCGGTGCACTTGACAGTATGCTTGCTAAAATAGCAGACTTTTATGATGGAGAAGTTGACCAGGCGGTTGAAAACCTTACCGCTATGATTGAGCCATTAATGATGGTAGTGCTTGGTGGTATGATTGGTGGACTGGTTGTTGCCATGTACCTTCCCATTTTCTCAATGGCAGGAAATATTTAAAAAAAAGCGCTCTACGGTTGACTTTATCTGTCCAAAGCATATCATTGGTGATACGGAATGTTTTTTTTAATTATGATTATTTTTGAGGAGGATTCAACTATGACTCTCACAAAAGCTGATCTTGTTCAGCAGGTATACAAATCTCACGGCTCTCTTACAAAAGCTCAGGCTACTGACTCAGTAGAGGCCTTTTTACGTATTTCAAAGACATCACTGATCGGAGGAACAGATCTTCTTCTCAGCGGTTTTGGTAAGTTTAATGTCAAAAACAAAAAATCCAGAAGAGGGCGCAACCCACAGACGGGCGATGAGTTGACTCTTGACGCGCGAAGAGTAGTCACTTTTAAACCATCAGGAATACTTCGTGATAAAATCAACCAGGCATGATTCCTGCCAGGTAGTGTCCCGTCCAGAAATGAGACCTTTTCTTAAAAATTGAGGCACAGAAAAAGTTTTACCTCAGGTATATATCTGATATCTCGAGGACAAAGTACTCAGTTTATTTTAACGTTGTTAATACTGGATGATTTTTTTAACGCAACGAAGAGTCAGGAGAAAAAGACCACTTTCAGACAGGCACCAGGTAGTTTTTAAACCACTTTTGATCACACACCTGTATCAATACCGTCAACCGGGACTATTGATACAGGTTTTTTTTTGCCTGCTTCCCGGCCAAAACAGAGATTATCCCAATGTGCGCTATACCGATCTTTCAAAATGTTCCACTGCAAAAGATAGAACATTCTCAAACTCTATGCATTCACCCTTTTTTCTCATTGACAAACAGGCAAGATAACAGCTTGGCAAAATCCATCAAAAATGTCGGCATCCTGCAGCCCCCTTTAATGAAACACAATACCAGAGAAGACACATACCATATACTCGCAGGACGTTACAGATTACAGATATTCAGAGAACTTCAGCCCGACAGGAAAAACATTCCATGCCTTGTTGTAAATGACACAATCACTCCGCTTGCTGTTCTTTATCATATCCTTGAAGATCAGAGGATATCCGGTGCACTCAGCCCCATGGAAAAAGCCTATTTCTTTTCTCACAGCCTTGAACATATGTCCATTGATATGGCAGCCGACAATTTCCTGCCGATCATGGGTGAGAAAGTCCAGACCAATACCATAAAAAAGTATATCAGTCTGTTACAACTCGAACCTGAACTCCAGATAAGTGTTCATTGTCATAAAACAACAGAAAAGACCGCTCTCGAACTGTTGCAGTTATCTTCAATGGAACGTAAGTCAATCCACTCTATCTTTAAAAAGTTACGGCTCGGCGGTGGAAAACAGAAAAGGCTCCTGTCGTTGTGCAGAGATCTTGCCTATCGTGGTAATAAAACAATTGCAGAGCTTTTGTCAGAAAAGAAGATCAGAATGATCCTCAATCACGGGGAAACCAACACTCCACAGAAAGCAGCAATCCTATTAGGTTTTCTTCAAAAACAACTTTTTCCACAAAGTGAAGAAGCTGAGAAGTTGTTTAAAAAGAAGGTTGCTCAGATGGCACTTCCTTCGTGCTGTAACATAGAACATAGCCCAGCCTTTGAAACAGACCATGTTAGCCTCAAAGTGCAATTTAGTTCCTGGTCAGAACTTGAAAAAAACAAGGAGACAATTAAAAGGCTACTCAGTGTTGATGCCCTCGTAAAAACCTGAAATTGAAGTTGGCTAAACTGAAGTTCCTTTCGTTGCAAGACATATTTGTTCTGTAAATTTAGCATCATAACGAAAAAACAGACTGCACGGCCCTGTCTACATTTTGATTTCCTTCAGTAGTCGAAATGCCTCTTCATGCTTTTGTGTGAGTTGAGTATCTATTGTGAATGAAGGCATCTCTCCCTCCACATCTCGACTTTAACACGTATTTCGTACAATCGTCGCCAAGTTCCGAAGCAGTGATTGAAAACTATATGCTGTCGATCCATCAGTCAGCCTGAGCGTGATTTCGATAACTGATGGAGTATCATTCACGATATTTGAGAGAAGATCGAGTTACAGAGATGACTCCAGCATTATGCCATTACCAGTCATCCCTGGGGCTCTGCCCCAGACCCCGAGGTTTTCAAGGCATAGAGGCTCCTCTGAAATATCAGCCATCAATAAAAAAAGGGGAGCCCGAAAACTCCCACGATGTCGATATTTCATCATCGCCTATCCGGTTATCCCTCGGCGAGTTGCTCCTCAGCAGAGCCCGCTTCCGTTTCACCGGACCTCTTTTTCCATGGTGCACATGGAATGTTGTAACCATTCAGCGTAATTCCTACGCGTCTCAATTTTAATGCCTAAAATCCGGTAACTCACCTTTGAACAATAATGCCAAGGCTGTCGTTGAGCTGATATCCTGTTTACGGCAAGAAGAAATATAACTGCGAATCCGACAGAAGAAACGTGCACCTTCTTCTGAACGGAA
>JAJRQL010000120.1 GCA_024280265.1 Deltaproteobacteria bacterium
GCCCAGATGCATTTCAACCTTCTCCACCAACAGCAAATCAAAACAATCCTGCTCCAGCGCCTGAGCAGGAGTCATTGAACAGTATTTGTGAAAAGCATCTCTCACCGTAATCCTCTGCCATGGAGTGCGTAGAGAGACCGGAAAATGCCATGGATCCATCCGTGACTCCAGGAACTGAAACAGACGTTCACAGTCCCGCATAAGCCGGGTGTAGTCACAATCAAGCCGGTACCACTCCAGCATCACAAACTCTTCGAGATGAAAACGTCCCCGTTCACCAAACCTGAAGCAGTGGCAAATCTGGAAAATTTTATCAGAACCACCTGCCAGGAGGCGCTTCATATACAATTCAGGAGAAGACTGCAGAAAATGACCCGCTGAAGGGATCGGTACTATATTCTGTTCGGGAATGACAAGGGGCTGCCGGACAGGAGTATCTACTTCGAGGAACCCCTGTCCCTGAAAAAAGCTTCGGATTGCCTGAAAAAATACTGCACGCTGATGCAGCATTTTCTTCTCAAGCATAATTGCCGGGGAAAATATTTATACAGAAAGCCATGGAGATGATATAAAAACAGGCCGCCGGGGAAAGCCGTTTACGGGCCTACTCTTTCACTCGGGTAACATAGTCCCCGGTCCTGGTATCTATCTGAATTTTATCTCCTTCGACAACAAAAGGAGGAACCTGCAGGACATAACCGGTTTCAACTGTAACCGGTTTGGTATCGTTTCCGGAAGTGTCACCCTTGGCCCAGGGATCTGCCACGGTAACCACAAGATTTACGAAAATAGGCAGGGTTACATCAATGGGTTTCTCATCAAAGAAAAGGACATCCAATTCCATATTGTCCTGAAGAAAGCTCACATTATCACCAAGCTGTTCCCGAGTAATAAATGTCTGCTCATAGTTTTCAGTATCCATAAAATGGTATTCATCACCCTGGTTATACAGATACTGTATCTTACGTTCTACAAGGGCAGGTTTCTCAAATTTCTCATTGGAGCGATAGGTCTGGCTGAACTGATTTCCAGTGATCATATTTCGCATCTTGCAACGATAAAGAGACTGGCCCTTTCCAGGCTTTGAAAATTCAAAATGAGTTATAATATATGGCTGGCCATCAATCTGTATCTTCAGCCCTTTACGCAAATCAGAAGCACTTAACATTATCCATCTCCACAAATTACAGATCCCCGACAAGGGATTTTATTCTTATACAAAAACGCATATTTTCTTCAAAATCTGCTATTATACCCACGGGAACACCTCTTTGGCAACCCATAAAAAAGAGAAGGACTCCAGAGAAAGCTGTAGCAGCCACCAAATAGACAGAAAAGAGTTGCTCAAAATTGAAGTCGTGATAACTTTACGAGTTTCACGATTCAACAGAGTAGACCGACCCAACAAGTCGGGAAACTAATCAGAGCCACTGAACAAGTGCCTCGCTACTACTTGTACCATCCCGATAACATTATTTTAAAAACCCTGAAATTTCAGACACATAAGAAAAAAACCATCGCGACTCAGTTTGTAATTGTTATGACAGATTCAACAGCCCCCGAAGATGACTCTTCCTGGTTTCGGGAAGGGGCTATAGCAGCCTGGCCCATCTGCTTTGGCTATATCCCCATAGGACTGGCACTTGGTGTGCTTGGCAACCAGGCGGGAATCCCGGTATGGGCAGTGACGATGATGTCCATAATGGTCTTTGCCGGTTCGGCCCAGTTCATTTGCGTAGCAATGCTCACAGCCGGCGCCTCATTATGGGCCATACTACTCACAACTTTTGTTGTTAATCTCCGCCATTTTCTCATGAGTTCAGCTGTTGCTGTACACTTAAGCGGGTTGCGACGACTGCTGCTGAGCTTTTTCGCCTATGGTATTACCGACGAAAGTTTTGCGGTAAACATGGCCCGTTTTCGCAAGGGAAACTGGGATTTCAAGCGGGCACTAACCGTGAATCAACTCTCTAACATGACCTGGATTCTATCCACCACCTGCGGTGCCCTCATGGGCCAGTTCATCCCCCGTGGCGCCTTTGGTACCGATTATGCCCTCACTGCCATGTTCCTGGCATTGCTACTCTTCCAACTCCACAATATCTCTTTTTTTCTCACCGGACTTGCTGCACTGCTGATAGCAACCCTCTGGTATCTGTTCATTCCCGGAAACAGTTATATTCTCGGAGCTTCCGTCAGTGCGGCAACCATTGGATTTTTTTTTAAACGCTATCAGGACAGGCACAAATGAACTTTTCAGATTACCTTATTCTTTTTGGGGGAATGGGCCTTGTAACCTACCTGCCACGCTGGCTTCCTCTTTTTTATCTGGCACAACGGAAACTCCCCCAGTGGCTGATCGACTGGCTGAGCATGATTCCAGTAGCCATACTCTGCTCCCTCCTTGCTCCCATCCTCTTTACAGACCAGAGCAACCGAACCCTCTACCTTGGAAAAACTGAATTTCTTGTAGCCATCCCCACACTGCTCTTTGCCTTGAAGACAAAAAGCCTCGGAACCACGGTACTGGTTGGAATGGGATTGTACTGGCTGTCAGATCTCTTTTTACAATAATCCATCATATGGCAAAAAAACTTTTCAGTTTATACGATATTGAGCGCAGTATGTTTCCATATTAACAGCGAATAACCATAGATCGACATTGTCCTTCCTTCTAATCAGAAATGCACAATCATGTTAAAATAATGAAAAAACTGATCATCCTGCTGAGCATATCGATCTATGGCTGGATTGGCTGGTGGACAGGGTCACATTTCGGACTCTGGATCGGGTACTGGTCGTGTGTGGTCGGAAGTATCGTCGGGGGTGTCAAGGCAGTTCGGTTTAACCAGAACAACCTGTAGCTGTGCAGAGAGCATTCGCAACCGGACAGAGCAGAAAGCCCTTTTTCTCGACATGAGATCCAGGCGCCCTCACAGACTCGCCCCGGAGGAACGACAACGTTTCAAGCCGTTTCTTGACACAGACAAGAGCTCGGCCTGATCAGAAAATCCCCGGCCACAATACCGTCCCCCAGACAAGCAGCACCAGAAACAGTGCCAGAAATACTGCAGATGAACCCTGATCCTTGGCCCGCCCGGAAAGCTCATGGTGCTCTGCCCCGAATCTGTCCACTACGCTTTCAACAGCAGAGTTGACCATCTCAACAATCAATACCAGGCAGACACTTCCTGCCAGCAGCGCCCTGGCAACTCCGGTTTCGCCAAGATACAGGCCCAGCGGAACAAACAGCAGAGCTAGAAGAACCTCAACACGAAAGGCCTCTTCCTCCCTGAAAGTGGCCCGCAACCCCTGCATGGAATAGCCAAAACTCCTAAGCAACCGCCGTTGAAAGATATTACCGGTAAGTTTGTCCATTATATTTTAACCATCCATTTATGTGACCACCATCAGGATCATGGTGAGTCCAATGTATCACTCCGCCCTGCTGATTCCACTCATACTCACCGTAAAACGCTACGCTATCCCCTTGTTTCAGGCCCGGCAGGCGTGGAGCCAAATCTATATTATGGGCAACCAGCACCGTTTGATCAGGGTTAACCTGGAGAATAAACCTCTGATGCCGTGAACCTTTCAGGTCGTCGGGGAGAACCTTTTTCACAATACCCTGCCCTTTTACCTGAAGATCAGACTGTCTTTTGCTGAAAGCAGTTTGCAAAACCGCATTGGAGCCAAGAGAATTTTCAGGTAACGACCGGGCCATATCCTCTCCCTGCTGAGCAAGGAGATAAATAAGCAGGGCAAAACCAGCCAGCAGCACACTCTTTTTATTTTTCACACCACATCTCCTCCACCATTCAACGCAGATAGCACCACTTTTGCCACCTGATCATATCGCTCGGCAAAGTGGACTTCGAACCCTTCCTTAACATACTCCGGAAGAGTATCAAAGTCATCCCTGTTCGCCTCCGGCAGGATCAGTTCTGTAATTCCGCTTCGTTTTGAGGCAATCACTTTCTCTTTAATTCCTCCCACGGGAAGAATTTTCCCGGTGAGAGTCAGCTCTCCAGTCATGGCGAGATTATGTTTCATCTTCTTCCCAAGACCCAAGCTCAACAGCGCTGAAGCCATCGTCACTCCTGCACTTGGCCCATCTTTGGGGGTGGCACCCTCCGGGACGTGAAGATGAACAAAATGATCCTGAAAAAAGGTATCTTTTATCCCATAACCTTTTGCATTTGATAGTAAAAAGCTGTAGGCGATTTCTGAGGATTCGCGCATCACATCGCCAAGCTGCCCGGTTTGCTTGAAGCCTCCACCATCTCGCTCAACTGCTGCTGCCTCGACAGCTAGAGTGACACCTCCAAGTACAGTCCACGCCAGCCCGGTTATAACCCCGATTCCGGTGATCAAAGATTGCTTTTTAAAGAATGGCTTCCCTAAAAACTCTTCGATATTTTTGACAGTAACCGATATCCTGAGTTCCGGATCCTCAAGAAAACGCACAACCGCTTTTCTCACAATCTTCAGCAGGTGCTTCTCCGTTTTCCGCACACCAGCCTCCCGCGCATAGCCCTCAACAAGTAGACGCAGGGCAGCATAGCTGATTTTCAGTTGGCTCTTTGTCAAACCGGCTTTCTGCAGAGATTTAGGCCAGAGATGATTTCTGGCAATAGTCATTTTCTCTTCTGTGATATAGCCGGAAAGCCTGATGATCTCCATACGATCCAGCAATGGCCCCGGGATGATATCAAGCTGATTGGCGGTACAGATAAAAAGCACTTTTGATAAATCCACCCTGAGATCAAGGTAGTGACCAAGAAATCCGAAATTCTGATCCGGGTCCAGAACCTCAAGGAGAGCGGAAGCCGGATCCCCCCGAAACGATGCTCCGATCTTATCGATCTCATCGAGCATGATCACAGGATTGGAGGTTTTTGCCTCCTTGAGGGCCTGAACAAACTTACCCGGCATGGATCCGATATAAGTACGCCTGTGTCCTTTTATCTCCGCTTCGTCCCGCATTCCACCGAGACTGAAGCGATAAAATTCACGTCCCATGGCATCAGCCACAGAGAGACCGATTGAGGTTTTCCCAACGCCGGGCGGGCCAACCAACAGCATAATGGAACCTGCAACTTCTTTTTTGTAGGCACCTACTGCCAGGAACTCAATGATACGCTCCTTCACATCATCAAGACCATCATGGTCCCGATCGAGTATTTTTCTGGCCTCTTTTATACCCAGCTTATCTTCCGAAAAAACTCCCCAGGGAACGGAACTCATCCAATCAAGATAATTTCTGGTCACTGCATATTCCTGAGAACCCTTTTCCAGGAAACTCAGCTTATTCATCTCATCTTCGATTCGTTCTAAGACTGCCACTGGAGGATGCAACTTCTCCAGGCGCTTTTCAAACTCTTCTGCGTCAGACTTTCGATCATCCTTTGTGATACCAAGCTCTTTCTGAATGGTTTTCAGCTGTTCTTTTTAAAAAAACTCACGCTGTCGCTTGTTGATTTTGGTATTAACATCTTTGCTGATTTCCCCATGAAGTTTGGTAATCTCCACCTCTTTGTGCAAGAGAGGAAAGACACGCTTCATCCGCTTAAGTATCGGCAATGTCTCAAGAACTTTCTGTAACTCCTCGCCTGTGGCAGTGGTGAGTGTTGCCGCAAAATCGGTCAACGGGCCCGGCTCACTGGGAGAAAAGTACTGCAGGGCCTGCTTCAATTCCTCTCCGTGCAGGGGGTTTGCCTGCACCAGTTCCTTTACCGCAGAAATTACAGACAGGGCATAGGCCCGTACTTCTGTGTCGTCCAAAGTAGGCTTTTCCGCATCTTCTGGATACTCCACCTACACCAGAAAAGGAACCTTACTTCCCAGCCAGCGCTTGATACGGAATCGGTGCATACCCTGACAGATAAAATGGATATTGGACTCCTGCATGGTGGGCTTCAAAATTTTTCCTACACATCCTATGCTGGCGAAATTCTCGGGAGCAGTCTCCTGGGCAGGTATATTATTAGTATAGACCAGCCCCACCAGTTTCTGTTCTGTCTCACCAACCTTCTGGATGGTATCCTTCCAGTATTCCGCAGACAGAACAATGGGCTGCACCTGACCAGGAAAAAAAGGACGGGTTGCAATGGGGATAAGGTAGAGATGCTGAGGGAGTATCCTGCTCGGAAGGGCAATATTATTGTTTTGCTCACCACCCTCATTGATCACTTCAACTTCTGCGTGAATTACATTTTTGTCTGTCATATATGTTCCTCGCAACTACTCATTTAAACACAGTATAATATTCGTTTTCCATCCCGTTTTTTATTACAGCTTTTATGGAGTAAGGAACTGATACCTAAACATAACCTGAATCTAGGATGGTCTGTGCAGGATTCCAATTAACACCAGGAGAACAGCAACACCTTGGCATGCATCCGCCCACAACTTCCTCATAAAGGCAAGGAGCCGTTCTATGTTCTTTATATGGCCACCTGCAACTCGGAGGACCGCAGCAAATGCATACAAATTCAAAAAAGCTTTTTTCAAGTGTATCAGTTCCAGTGAAAAAAGAAAAATTTTTCAGGTGCTTCATAACCTCCTACAAGTTATACTAATTACGATTCGACAGTTCACAATAAAACTCAGAAAACAACTGGAGCCAGCAGTGCCGTGACTCAAATCGGAATTCTCTCAGACACCCATATAAACAGCCCTTCACCATGGTTCACCGATCAGGTTAATCTGGCCTTTAAAGACTGCCCCATCATCCTCCACGCAGGGGATCTGACTGACATCTCCATTCTCGATGTTTTCAAGGATAAAGAAGTCCACGCAGTACATGGAAACATGTGTGAACAATCATCCGTCCGGACTCTCCCCACCAGTAAAGTCATAGAGATTGAAGGATATACAATTGGACTCTGCCATGGTGCAGGAGCCAGACACAATATCGAACAGAGAATGTGGGACCTCTTCCCCACAGTCGACTGCGTCGTTTATGGCCATACCCATTTTGCAGCAAACCATCAATTTGGAGGCACTCTGTTTGTCAACCCCGGTTCATTCTCCAGGACCGGACGCTATGGAGCCCCAGGTAGTTATGCCATCCTCACCATTACTCTGGACGGCCTGACAGCCACACTGCATCAGTTTGCTGAGAACAGCCCATGAAAACGCTAATGGCTCCCTGGCGCATGGAACACGTTGAGGGGAAGACCGACAAATTATCCGGATGCCTTTTTGAGCCTCCTGGAAAATGCAGCCATTCAAAAGACCGACTGCTGCTGTTACGAGACAACCGTACGGTTGTGCTCCTGAACCGCTTTCCTTACACCAACGGACACCTCCTAGTTGCCCCAACTGATCATATTGCATCAATTACATCACTTAACAGCCTATCCCTTTCTGCTCTTATGAATATGGTTTCTTCTGCCACAAAAATACTTCAAGAGCAACTCCATCCCGACGGATTCAACATCGGTTGCAACCAGGGAGAGGTTGCGGGTGCCGGCATTGCCGATCATCTCCATTTCCATATTGTTCCCCGCTGGGAAGGAGACCACAACTTCATGACTGTTCTTGGCGAAGTACGCTCAATCCCAGAACATCTTCTCGCCACCTATGACAAGTTGTTACCCCATTTCCAGGCACTGCTGCAACCCACAACGTCCCCGGAACAGACCCATGAGTAAACCAGCAAAAATCACTCCCATGCTTCAACAGTACCTTGGTATCAAGGAACAGCATCCGGACACCATTCTTTTTTACAGGATGGGAGACTTTTACGAGATGTTCTTTGAAGATGCGGAAATCGCCTCTAAAATACTTGGCATTACTCTCACCTCCAGAAATAACAAAAACGAGTCCAACAGGGTTCCCATGTGCGGCATCCCCTATCATGCCGCAACAAATTATCTGGCCAAGCTGGTCAAGGCCGGGCATCGTGTTGCCATCTGCGAACAGACGGAAAATCCCAGCGAAGCCAAAGGAATCGTGCGACGGGAAGTGGTTCGTATCATCTCCCCAGGGCTTGTCACTGACTCCGGGCTCCTTGACGACAAAGACAATCTCTTTGTTGCCGCATTGAGTTGCATGCTCAAAGGTCAGCAGATACTTTACGGAATCAGCTTCCTTGATCTTTCAACCGGTGCTTTTCTGATCGGCGAATTTGAAGACCCGGAGCAAAATGGAGAGGCAATTCTCGACCAGCTCACCCGAATGACGCCTGCTGAAATTCTTGTCAATGAGGCTGACACCAATACTCTGGCACCACTGCTCGACACCGCAGCTACCCTGCTGCCTGGAATCTGTATCACCACACGCTCTGCAACCAAATTTCATTTTAAAAGTTGTGAAGAATTACTCATTGAACAATTTCAAGTAACAAGTCTTGCGGGTTTTGGCTGTGGCTCCTACAGACAGGGAATTATGGCTGCAGGTGTCCTTCTTGATTATATCATTGAGACTCAGAAAAGCGATATCAGCCATATTGAGAAACTGACCCCCATCGACCTGGACCTCATTCTGCAGATTGATGATTCCTCCAGAAGAAATCTTGAATTGACCCAGACTATCATCGGAACAAAGCGTGAGGGGTCACTTCTTTCAGTACTTGATCATACCTGCACTCCCATGGGTGCACGACTCCTGAAACAAGAGATTCTCTTTCCCCTGCGAGATGTTACCAGAATCAACAGCCGTCTCCAGGCAGTCCAGTTCCTCTACAACCAGAGCCATATTCGTGCCAGATTCCGGGAACTCCTCACTGCCATTTACGACATTGAGCGCCTCAACAGCCGCATGGTTCTTGGGAATGGCAATGGTCGAGATATGCTTGCCTTGAAACAGTCCATAGCAAAGCTTCCGGCCATAAAAGAATTACTGCTTCAATGTGATGCCGAACACATTCAGAAGCTTGGCGTCGCACTTGACACCCTTTCTGATCTGCACCAGATCCTTGAAGATACCATCCACGAGGAAGCGCCCATTACCCTGCGTGACGGCAAACTGATCAAGCCCGGTCAGAATCAGGAACTTGACGAGCTTATCCATATTCAACAACATGGCAAGCAGCTGATCCTTGATCTTGAAAATCAGGAACGAAAGTCCACGGGTATCGCCAAACTAAAAGTAGGCTTCAACAAAGTCTTTGGCTACTATATAGAGGTAAGTAAACTTCAATCTGCCAATGTCCCTGAGAACTATATCAGGAAACAGACCCTGGTTAGCGCCGAACGATTTATCACTCCTGAACTGAAAGAATTCGAAACTAAGGTTCTTGGCGCCCAGGAACGACGCCTGGAACTTGAATACCAGATCTTCACCAATATCAGATCAAATCTGGCTGCAGAAAGTTCACGTTTTTTAAAAAGTGCTGCTCTGCTTGCCAGAACAGACCTTTTGGTCTGCCTCGCTGAAGTGGCCCAATTGCATCGTTACCACTGTCCTGTTGTAAATGACGCTGAGATTATAGATATTGTTGAAGGGCGCCACCCTGTCATCGAGCGTTCACTGCCCACAGGAAAGTTTGTACCCAATGATGTCTATCTCGACCAGAGCAGCGAAGAGGTCCTAATCATCACTGGCCCCAATATGGCAGGAAAATCGACCATCCTGCGGCAGACGGCTCTCATCGTACTCATGGCCCAGATGGGCTCGTTTGTACCTGCGGAAAATGCCACCATCGGTGTGGTGGATCGCATTTTTACCCGGGTAGGTGCCATGGATGACCTGCGGCGCGGCCAGTCCACCTTCATGGTCGAGATGAATGAGACCGCAAACATCCTGAACAATGCCACAGAAAAAAGCCTGGTTATTCTCGATGAAATAGGCAGAGGAACTTCGACCTTTGACGGCCTGGCCATCGCCTGGGCGGTGGCAGAAGACCTGGTCAACAAAAACGGTAGAGGTGTTAAAACCCTGTTTGCAACCCATTACCATGAACTCACAGACCTTGCCCAAACTGAAAAGAGGGTTCGTAACTACTCTATTGCGATCCGGGAATGGAATGACACCATCATCTTTCTACATAAACTGGTGAAGGGTGGAACGAATCGATCCTACGGAATTCAGGTTGCAGGCCTAGCCGGAGTACCTGCCAGAGTCGTCAAAAGAGCCGGGGAAATTTTGAAAAACATTGAATCCGGCGAATTCAGCCAGGATGGTACCCCCGCCATTGCCAAGAGTCAGAAAACCAGAAAACAACGGAGCAGAAGTCATCCCAACCAGTTATCTCTTTTTGCCAGACCCGAAGAAAACCCGGTTCACAGTTTACTCATAGATGTGGAATTGGACGATTTAAGCCCCCGGCAGGCCCTTGATTTTTTATATGAACTGAAGGCAGCCTTGAAGAATTAGGATTTTCGTTCGAGATCAAGGCATGCGAAAAAATTTACCGCAGGCATAAGCATGATATTCTGAGGACAAAATTTCGAACATAACGCAGAAATCGAGCGAAAAGACAATTTTGCCAGGTTGCCCGAAGAAGGCCATGTATCCATAATCCTATTGTCACTTTTTTCGACAGCGATCCTGATATTGATGTTGAAAGCGCCCAGTTATTTTCTTTTGCCATCAGGGTGTCTTTTAGGTATACTTCTTTTAATAAAATAAATGATATGTACAATTTCATATCATTTATGACCTACGGAAGCATAATTCTGAGTTGTTTCACTCCCCCTGATAAGGTGTAATGCTAAAATCTTTCCCCATTTTCACCCTGCTCCTTCTCCTCTCCCTGTTCTTCGGCGTGGTTTTCTGTAACGCTGAAGAACGCGGCACAGAAGCCACAGATTTTGTTTCCATTGAAAAACGTTATCAGCAGGCTAAGTTTTACTACAACGAACTGCACACCAACAATTCACTTGGCGCTTCACGCGACAACTGGATGAATGGAGTGAGAAACTTCAGAAAAATCTACCTATCCGGGCCAAAGTCAGATTTTGCGGCCCCGAGTCTTTACATGCTCGGCCGAATGTATGCCAAGATGTATCGCCGCTTTGACAACAATATGGATCTTAAGGAGTCAATTTCTTATTACCGCGATGTAGCAGAACTCTTTCCTGATAACACCCTTGCTGATGATGCCCTGTACGCTGTTGGCAATCTCTACCTCAACAAAAAAAAAGATCCTCGCAGAGCTGCTGCTAGTTATACCAGGATTATTGCAAACTATCGTAATGGCGATATGTACGCCCACGCCTCCGATAAATTAAAAGCCTTGTCCAAGGAACACGATATTCCTCTACCCGATGCCATGCTCAAGCGGACCTATCTTCAAAACCTCAACAATGTTCTTCCTGTTAAATACTGGTCCTCAAACAACTATACCAGAGTGGTTATTAAAGCATCAGGCCCTGTCCGATACCGCGAACGGCTGCTTGAAAAAAATGGTTCCAAACCGAGAAGACTCTATATTGATTTTCAGGAATCTTATATTGACCCAAAATACCGCTCCCCAATTCCCATTGAAGATGGTCTTTTGAAACAGATTCGCACAGGTCAGTTCACCCCTGAAGTAGTCCGAGTGGTACTTGATATTGAGTCTATCTCCGACTACAAGATCTTCAGTCTGCCTGACCCGTTCCGGGTCGTGATTGATGTCCGCGGAGAACCCCTGGCGAGCCAGACTCAACCCGCCAAAACGCTACCTACACCACCGGGTCATGTTCAATCCAGTGCAAGCGCCACAAAAGGTATCGGACAACAGGAACCTGAAGATCATATTGTGCTTGAAGACTTTAAGAAAGTTGAACCAAACGCTGCTAATAAAAGGAATACAGCAAGTAATGATCCAGTCATTGATGACGACAGAATGAACACAGCAGAACTCTCACTTGCCCAGCAGCTCGGTCTGGGAGTACGAAAAATCGTTGTTGATCCCGGCCATGGTGGAAAAGACCCCGGAGCATCAGCTTTTGGGTTGAAAGAAAAAGATATTGTTTTAAGTATTGCAAAAAAGCTTGTCCCTGTCCTTGAGGAACAAACCGGTGCAGAAGTTATCCTCACCCGGAATTCTGATGTTTTCATCCCGCTTGAAGAGCGTACCGCCATAGCAAACACCAATGACGCTGACCTTTTGGTATCCCTTCACATCAACGCCCACCCATCACCAAAGGTTCATGGTCTTGAAACCTATTACCTCAATTTATCCACGAATGCCGAAGCCATGCGTGTTGCTGCTTTTGAAAATGTCACCTCGACCCATCAAATGAGTGATCTTCAGGATATTCTTTCAGATATTATGAAGAATTCCAAGATCAATGAATCTTCAAGACTTGCCGGTTTTGTCCACAATTCTTTGAGTAATGGAATTGAGGGAGTCCAAAACAGCAACTTCAAGAATCTTGGGGTAAAACAGGCGCCATTTTACGTTTTGATCGGTGCAGAAATGCCTGCAATTTTAATTGAAATTGCCTTTATTACAAATCCGGGCGACTCTAAGAACCTCAGTTCTGATGCCTTTCTCGACATTATCGCTGATGATATTGTAAGTGGAGTTCAGAACTATATCCACTCCACAGCCGCAAGCCTCTAGTACAATGTAAAACATAATACTTCGCATTAATGGCGGGACGTGTTATAATTGTTCCAAAACCATGGGAATAATTATGGCACCGAGATACCGAGTAACGCTTACTGAAGAAGAACGAAGAGATCTGGAGGCAATTTCC
>JAJRQL010000121.1 GCA_024280265.1 Deltaproteobacteria bacterium
AGGGAGCAAGCTGGTCTTTTCGATGTTTCTCACATGGGCAGGTTGGTGTTGAAGGGGCAGGGCAGTGTGGCTTTTCTTCAGCATGTGTTGACCAATAATGCTCAGGCATTATCCGTGGGGGAGAGCCAGTATACTCTGATTCAGAATGAAAAAGGGGGGGCATTGGATGATGCTTATCTGTACAGGTTTAAAGAGGAGGAATATCTTCTGGTGGTCAATGCTTCTAACCGGGAGCAGGATGTTACGCATCTCCGCCGGATAATCGGGGGTTTTCCGGCGGTGGAGATGGAGGACAGGACCTTTGAAATGACCATGATTTCACTGCAGGGTCCGCTTTCCAAGAGCATGGTGGAAGAGGTACTCAGTGGTGGTTATCTGCCCCAGCCAGCCAGAAACCATCTCAGTGTAGTGGAAATTAATGGGGCGGAAGTCTTGCTTGCCCGTACTGGCTACACCGGTGAGCCCCTGGGGTTTGAGCTCTTTGTTGATAACAGTCATGGAGGTGCTGTCTGGGATCTCTTCCTTGAAAAAGGTGCTCTGCCTGTCGGACTTGGGGCGAGGGACACCCTGCGTCTTGAGGCCTCCTTACCTCTTTATGGCCATGAGCTGGGAACTGATCATGAGGGGAACGAGATCCCGCTCTTTGCCTCAAAGCTCTCCAAATTTGCCGTCAGTTTTTCCAGGCTGAAGGGTGATTTTATCGGAAAGGATGCTCTTATGCAGCAACATGCATCCTTTAAACGTATTCTGGATCAGGATTTTTCAGCTATCGAGGCGCTGCCCAGAATGGTTATGCCCCTGGCTATCACCGGCAAAGGTATAGCCAGAGAGGGATATCGGGTCTTCTGTAAGGGCAGGCATGTGGGATATATCAGCAGTGGTACCATGGCACCATATAGGCTTCCCCTGGGGAGTGGTCTTGATGGTGAGTTTGAGGATGAAATCAGGAGAAGGCCCATTGCGCTGGCTCTGATTGATTCCAATATTTGTGAAAATGATGTTCTGGAAGTGTAGATACGAAAGAAACGTTGTGAAGCAGTGGTTGTTTCCTGCCATATGAGTTCCATGGCACCACCTTATGTGAGGCCTATTGTCTACGGGAAGCCCGGGGTTACCCTGGCTCTGCAGAAGAATGCCGATTCAAAACAGCAGGCAGCAAACCTTATTGCCAGGACGGTGGAGAATCACAACTGGCGGCAAAGGGAGGGCATTAATCTTATTCCTTCTGAAATGAGCCAGTCCCTTTTCACTCGAATGCTCTCCATTGCAGATCCCGTGAACCGTTACGCAGAACACCGGGAGATCGAGGCATTCTCTTCCGAGGATGTGTTTTACTATCAGGGAACCGAGTTTATTGAAGAAGTTGAAGTGCTTCTGAACAATGAGCTGCGAAGGTATTTCAGTTGTAACAATATCGAGTCCAGAGTGATTTCCGGGCAGATGGCCAATACTGCCTTTTTCAGTGCGTTGGTGGATTTTCTTAACAGAGCAGATAGAAAAGGAAGCCAGCGTCGTATCAGGAAAATAATAAACAATCATATTATCCGTGGAGGTCACCTCAGTGCCCAGCCCATGGGGGCGTTGCGTGATTTTGTCGCCCGTGATCCACAAACAGAAAAAGCCGCTGTGGTCAATTTTCCGGTGTTACAGGATAATCCTTACAAGATTGATGTCAGGGCCTGTGAAACTCTGATTAAAGATCAGCAGCCGGAACTGCTTATTCTCGGGAAAAGCATGGTGATCCACAAGGAGCCGGTGCGAGAGCTGAGGGCCATGGTGGATGAACATGTGCCTTCCTGCCTGATTATGTATGACATGGCTCATGTTCTCGGGCTTTACGGAGATCATTTTCAGGTCCCGCTTCAGGAAGGAGCCCATGTCATCACCGGCTCGACCCATAAGACCTTTTTTGGTAGTCAGCGGGGTGTTATCGCCTCGGATTTTGCGGAGGATGAACTGCACCATGAGTTGTGGGAGGCGGTGAAACGCAGGACCTTTCCCGGCAGCGTCAGTAACCATCATCTGGGAACCATGACAGGTCTTCTATTTGCCACCTGCGAGATGAATCATTTCAAAGATTCCTACCAGAGAGCAGTCATTGAAAATGCCAAAGTTTTTGCCCGGGCCCTGAAAGATGAGGGGTTGGATGTGGCAGGTGACCCAGCGGTCAGTTACACAGAAACCCATCAGGTTCTTGTCCATGTGGGGTACGGAAGAGGTGCTGGGGTTGCCAGAAAGATGGAAGAAAATAACATTATCGTTAACTATCAGGCAACACCTACAGAAGAGGGATTTACCGCCTCGGGGGCACTGCGGCTTGGTGTTTCCGAGATGACACGATTTGGTATGGGACCCGGTGATTTTCAGGAGCTGGCCACTCTTCTGGCTGATATGATTTTGAGGGGGAGTGACGTGAAAGAGGATGTTAAATCGCTTCGGGAGCGTTTTCTTGAAATGCACTACTGTTTCGGAGAACGTGAGTTTTCTGATCTGGCAAAATCTCTGATATCCTCACTACTCTTTTAGGCCGTTGATGACAATTTTCCCACCGGGTCTGATTCCAGCCAGTAGCATGGTGCAGCGCTGTCCACGGCAGGGAGGACGATGCCCTGAAAGCGCTGCAGCCAGTCGTCACTTCTTTTACCATCTTCCACTGCAACTATCTGGTCACTGAGAACTGTTGCCTCCTGAACATCATGGGTCACCAGGATGATGGGAATGTTGAGCTGTTTTTTTATGTGCAGTATGCTCTGTTGCAGGGAATGCCTGGTTTTGATGTCAAGTGCCGAAAAGGGCTCATCCAGCAGGAGCATTTCGGGCTCTGAGGCCAATGCCTGAGCCAGTGCTGCTCGCTGTCGTTCACCGCCTGAGATGTGGGCAGGTTTTTTGGAACTGAGGTGGCTGATTTCCATAAGTTCAAGAAGAGGAGCAATCAGAGAAGGAGTTATGCAGCCAAAGGCCACGTTTTTATACACGCTCAGGTGTGGAAAGAGGCTGGCTTCCTGAAATACATAGCCCAGTTTTCTGCTGCGCGGTTCCAGATTGATTTTTCTACTGCTGCTGAAGAGAGTCTTTGCTCCAAGCACAACCGTTCCGGAATCCGGCTTGTTGAGACCAGCCAGGATACGGATTACAGTGGTCTTTCCGGATCCCGATGGCCCTGCAAGGGTCAGTAACTCACCTGCCGGACATGAAAATGACAGATCAAGGTCGAAGTGGGCCAGTTCTTTGATGATTGTTGCGTTAAGCGGCATGGTTTTTTCTTTCCAGAATATTTACTGCAAGCAGGATGAGATATGAAACCAGCAGAAGAGCAATGGAGAGCTGCCAGGCCTTCTGGTAGCGCATGGCTTCCACGTATTCAAAAACGGCAATGGAGGCGACTTTCGTTTCGCCGGGGATGGATCCTCCAATCATGAGAATTACCCCAAACTCCCCCATAGTGTGGGCAAAGCAGAGAATGGCGGCACTGGCTATTCCCGGCAGGGAGTTTGGCAGTACTACCCTGAAAAAAGCCGAGAACCTGGAACAGCCGAGAACAGAGGCGGATTCCAGAAGGCGCCGGTCAAGTTTGCTGAAGGTACTTTTTAAGGGCTGTACCGCATAGGGAATACCATGGAGCATCGCCGCAATAACGATACCGCCGAAAGTAAAAATAAGCGGACTTCCAAGGGCACTTTGATGAAGACGTCCCACCACCCCCTCGGGGCCCATAACCATGAGCAGGAAAAATCCAAAAACGGTGGGGGGAAGAACCAGCGGCAGACCCAACAGGGATTCCACAAAGGTGATCCCCCGCATGGGATAAAAGACCAGAATGTAGGTCAGAGGAGCTGCAATGAGGAGGAGCAGCATGGTGGTGATTCCGGCAAGCTGCAGGGAAAGGATAAGAGGTGTGTAGTCCATGGCTAAAGATATCCGTGCCTGCGGATAATGTTTTGTGCCGGTTCTTCAGTGAGGTAGGCCTGGAAGTCTCGAGAGATGTTTCGGTTCTTAGTATTTCCGATTAGGGCGTATGTCCGGAAGGGGTAACCTGCTCGTGTTATACTGTAGTTATTGAAGCTTCAGTGTAAACGAGCGACCATAATTGGAGGTACCCATGATCCAGACATACGCACATCAAAAAGCATTACATGA
>JAJRQL010000122.1 GCA_024280265.1 Deltaproteobacteria bacterium
AAAAATCAATTGAGATAACGCCTGTTATATCTATTGATCCTCCGTGGGTTTCCACACCTTGAATTTTATGCTCCCCAGATCCATTTTGCTGAAAAACGAGAATATCCATTTTTTATTACCCCTGTTAATCACTTCAAGATAGAGACAGTGACGTATGCAACCTCTTGATTACATAATTCTTTTAGCTTGACAGCCCAAAATAGCCAATATAGTATCTATAACATGCTATGCAAAATGCTTGTTTATTACCATTGAAACTGAATCTAGCCCAGTTAAAACAATACGTCTGAAAATAAAATGCAGAATTTTGTGTCAAACTGAGTTCATCGGCGATGGTAAAATGATTTGACTGTTTTTTTTGTAACTAAGCTCTTTCATACCTTGTAATCCAAATCTTGCACTGGAGTCTACCGTGGGATACCCAGAAAAGCTTTCAGATATCATTGCCAGTTTACCTGAAGTTTCCGGAGGATTTCTTTATTCTCAGGAACAGGGTATTTACTCCAACCAGACAGCTGGAGTGAGTGACGATGCCTCATTGTATAAAGTCAGCGTAAAACTCTCCAAAATTGTCTCAATGATGTCTGTTCACTTTAATGATACCGGTGGGATTACGGTCTGCTTTAAAGATCTGATTCTCTGCGGCATGGAAATAGGCGGTGGTCATTGGCTATTCCTGTTACATCACCCATCGCTGTCTCCCGGAATGATAAAAATGACGGTTCAAATGGCTTTAAATATTACTCCAGACCCATCACCGCAGACAGAAATTGCTGAAGCCGGGTCATATCCAGATGTGGCAGAAGATATAATGGAAGTCCTTCTGGCTCCTGATTCCGAGCTCAAGGATCCCCTAACTAAAATGGAAAGTCATCTGGCTCAACACATTGGACCTGTTGCCGGACTTGTATTTCAGGATTCCCTCGCAGTATGGGCAAAAAGCTGTGTTCCTTCAATGGAACATCTTCCGAAGCTTGTCACCATGATGGCAAAGGAAATAGACGACAAAGATAATCGTGAAATTTTTATTGAAAGCCTGAAAAACATATCAGAGGAATCATAATGGCCACTGCAAAAGACTTTTCAAGACTTGGTGATATTGAAGGCATTTCCCGCTATATTCTGGTTCGTAACGATGGGTATGTAATCAGTAAAAACTATGATGATGCAGTTGCGCTCTCCTCCGCCATCGTGACCAGTGGTAAAAATTGTGATTCTCTTTATGATGACCTCGATGGACGACGCTACATATACTGTTGTGTTGAAAGAAGCTCAGGCGACAATATCCTGGTCTTCTCCCTAGGTCGTTATTATCTCGGAATTATAAAACACTCCGACACGGACCCTCAGCAACTTGCTGACACAATAATTGGATTTTTAAAAGCTCTCACCTGACCCCCTCTTCCCACCCCAGATTACCATGAAATTACCAAATGCTACCGAGATGCACAGTTTAGATCAGAGTGCCATTGACGATTACAAGATACCTGGTGTTGTTCTGATGGAAAATGCCGGCCTTGGAACTGTCCTGATGATGGAGAAAGTACTTGGTTCGCCAGACAACTCCTTTGCCTTGATTTTTATTGGTCCCGGTAATAATGGTGGTGACGGACTCGTCATAGGGAGGCACCTTCACCAGAGAGGCTGCAAGCCGATTTTTTTCTTTCTAGTGGATCCAGACGAGTTAAAAGGAGATGCTGCCGCAAACATGGACATTGTCAGGAAACTGCGTCTCCCCTTTCACGTAATTGATTCTAAAGCCCGGGTTCAAACCCTACCGGTTCTTTATAAACAGTTTGTCAACCAGGGAAATCCCTGTTATGCCATAGTTGATGCAATTTTCGGAACCGGACTAACCCGCCCTGTTACCGACGAGCATGCTGAAACCATCAATTTCATCAATTTTTCAAATTCTGTTCGAGGTATCCCGGTTATTGCTGTGGACATCCCCTCAGGGATGGACTCTGATAATGGTAAAGTTCTTGGAACAAGTATCCGGGCTGATTACACCGCCACCTACGGTTGTCCTAAGCCGGGGCACATCTTACACCACGGCCCAGAATTCACCGGTAAAATTTCAGTTGTTGATATTGGAATCCCTCCCGAGGTAATGGAAAGGGCCAGGATCAGTACCGAACTGTTAGATAGAGAAACAGCAGCATCCCTGGTTGCCCCGCTTATGCGAGTCGATAATGCCCACAAGGGGAGCCACGGACACCTGGCAGTTCTTGCTGGTTCTGTCGGCAAGACAGGTGCAGCAACCCTGGCGGTTAAAGGGGCTCTTCGTGCGGGAACCGGTCTTGTAAGTCTGTTCACTCCCAAAGAGTTAAATCCTGTTTTCGAAGTGCTTCTGGTAGAGGCAATGACCATATCCCTTCCTGTTTCAAAGACAATTTTCGAAGTCAATGACCTCACTTTCATAGAACAGGAAATCAGTGGTAAGCGAGCGGTGGTAATAGGACCAGGGATAGGAACTGAGCCAGCAACTTCAGAACTTGTGCTAAGGCTTTACGAAACGATAGAGTTGCCCATGGTTATGGATGCAGATGCCTTAAACATCCTTGCCAAAAATCGGGATAATCTGCCAACGGCTGCCGGGCCCCGCATTTTTTCTCCACATGCTGGTGAGTTGGCGAGACTGCTGGGTTGCACAATTGATGAAGTACAGGATAACCGCGTTAAGGCAGCAAAAGAGGCTTGCAGAATTTACAGTAAGGATAGACATGACGGCATAATGATTTTAAAAGGAGCGGGTACAATAGTTACTTCATCTTCGGGGCACACATACATCAACACCAGTGGTAACCCCGGCATGGCAACCGGTGGGATGGGTGATGTACTTGCTGGGATTATCGGTGGTCTAATCTGCCAGAGGCTTGATGTTGAAACTGCTGCCGCGGCTGGTGTTTTTCTTCATGGAATGGCTGGTGATATTCTTTACAAAAACGGATTTGGATACAGTGCGTCTGAACTGGGTGATCAATTACCAAGTTGTCTTTACCAGCTCCTAAAAGCCTGAACCGTTTCGGTTTCAGTGATGCCATGCAGGACCCGAGAAGAGGAGCCCATCAGGGATTCAGGTGCAAAAGGAGTCGGCAGCACCAGCTTCTTGTAGTGATGCATACCCTATAAAAGAGAATTGGCCCTAATTCTTTACCAGCGAACCTTGAACATACTCATTCAAAAAATGATTAAAACCTAAATCCCGCAGAGCAAAGAAAAAAAGTATCTTCACTGAAAAAGTGAATGGTTTACCTCACGTAATGGAATCCAGATGGTAACACACAAAACAGACGGAGATCGAACAAAATCCAGGCGCAATTGGCAAGTACATGTCAGGGCCCAGGAGCAAAGCGGCTTGAGTCGGGCGGAATATTGTCG
>JAJRQL010000123.1 GCA_024280265.1 Deltaproteobacteria bacterium
CAACGAAAAAGATACGCGCCGGGATCGTTGGTGTCCCTCCCCTTGAGGTTATGAAAAAACTGGCAGGACCGCAGTATGAGGTTTTTGACCTCGATGAACCGCAGGGACAGACCGATATAGAGACAGCATCCCCCTTCCTGCCCAGGGTTTACTGTGGTATTCTCCGCACTGTCATAGCCAACAGTCTGGCCGTTGCCCCGGAGATCATTTATATCGACACAGGATCCGGAAAATGCGACTGTGCGGTTCATACGGCGACGGTTCTTGAAGATATCCTGCCAGACTGCAGGGTCATCAGAACAAAAAACTGTGATTTCAACGGCTTCGGCACCCCCCTGTGTAGATCCGAGATGGGCCTGATGCAGAAAATGTCGGCCATCACAGCTTCTGTTCAAATGCCCGAACCTTACAGGGAAATACCCCCCTGTAAAGTAACGGCCGGTTTCTGGGGCGTCCCTCCCAGGGATTTTTCCCTGCTTGAACTCTTTCCAAACACCACCCACGTCTATGGTTGGGCCCGATGCATGGAAAACAAGACCCCTGACAATATGGAACTCGAGCTTCACTTCAACCCCGATGTCCCCACCGTCTTCTTTGCCCAGTCTTTTTGTGCCAAGACAGCGCTGGCACGCCATCTCGCAGGAAAACATCCCTATGCTCTCTACCTCGATTGTGATGTCACAGCAGGAAACAGTGTCAAAGCAAAAATTCAGGCATTTCTCGAACTTTCCAGAATCTAACCCCCGGACATCCCCATGCTGTTAGCCGACTTTGGAACATCATACTGCAAACTTCTGGATACAGATTCAGATGTCCCCCCGCGCCTGATTGCCACAAGATCAATTGACCGCAGCATGAAAGTCGATATTGCCACCGGACATAACGGTAAACGCTACGCTAGCTACTATGTGAACGAACTCACAGCTCTGGCAAGGGGAGGGCTTAAACTCATCAACGAGGATTCCTTTACTCTGCTTGACTGTGGCAGCCGTGACATAAAATATGTTGAGTACAGCGATGCCAAGATAAAAGATATGGGATGGAACGCCGAATGTGGTGCCTCCATGGGGTTTACCATCGAACTGCTTGAAAAGTACTATACCCTGGATTTCTTCCGGATACCGGTACCGGAAACATCTTTTTCAGTGACCTGCGGGGTACTGGGTATGAGTCACATTTTTGATGCTGTGGTGAGCGGAGAAAGCGAAGAAGCTGCCGTTGCAAAATTTGTAAAGGGTATCGCCGTGAATGCCTACAACTTTGCCAGACGTCCCGACAAACTCTATCTCTCCGGGGGCCTCTGTGACAACCCCCTTTTTCTGGCATCATTTCCATGCCCGGTAGTATCCCTTGGTCGTTTTGTGCTGCTCGAGGGGCTATTGGCTGCCGCCCCTGATCTGCTGAAAAAATAATCTGACCTACCTGTTCTGCCAGGACAGATCAGATGCCGCGAGTTTCCAGGAAATCAGCAAAACGACAATAAACTCCCACGGCTTGAGCAGCAAAGTCCTTTTTGATCGATTTAATTAAGTTCACTGATATCGATATCATACAAAAAGAGCCAGCGACATCATCACCATCAAATACTCACAGATTGGAGGAGGGCAGAGGAGATTTATTTCCAGGTAACTTTCAAATCGTCACGCTGAGGAATATGATGATAACGGTATTTGGGGTACCCAAGCATGAGAGCAGTATAGACCTCGTGGTTTTCCGGAAGATCCAGGGCATCAAGAAGCGGCTGATACTTGAAATGAACAGCCTGTACCAGAAACCCAGCCCAGCAGCTGCCAAGCCCGCGGCTGTGTGCCGCAAGGTCAAGATATGAGGTCGCCAAAGTACAGTCTTCAATGGGATGTTGACTGGCCAAAGGATTGGCATGGGCAATGGCCAGATGCGGTGCATCGCGAAGTACCTTATCAACCCCCTGATCCCATGCTCGAGTCAAACCGGGAAACAGCTTCAAACTCTGCATATACTCAACCACAAACCCCGCAAGTCGCCTCACCTCAGCAGGGTCCTCCACCATTATCCAGTGAACAGGCTGGCCGTTATGAGCACTGGGCGCATAACGACTCACCTCGAGTATCTGTCTGAGAACAGAATGATCTGCGACCTTCTTCCGGTACGTACGGATGGAGCGACGACTGGTCAGAAAATGACTCACCAATTCGGGATCCGGCAACAGATTCTTATCAACAACAGGACTTGTGGTCAGGGGAGATATATTTATATCAAGGGCACCGGACACACAAACGGCCATACAGTGACCACACCTGATACACTTTTTAACCGCTGCTTTCCGCAATTGCGGAAATTCTTCCTTATCTTTATTTATCAGGTCAAAAGGACATTCTGCAATACATGCGTAACATTTTTTGCAGAGTTCCTGATCCACACTGAGACTGATCTTCATACAAACTCCAGAATAATCTTTAAAATGTGATTGCTTGGTAAGCTGACTGCATCTTAAATAACATAGCAAATAATTTCACCTCCTGCCGTGAAAATTTACCACTCTAAAAAAAACCTCATACACCCTGCTTCTCTTACCTTGCGACACTGTTACCAACAAAAAAAGCCCTGGAGCAGATGCTCTCAGGGCTTTCCCTTACTGTATATGTTACTTCTTTTTGGCCTTTCTAGCCTTTTTCCTGTCCTTTTTTTTCTTTTTCTTTTTCTTTTTCGGCTCTTCCAAAAGAGGACAGCTTTTGCAGCAATACCCTTTTTTTTCAATCTTCTTACAACATTTCTTTTTTGCCATATTGAGCCTTCAGTGAGTTAAAAAAAGAATTACTTTTCTGCCTCTTTCTCAATAGAGATCAACTCAACATCAAACACCAGCACTGAATTTGGCTCAATCATCGGCGGCGCACCCTGTTCACCATAGGCAAGCGAAGGAGGAATAACCACGTGGTACTTTGCGCCCTCTTTCATCAGTTGCAGAACCTCACTCCACCCTGGAATAACCTGAGTCACCCCAAACACTGCAGGCTCTCCCCGTTTACTGGAATCATCAAAAACGGTTCCATCAATCATGGTACCTTTGTAGTGTACCTCCACTGTGTCATCAGCTGTTGGCTTAGCACCAGTACCTTCTGCAATAACTTCATACTGCAACCCACTGTCTGTGACAACAACACCTTTTCGGCTCTTATTTTCAGCGAGATAAGCATCACCTTCTTTTTTGTTTTTTTCCTGCAGGGCCTTCATCTGCTCCACCTGCTTTGCTCTCATCTGCTCTGCAAACTCCTGCTGCACAGCCTGCATCTCCTCCGAGGTCATGCGTGGCTGTTCTGCTTCAAAACCATCTTTCAGGCCAAGCTGCAACGTTTCAAAATCAAGTTCTCCTTTGATTCCATTGAGATACATACCCATATCGATCCCCATGCTGTAACTGAGCTTTTCCTTAAATGTTTTCAGTTCAGTAATGTCCTTTTCAGAACCTGAGGCAATACCAGAGGTAGGAACAACCAGACAGACTGCAAGGGCTGAACCAGCAATTCGTTTCATTTGCAAACTCCTTTAAGTAATAAGTAACAGAATATCATTTGTCCCTCCCCTGAGTTAACAGGTAAGCACAATTTTTCATCCTGCAAGGCTGATACACGCAGGAATTCTAAAAAATCTGAACAAGAGTAATGCCTCTGTTCCGGTTGTTGAGATGCGGATGCGTTACCAAGCGTGGGAAACGTCGCAATAACTGTTTAACAGCTCCGTGGCGGCGGCTGAAATCTTCACCATAAATCACCACACAAATGTCACCACGGTTCAAGAGGTAATCAAGGGTTTTCCTACACTCCTGACGAATAGCCCCCCCTTTTCCACTCGAGCCATAACCATGGATCAAGGTAAGCAGACGAATCCGCTCCAACCGGGCAACCCGGATCTCCTGCTGAAGCCGGTTCAAGGCCTGTTTCACCGTGGGAAGCCCCTGCTCAAGATTGACTGTTTTCTGACGAAACCCACGTCCGGCAACCTGACCGCCACTCTGGTCCATCTCATGCTCCTGGCGGCTGCCACAAAAGGGGCAGAGAATTGTCAGGGTATCAATGTCATTGCCGCAAACCTCGCAGAATTGCATGAAAAGCCAGCTATCTGGTGAGCCCGGCCGCTGCTTCTCTGGCCTCAGCAATGGCTTTCTCAAGTTTCTTGGATTTAGGGCCTTTTATTTTTTTTATAAGCTTCTCAAGGGAATCTTCCATCGCTTCAACATCAGCCTTTCGATTGACTAGCTGATCAATGGAAACAAGGGCAGCCATGGGACGACCCGCACGCTCAATAATGTACGATTCCCCAAGAAGAGCTGTCTTGTCCAATAAACGACCAAAATTCTTCCTGGCATACATTGCAGTTATATTCTCCCTCACACTCTTCCCCCTTGAGAAATAATTAACCTTTAAATCCAGTACCTCAGATAACATATGATCCGAATGTAACTCTGCACAACTCACCTTCAATAGTATATCATACCTTACTGACCTATACCCTACGGGCCGTGATAACCTGCTCCATTTGACGCAGATGCTGTAAAACTCTCTGCAGATGTTCCAGTCCCTCCACTTCAACACCTATATGGAAATCGGCTGTATCAGCTGGGAAAGTACGAGCTGAGATCTCTACGATATTCGCATCATCACTGCTGATAGCAGTACTGATAGCTGCAAAAACTCCCTTACCATTCTCGGCACTGACCTGTATTTCAACCCGGTGGCTGCTCTCCTGATTTGTAGACCACTCAACATCAATCCAGCGCTGCGGATCGGTCGCCAACAGGTTACGACACTTCGTTTTATGCACTGAGATCCCACGGCCATTGGTAATAAAACCCATGATGGAATCCCCCGGAACCGGGTTACAGCAGCGACTGATCTTTACCATCACATCATCCACACCGTCAATATGGATGACTGGACCTGCGCTGCCACTTTTTCGTGCAGTCAGAGAGGCCAGCTGTTTTCCAACAGCGATTTCCCCCTCAACAGGTTTCTGCTCCTCAAGCTCTTTTCGTATCTCAGGCGGCTGAAGAGTCTTGACAAGGTGAGGGATGGTTATCATCCCGCTTCCCACTTTGGCAAGCATATCCTCTAGGGAGTTGCAGTGGAGATCTTTTAAAAGTAGCTTTACATGACCACTTTTAATAAGTTTCTTCAAAGTGGTATTATAATTCTTGAGCTCTTTTTCACAGATCTCACGCCCCAGGTTCAGCGCGTTTTCACGTTCTTCTCTGCGCAGCCAGGAACGAATACGCGATCTTGCCCGACTAGTCTTAACAAGCTCCAGCCAGCCGCGACGCGGACGCTGATTCTTCGAAGTGACAATTTCTATGATATCACCGTTTTGAATTGCATACTTGAGAGGAACAAGTTTGCCATTCACTTTAGCCCCCACACAATGATCACCGACCTCGGTATGGATGGAATACGCAAAATCGATGGGACTTGAGTTAACAGGAAGCTCTTTCACCTCACCCGCCGGAGTAAGAGCATACACCTCTGGTGCATACAGTTCACCATGAACAGAGTCCAGAAACTCCCTTGGATCCTCTACCTCCTGCAGGTGTTTGACCAGACGTTTCAGCTCCTTGAAAAGCTTGGTATCATTATCAGAGGCATTCTGACCTTCTTTATACGCCCAGTGGGCAGCAACACCTTCAAGGGCAATACGATCCATCTCTTCAGTACGGATCTGGACCTCTATGAAATGATCTCTTGGGCCAACCACGGTTGTATGCATGGACTGGTAATTATTGGCCTTGGGGGCGGAGATAAAATCTTTGATCCTACCCGGGACCGGAGACCAGTTGGCATGAATCACCCCCAGAGCCTCATAGCACTCCTTTACGGTGTTGACAATAATACGAAACGCTACCTTATCATACACCCTTTCCAGAGGGATCTTCTGGGCAACGAGCTTTTTATAAATAGAATAGAGATGCTTAGGTCTGCCTATGATCCTAGTGGGTTTTACATTACTTTCTGCAAGCTTTCCGTAAAATATGGAGATAACCTCATCAACATACTTCTGCCTCTCTTCAAGAGAGTTCTCAAGCCTTGTGACAAGATCAAGATACTCATCGGGATGGAGATACTGGAAAGAGAGATCCTCAAGCTCACGCTTCATCCAGTCGATTCCCAGACGGGACGCCAGAGGTGCATAAAGATCTCTGGTTTCACTGGCTATCTCACGCTGTTTATCGGCAGGAACAGTATCGAGCAGACACATATCCTGGAGTCTGTCAGCGAGCTTAACAAGCAAAACTCTCACATCAGAAGCAATTGCCAGAAGCATTTTTCTGACATTATCCGCCTGATGGGTCAGCTTGGAATTGTAATGAACGTTGGCAATACGGGTACAACCATCAACGATTCTGGCGACCCCCTCCCCAAACTGGTCACGAAGATCATCGAGTTTCACCCCCTCCTTCAAAACACCATGGAGGAGACCAGCCACAATGGTATCAAAATCGAGGTGCATGGAAGCAAGAGTAGAGGCAACATGCAGAGTATGGTCAAGATAGGGGTTACCGGAAAAATGTTTTTTGCCGGTGTGAACAGAAACAGCAAGTTCCCAGGCCTTATCTATGGGAGACAAATCAATCCCATGGAGATAACTCCTGGTCAGAATCTTTAAACCTTCCTGATTCACCATAGTAGTGAGCTCTCTTTCCATTTTACCTCACTCAGGCCCTGGGCACGCACACTGACATTATTCAGAAACCGTTACCTGAATCTCAATTACCCTGCAAGCATACCTTCGGTAATCAATCCCACAATTCTATCGCTTATCTGCTCAGGTTTCAACTCCTCGACCTCCCCACTGGCACGTATACGAAGCTCGACCACACCATCCTTCGTGAATCGTTTACCAACGGTTACCCGTAGCGGAATGCCCAGCAAATCAGCATCTTTGAATTTTGAACCGGGCCGCTCGTCACGGTCATCAAGAAGTACCTCAACTTCCCTCTGCTGCAACTCATGATAGAGACTCTCCGCCATTGTGGTGATACTCTCATCAGCGATGCCAAGATTAAGTAAAATTACCTGGAGAGGTGCCAGGGGCATGGGGAAAATCATACCGTTTTCATCATGATTCTGCTCAATGGCAGCTGCCACAATACGACTCACTCCAATTCCGTAGCATCCCATAACCATGGGTTTGTCCTGTCCGTCACTGTCCTGGAAAACAGCGTTCATAGCCTTTGAGTATCCGGTTCCCAGTTTAAAGACATGACCAACCTCAATCCCCTCATTCATGACAAGCTCTCTGCCACATTCAGGACAGGGGTCCTCCGGGGTGATCTGTCGGAGATCAGCCACCGCAAAGGCATCAAAATCACGCCCCATGTTCACATTTCTAAAGTGATAATTCTTTTCATTGGCTCCGGTTACAAAGTTGCGCATGGCGGCAACCTCATTATCAACCACCAGCTTGACTTCGATCCCGACTGGGCCAAGATACCCGGTGGGCACCCCTGTAGCGTCAAAGACTCCTTTGTCATCAAGCATTGTAACTTCAACTGCTCCCAGCAAGTTCTTCAGTTTGACATCCTGCACTTCACGATCTCCACGAACGAGAACTGCCACCACTTCTTCGCCTGCCTGATACACCATGGTTTTAACAAGCTGCTGCGGCTCAATCCCCATAAAGTCACAGACCACCTGAACTTTTCGTTTTCCAGGAGTTTCGACTTTTTCCAGTTCTATCATAGGGGTCTCATCTGCCGAAGGAGCTACCACCGCAGCCTTCTCACTATTTGCAGCATATTTACAGCTGTTACAAATCACCAGAGTATCTTCCCCAGTATCTGCAAGCACCATAAACTCATGGGAGAAACTGCCGCCTATGGTCCCGGAATCAGCCTCGACCGGACGGAAATCCAGGCCACAGCGGCTGAATATACGTTTATAGGCATCATACATTTTCTGGTACGCCTCATTTGCTGCTGCATCATCCACGTCAAAAGAGTAAGCATCCTTCATAATAAATTCACGGCCACGCATAAGACCGAAACGAGGCCTGATCTCATCGCGAAATTTTGTCTGAATCTGAAACAGATTTCTAGGCAGATCACGGTAGGAGCGTATCTCACGTCGAACAAGATCGGTAATAACTTCTTCATGAGTTGGGCCCAGGCAGGATTCTCGATCATGACGATCAACAAATCTGAGGAGCTCCGGACCATATTTCTCGTAACGTCCGGTTTCATGCCAGAGATCTGCCGGCTGAACCATGGGCATAAGGATTTCCTGGGCACCGGCCCTGATCATCTCCTCACGCACAATTCCCTCGACCTTTCGAATGGCGGCAAGACCCAGGGGGAGATACGTATAGATTCCAGCTGTGAGTTTCCGGATATATCCTGCACGGAGCAGGAGACGATGACTGGCCACCTCGGCCTCGGCCGGAGTTTCTTTGAGTGTTGGAATCAGTGATTGTGAATATCTCATTTTTCTATGCCTGTTATTGATTCTGCTCTATTTTTTTCAGCTCGTCCAGAAAAGCAGCAAGCAGCTCCTCTTCTTTTACTTTTTTATACAACTTTCCTTTCTTGAATATAATTCCGACTCCGTTACCACCTGCAAGGCCGATATCAGCCTCTTTGGCCTCGCCCGGACCGTTGACCACACAGCCCATAACAGCAACCTTTATCGGTTTTTCCATCTTCTGCACATAACGTTCAACTTCTTCCGCTATGGAAAAAAGATCTATCTGAGTACGGCCACAGGTCGGGCAGGAGATAAGTTCCGGGCCCCGTTCCCTGATTTTAAGAGAACGCAACAGCTCGAAACAGACCCGGATCTCCTCCACCGGATCACGGGTAAGTGAGATACGGAAGGTGTCACCGATCCCCTGATACAGTAGAATTCCAAGGGCAACACTGGACTTCACTGTGCCTGCAATCAGGCCCCCAGCCTCGGTGACCCCAAGATGAAGGGGGTAATCGCTAAGCTTTGAGAGCCGCTGATACCCACTGATTGCAGTGAGTGTATCCGATGACTTAATGGAAATCTTGATCTCTTCAAAATCCAGCGCCTCCAAAAGGCGTACATTTCTCATGGCGCTCTCAATAAGAGCTGTGGGGTTCTCAGATGTTGGATACCCATGTTCTTTCAGAAGATCCTTTTCAATTGATCCGCTATTTACCCCCACACGGATGGGGACATGGTGAACTTTAGCTGCATCAACCACCCTGGCTAGTTTGTCAGACCCACCGAGGTTCCCGGGGTTTATCCTGATACCCTGAGCACCATTTTCCATGGCGGCAACAGCAAGCCTTGAGTCAAAATGGATATCGGCTACAAGAGGAATTGTAATCTGCTCCCGTATGGAGCTTATGGCCTGTGCTGCCTCTGTATCGAGTACAGCAACCCTAATGATTTCACAACCGGCATCTTCTAAGGCCTCGATCTGGGCAACAGTCGCCTCCACATCACGGGTATCAGTGTTAGTCATGGACTGTACAGCAATTGGACTGTTTCCGCCCACCGGTACATCTCCAACATGAATGGTTTTTGTTCGTCTTCGTAAAATCATCGCCCTATGTCACTTTTTTGCACTTTCTTGCTGCTCTCTATTCCTAAGACTCAGCTCAGCATCAGATGCCCGGATATACAGAGGGGTAGCACTGTCCAGATTCATACTGTTCCCAGCCTGAAGCTGTTCGCAGCCAAGAAAACCAATGGCTGCAGCAGAAGGATAGTGAAGCGACCGAGGAGCAAACTCCAGCAGCCCCCCAAGGTGCTGGCTGAAAAAACCACCATAACCGAGAACCCCGTCACCCACCATCAGTACAGGCTCGGTAATCTCAGCGATAAGAGCTGCAGGAGTCAACACCTCAATGCTCCCATTAACTTTGTAGGGCCCATTTGTCTCCGCAGTATACCAACGTCTGTAAACCTCTTTTTTCCTGGCATCAAGCAAAACACAGAGAGGTCTTTCCCCAGAACAGGTAAATGCCAATGCATCCAGTGTTGAAACTCCGAGCAAGGGCTTTTCCATCGCACTTGCCAGACCTTTAACTGTAGCCATGGAAATACGCAGCCCGGTGAATGACCCAGGCCCCAACCCAACAGCCAGGGCATCAATCTCATCAAAGACGATACGATTCTCAGTAAGCAGCCACTCTATACCACCAAGCAGACGTCTGGAATGGGTTACTTTGCTGTTTAAGGTGAGTTCTGCCACCAGTTCTCCATCCACACCATCACCACGTGTGAGGGAAATGGAACTGCAGGAGGTTGCAGTATCCATTGCAAGAATCAACAACCGATCTGAACTCACGACCCGAAAATCCTTGCAAGATCATTATAAAAGACAAATATCATTGCAACTCCGAGAAAGGCAATGCCAAGTTGTTGCGCAACTATCTGCATTTTCTCGCTCATGGGTTTACGGCGAACAGCCTCAAAACTCAAAAACATCAGGTGCCCACCATCCAGAACCGGAATAGGAAGCAGATTCAGTATTCCGAGATTGACACTGAGCAAACCCATAAAAAAAACAAAGTTAACCCATCCCGCCTGCATCTGCTTCCCGGCAATCTGAGCTATCAATATGGGGCCACCAAGCTCTGAGACGGGAACAACCTGTTGAATAAGCTTTACAAAACCCAACACGGTGAGGCTGATATACATCCAGGTCTGAGCCATTGCAGCCTCCATAGCACCCAGCACACCGGTTGGCACATAATAGAGTTCCTCGGCCTTTACAATCCCGATCATGTAACGCTTTTCCACCTCTTCTCCGAAGATATTTTTCACAGGAAGAATTGCAGGAGTAACAACGAGACTGACTTCTTCATCACCACGGGCCAGCAGAAAGGTGAGTTCTTTCCCCTCTGAATCCTTCACCACATTGAGAACATCAAGCCATTGTTCAGTAGCCTGACCATTAATGGTCAGAATGGTGTCATCTGCCTGAATTCCAGCAATGGCAGCAGGTGAGTCGGCAGTAACATCGCCAATCTTTGTGGTATCCAGGCTACCAGGCAACCCCATGATAAGAAAGACAAAAAAGAAAAGCACGACACAGAAAAGAAGATTAAAGACCGGGCCGGCAAGGACAATCAAAAACCGTTGCCATACCGTCTTGTGTGCAAAGGAGGCCGCTCTGTCTTCTTCGGCACCCTTCTGCTCATCAGGATTTTCTCCAAACATTTTCACGTATCCGCCCAGAGGCAGAGCGCTGAGCTGATATTCGGTATCTCCCACGGTTTTACTTAGAATCTTAGGACCAAAACCAAGTGAAAACTTGAGCACTCTCACTTTAAACAGTTTCGCAAAAAGAAAATGTCCAAGTTCATGGACAAAAATAAGGATGCCAAGACAGACAATAAAAGAAAAAGCAGTATTCATAAAGGACCTGATTAATTTTTAGTAGTAGATATATTTACGATTCAATCAGCGCAGTTGCAACGCTACGAGCCTGCTTATCTGCAGCCAGGATGTCACCGATACGTTCTCCACTCCCATCCTGTACCCGCTCCATAACACTAGCCACTGTTTGTGCAATTTCAAGGAAAGGAATTTTCCTACAGAGAAATGCCTCCACTGCAACCTCATTGGCAGCATTCAACACAGCAGGAACAACCCCTCCTTTTTTAATTGCTGTAAAGGCAAGAGCAAGGCATGGGAATCGTATAAAGTCTGGGTCATGAAACTCCAGGTTGGAACATTCCGCAAGATTCAAGCCCGGTAGGGACATAGCCAGACGCCTGGGGTAAGACAGAGCATAAGCTATGGGGATGCGCATGTCGGGAATACCAAGCTGGGCGATAACAGAGCCATCCTGGAATTCAACCAGTGAATGGACAATGGACTGGGGATGGACCACTACCTGAATTTCATTCACGGTGACATCAAATAGCCATTTCGCCTCAATAACTTCAAGCCCCTTATTCATGAGTGTTGCAGAATCAATGGATATTTTACGCCCCATTTCCCAATTTGGATGAGCCAGGGCCTGCTCAGGGCTGACAGATTCGAGCTGCTTAAATGTTTTCTCACGAAACGGGCCACCGGAGGCTGTGAGAATTATCTTCGCAACATCATCACGGTGACCAGCGTCGAGAGCCTGAAAAATGGCACTATGCTCAGAATCCACAGGAAGAAGTTTAACATTGTTCTCATGGCAGCGATCCATGACCAGCTTTCCAGCCATAACCAACGTCTCTTTGTTGGCAAGTCCAATCTCCTTCCCCGCATCAATTGCTGCAAGGGTTGGTAACAGGCCAGCCGCACCAACTATTGCTGACATTGTCATATCGGTTGCGTCAAGGGATGCGACTTCCTCACTGCCGGAAACACCATATCTGATACGATCTTTATACTTTCCGGGAAGCATTCCCTGAAGTTGCCCAGCAAACTCTTTATTCATTACAGAGACAAGCTCCGGCTCAAATTCCAGAATCTGCTCGTGAAGTTTTCCAATGTTGCAACCTGCGGAGAGACCGGCAACGGTATAAAGATCTGGAAAACCGCGAACCACTTCGAGCACGTTACAGCCGATGGATCCAGTGGATCCGAGAATGGAAAGCGTCTTCATATCAACCTGAAAAGACAAGCAATGAATAGTAGAGGATTGGGGCTGCAAAAAGTATTGAATCGGCACGATCGAGTATGCCTCCATGGCCGCCAAGAATAGTACCAGAGTCTTTTGTTCCTGTTGCCCGCTTTATCACAGACTCAACAAGATCACCACAAATCCCAACTACAGCAAGAACAAAAGCGATAACAATGAGAAAACTCCAGGGGACAATTGGTAAGAGCAACATCGCAAGAAGGGCCGCAATAAGAATTCCGGTGATAACTCCTCCGATGGCACCTTCCACAGTCTTATTCGGGCTGATAAGGGGGCTCAGTTTGTGACGACCAAGGGCACGACCGCTGTAGTAAGCACCGGAGTCAGATCCAGCCGTAATCCCGGTGAGGATAAGGAGCCAGGCGTTACCCTGAGGTAATTCCCGCAGTAGCATAAGATGAGCTCCTAAAAAACCGACCCAGAGCAAACCAAAACCACAGCGACAGAAAAATGCATAGCTGTCAAATCCCTCCCTGTATATTGCAAGGGTCCAGAAAGCAAGAATGAGAAAGGCGCCAAAAAGCCCTCCTCCAATACCAAGTTGCGGTACAAGGAAAACACACAGGAGCGGAAGGAGTGAGAGGATGGCAAAGAAAAAAGGCTGGGCTTGAGACTCTGAAAAGAGTGCCATTTTGGCATACTCATAAGCTCCTATGGTTAGCCCTACAAGTAAAACCATGGCGAAAAGAGTAATCGACCCTTTCAACAGGAGCAGCAACCAACAAAAAGCAAGAGCAATACCCGGAAACAGTCGATTCATATGTCACCCACTCTTTATCTGAGCACTGGTCTTACCAAAACGTCGTTCACGCCTCTGATACTCGCTAATTGCACGGATAAAAGCAGCTTCCCGAAATTCAGGCCACATCTCATCTGTAAAATAAATCTCAGCATAAGATACCTGCCATAGTAAAAAATTGGAGAGTCTGGCCTCTCCACCGGTGCGAATCAGCAGGTCCGGGTCCGGAAGTCCTCCAGTATAGAGTTGGGAATCAATGAGTTTTTCATCAATCTCATCAAGTTGCACCCTCCCTGAGTCAACTTTAGTAATAATATTCCGAACAGCCCGAACAAGCTCGGCGCGGCCACCGTAACTGAGGGCAAGGTTAAGGGTCAGCTTGCTGTTTTCCCTCGTCTCCCGCATGGTGCTCCGAAGAATCTCCAGAACATCTGCCGGAAGACTCTCAATATCACCAATGCAGGTGAGACGAATATCGTTTTCTACCATTCTTCTGAGTTCTTTCTGAAGATAGTTCTTCAAAAGACCCATAAGACCGCCAACTTCATCAGCGGGACGTTTCCAATTCTCTGTGGAAAAAGCGTAGAGTGTCAGGACTTCGATTCCCAATTCCGAGGCACATTCTACAATTTCCTGAACAGAATCAACACCAACCTTATGCCCATACAAACGGGGTTTGTGCTGACGTTTTGCCCAGCGTCCGTTACCATCCATGATGATGGCCACATGGCGAGGAATGAGTAACGGGTCTAGGGAATGTGGTTCAGGCATAGTATAAGATCGGTCCGCACAAAGAAGAAAAAGAGTAACACTCAGCAAATAAAAAGAAGGATTGACAGTGAAATTCGGGATTATTATGAAAAAAATACTGGAATGCCTGCCCATTCAAAAAGGAAGAGGAATCAGATTTCCATCATTTCTTTTTCTTTATGCTCAGTTACTTCATCAATCTGTTTCACGTAAAGATCCGTTTCTTTCTGAGCCTCATCCTGTAATTTAAAAAGATCATCCTCAGAAATTTCTTTGTCCTTCTTCTGCTGTTTCAAAGTATCAATGGCTTCGCGACGAACATTTCTGATGGCAACACGAAACTCCTCTGCTACTTTTCGCACCTGTTTAACGAGTTCTTTTCGACGCTCTTCTGTGAGCTGCGGGATGGTAAGACGAATGACCTTACCGTCGTTAGCAGGAGCGAGGCCAAGATTGGACTTCATAATAGCTTTTTCAATGGCAGGTACCATCTGAGGATCCCATGGTTGGATGGCAATCATCCTGTTCTCAGGAATGGTCATCGTTGCAACCTGATTCAAGGGCATTGGACTGCCGTAAGCGTCAACGGAAATACCATCGAGGAGAGAAATGGAGGCCCTGCCGGTTCGTACCTTGGAAAGCTCATTCTTAAAGGTTTCTACACTTTTAGCCATTTTTTTAGCCATCTCAACAATCACTTCACTCATGGTTGGTTCTCCTGATCCATACTACTTTTGTTGTGGGAAAATATGTTACAATTACGCCTGAATAAGACTTCCGATCACCTCTCCACACACTGCGCGACGTATACTGCCGGATTTAGTCATATTTAAAACTATAATTGGCTTACAATCCTCTTTTGCAAGAGCAATACCTGCAGCATCCATAACTCTCAGGTTTTTGGAAAGGATATCATCATAAGAGAGAGCGTCAAATTTTATAGCATCAGAATGAAGCACGGGATCCTTATCATAAACACCATCAACTTTTGTTGCCTTGATAATCACGTCTGCATCAATTTCAAGGGCCCGCAGAACCCCGGCTGAATCAGTGGTAAAATAAGGATTACCAGTTCCTGCAGCAAATATAACAGCACGCCCCTTCTCAAGGTGACGAGTTGCCCTACGTCGAATATAGGGCTCACAAACCAACTGCATGGGGATGGCAGACATCACCCGAGTTACGACCCCGCTACGCTCAAGTGCATCCTGCAGCGCAAGGGAGTTAATAACTGTGGCAAGCATACCCATATTATCAGCGGCCGTGCGATCCATTCCCTGACTGGCACCTTTCACCCCACGAAATATATTCCCGGCTCCAATAACAATGCCAACCTCAACACCAAGATCAATAATATCTTTTATCTCAGCTGAAATTTCACCAAGAACATCAGTGTTGATACCAAAGGAATCATCTCCCATAAGGGCTTCGCCGCTTAGCTTAAGCAGTATCCTCTTATACCTCAACTCCATGATGACTCCCTCTTTATAAAAGATATAAAACCTGCACCGCTGGTATCATACCGGCAGTGCAATAATAAAACAGTGATCAGGCACCTACCTGAAAGCGGGAAAAACGTTTGATCGAGATAGACTCTCCCATTTTACCAATAAGGTCGGTAATAAGCTCCTGAATGGTGAAATCGGGATTTTTAACAAATGCCTGATCGAGGAGACAAATTTCTTTAAGAAATTTTTCCATCTTTCCAGTCACTATTTTATCAACGATATTCTCAGGCTTCCCAGAATCCAGTGCCTGCTGAACATATATTTCTTTCTCCCGGGTAATAATTTCCTCAGGAACTTCTTCACGGGTAATGGCAACTGGATTTACTGCAGCAACATGAAGCGCAAGGTCACGGGCGAACTCGATGAATCCGTCAGTTTTTGCGACAAAATCACTCTCACAGGAAAGTTCTACCATAGCTGCAATCTTTCCACCTGCATGAATATAACATTCGATGGTTCCCTCACTGGTGGCCCTCCCGGCTCTTTTTGCTGCCACAGCAAGCCCCTTCTGACGAAGAAGATCTACAGCTTTTTCCATATCACCGTCAGTCTCACCAAGCGCCTTTTTACAATCCATCATACCGGCAGCAGTTTTATCACGCAGATCCTTTACCATTTGACTTGTAATTTTCACAATATATCTCCATTTTTACGACTTCTGCACAATTCTACCTTTTACAGAAGCAGCTAAACAATAGTTGTTACATACTCTTTATAATTTAACAATTCTGATCAGCTGCGAGCCACTGTCTCTGGCTGGGACAATACTGGCAACAGCAGACACGACAAAGGGGCCTACACAGCCCCTGAGTTTTTCGCAAAATATCCGGCGCATACACCGAAAATTAATTTACTGTTTCTGTAGTACCATCACTGGTTTCTGTGACAGCGGTTTCTTCAGTAGCAGCAACCTGTTCTTTTCCGGCATCCGCCATTGCAGCAAGCATCGCCTCATCGGTAGCATCCTCACCATCACGCGCGGCCTGACCTGCAAGAACACTTTCAGCAAGCTGACTGCAAATAAGACGGATTGAGCGAATTGCATCGTCATTCCCCGGAATGATATAATCAATACCATCAGGGTCACAGTTGGTATCCGCAAGTGCTATCACCGGAATATTGAGTTTCCTGGCCTCATTAATAGCAATTGCCTCATTACGGGGATCAATAACAAGGATAGCTGATGGAACATTGCGCATATTTTTAATACCACCAACATTACGCTCAAGCTTTATTCGCTCCTTCCCCATGAGAAGAATTTCTTTCTTGGGAAAGCGATTAATGGAACCGTCTTCCTGCATGGATTCAATAGACTTCAATCTTTCAATGGAGTTTTTTATGGTCTGAAAATTAGTTAGCATGCCACCCAGCCAACGATGATCAACATAAGGCATACCACAGCGGTTAGCCTCTTCCTTTATAATATTGCGAGCCTGACGGTTAGTACCAACAAAAAGGAGGTTACCGCCATTGGCAATTTCCCGGGTAACAAAATCACTGGCAATATCAAAAAGTTTCTTACTTTTATCAAGATTGATAATATAAATACCATTACGCGGCCCATAGATGTACGGTTTCATCTTGGGGTTCCAGCGACGGGTCTGATGGCCAAAATGAAGACCAGCTTTAAGCATTTCTTTAACTGTAACTTTTGTCATTGTATTCTCCTATCCGGTTAAACGTCCATCCCGCATTCATCATTGCTATTCAAATGCATTGACACCAGAATACGGTGAGATGTGTGAATTGTATTTTCATCACCCAATGTGATAAAAATGACTGCAATTTTAATATACAAACTCTTTTTTATACCATACCCAATTAAACGACGCAAGTTTTTGAACTCCCCCAGTACTATATTTTTAAAAGACAGTGACTACTAACAGGCAGCTACCTGCTCAATAATGAAGAAGAAAAACCTAGAAAATTTTTGACCCATTCAAAGGCAAATTTAAGAAGTTCTGTATCAGATTCCTGGATCCTGCGTTTATGATCCCTTGGTACGGAAAATCGATCAAGTAAGGAATACTTGGCAACCAGAACCCTAAAGTTGTCTACGTCAAAACAGGCCGTGAATGCCATCTGCTGTTTAGGACCGCCACTACCCTCTCCTGCCCATGGATTTGAGGCAAAAACCGTGTCAACCTCAGCCCAGAGGTCATTCATAAGATTGAATTCATCAAGCCTTTGATTTCTAATCCATTTTTTGACAGTAAACGATTTATTCTCTTTATGTCCCAGGCAATATTCATGTTCCGTCATAAGATAAAAATCATTCCCTGATCGCTTTTGCGGGGCGCGATCGACACCTCGCTCAAGTGGGTAGGTCCGACAACTTGAAGGCCTGTCATGGTAAACTCCACAGCCCTTATCAATGAGAAAAGGACAGGACTTACCCTCATCATCATTAAGGCGTAGCATGATAGAAGGAAAATAAGGGTGATTGATTCCTTTGACCACATTTGTATATTTTTCCATAAATTCCTGGGAAGAAATACAGAGGCATTCCTTCAATCTCAGCACATCATAGGGATACAGAAACATGTCTACATTCCGACAACAGTCCATAAAGCAGGCAACATCAGGGTGACAATGAAAATTGAATTTTTTCTTCCCGATGGGTTCCATGCCATCCGGAAATGCTTTACCTTGAGTCATATTGTTCACTGTGGTTAAAAGGCAATAAATTCAGAACTAACTAAATAAAAAAATAAAAAAAAAGCTGATATGAATTGAATCATATCAGCTTTATATTCTGCGCTTGAATAATGAGAACTTACTAACTGTCACTCTCGTCAGTAGTACCCTCATTATAAGTAACAAGTTCTAGTATGGCCATGGGAGCAGCATCACCACGTCGCTGGCCGGTCTGGATAATTCTAGTATAGCCACCATTCCTGTCTAAAAATTGTCCTGAAATCTCGTCAAAGAGTTTGGCAACTACATCACTAGAACGGATGAAGCTCAAAGCCTGACGTTTTGCATGGAGATCACCACGTTTTGCAAGGGTTATCATTTTATCAACAACCTTACGACCCTCCTTGGCCTTAGGGGTAGTGGTTACGATACGTTCATGTTCAAATACGGAAGTAACCATATTACGAACCATTGCTTCTCTATGCGAAGTGGTACGTCCAAGTCTTCTTCCTGCTTTTCGATGTCTCATAATTCTATCCTCAACACAATCACTAAAATAGATTGATCAGTAATGATACCTTTTTATAACTCAGGGTCGTCATTGTTATCTGTAATTTCTGGTGGAGTCCAGTTATCGATTTTCATACCGAGAGTAAGATCCATCTCAGTTAGAAGTGCTTTTATTTCATTAAGAGACTTTCGACCAAAATTTTTAGTTTTCAGCATCTCTTGATCTGATTTCTGGCACAACTCACCAATAAAATTGATGTCAGCATTTTTCAGACAATTGGCTGAACGAACAGAAAGCTCAAGATCCTCCACCGGTTTGTTAAGATTTGGATTTTCGGGTTCTATGTCTCCCTTGTCTTCTTCCGTCTTCTCAGGTTCGACCTCTGCCTCATCAAAATTGATAAAGGGAGTAAGTTGTTCCTTGAGTATCTTTGCAGCAAATGCAAGGGCATTCTCAGGCTTGACACTTCCGTCAGTTTCAACTTCAATGGTCAATTTGTCATAATCTGTCTGTTGCCCAACACGTGCATTGGAGACTGAATATTGAATCTGACGTATGGGTGTGAAAATGGCATCTATCGGGATCTGTCCAATAGCAAGGTCTTCTTTGATCTGTTTTTCGGCTGGCTGGTAACCTTTGCCCCATTCAACGGTAAGCTCAGCACGAAAGTCAGTATCGCCAGTAAGAGTACATATAAGTTGATCTCCATTCATCACTTCAATGGCTGAATTTCCTGATATGTCAGCAGCGGTAACTTCACCAGGCCCCTTTTTCTCAATGGTCACAACCTGAGAATCTTCTGAGTTCATTTGAAGCCTAACCTGTTTGAGATTAATTATAATCTCACTTACATCCTCTTTCACATCCTCCATGGATGTAAATTCATGAAGCGCTCCCTCAATTTTGACGGTGGTTATTGCAGCCCCCTGAATGGAAGATAACAATATACGCCTCAGAGAGTTACCGATGGTCGCAGCAAACCCCCTTTCGAGTGGTTGGCAAACAAATTTTCCATAAGTACTGGTATGCTTTGCCTTATCTACTCCAAGTGGTTCTGAATGTATAAGTTCGTGCCAGTTACGGTATATAGGGAGTGTTTCTTCAGCAGTTTGGGTCATGAGTTTCCTACCTTCTGGTTTGCAATATGATCCCCATATTGCCAATTCAGTGTGATTACTTGGAGTACAATTCTACAATCAGCTGTTCCTGAATAGGCATGGTAATTTCATCACGATTAGGCAGCGCCTTAACCGTAGCTTTAAATGCATCTTTCTCAAGCTCAAGCCATGTAGGGATTCCACGTCTTGCAACAGCTTCCATGCTCTCAACTAAATATGAGTTAGTCCTACTTTTTTCCTTGATGGTAATGATATCGCCAACAGAAACAAGAAACGACGGGATGTTAACCTTTTTCCCATTCACAAGGACATGATTATGTAGAACAAGCTGCCTCGCCTGTTTTCTGGATGAGGCAAAACCTAAACGAAAAATCGTATTATCTAAACGGCGTTCAAGCATAATAAGCAAGTTCTCACCGGTTATCCCTTTCTGTAGATCAGCTTTGTGAAAATAATTTCGAAACTGCCCTTCAAGCATTCCGTAAATATTTTTAACCTTCTGTTTTTCTCTTAACTGTACACAGTAGTCAGAAACCTTCCTAAAACGGGCCTGACCATGCTGACCCGGAGGGACAGCTCTTCTCTCAAATGAGCACTTGTCAGAATAACAGCGATCACCCTTAAGGTATAATTTTAGATTTTCTCGTCTACAACGACGACAGGCAGCTCCTGTATATCTAGCCACTTTGTTCTCCGATTAATGTAATGTAACGTATATAATTCTATTTCGACAAGACCAATTAGACCCGACGACGTTTGGGTGGTTTGCAACCATTGTGAGGAACTGGTGTTATATCAACAATTTTGCTAACTTCAAATCTTGTATTAATAAGTGCCCTGAGTGCAGCTTCACGACCAGGTCCTGGTCCCTTGACGCGAACTTCTATCTTTCTCAGTCCATGCTCAACAGCTTTATCAGCGGCTTCTGCCATTGCCTTCTGGGCTGCAAAAGGGGTTGACTTCCGAGACCCCTTAAAACCAAGAACACCAGCTGAGCACCAGGATATAACATTACCCTGTTTGTCAGAAATGGTTACAATGGTATTATTAAAAGTAGAGTAAATGAAGACAATTCCTTCTGGAATATTCTTTTTGACTCTTTTCTTATTCGATCCGGCACGTTTTGCTACAGCCATTTTTTACACCTGTTCAATATATTATTTACGGCTGCCAGCTCCACGACGAGGTCCTTTTTTGGTTCTGGCATTCGTTTTTGTCTTTTGTCCTCTGCATGGCAATCCCATACGATGACGACGTCCACGGTAACAGCCAAGGTCAGTCAGACGTTTGATATCCATAGATACCTCTCGACGCCTGTCACCCTCGACAGTGTATTCGGACTCAATAATCTTACGAATACGAGTTACATCCTCGCCACCAAGATCATCACTGTTCATGGTGTGTGGAAGATCCGCTTTATCCAGTATTGCTCTGGCTGAAGTCAGCCCAATGCCATGGATATATGTAAGTGCACGATCCATGTGTTTGTTTTTTGGAAGATCAACTCCCGCTATACGTGCCAAAATACGTACTCCTTAAAAAAAAGTGACAATAGATAAATATTGTCTGTCTCAAAATGAGATGCTTACCCCTGACGCTGTTTGTGCTTTTTAACCTTACAGCTAACCCGGACTACGCCTTTACGTTTAAAAATCTTACAATCACTACACATTTTTTTGACAGATGATCTGACTTTCATGTGAAACTCTCTTATTTTTTCTTCTTATTATTCTTTGCCCGAAATGTGACTCTCCCCCTAGTGAGATCATAAGGGGACAGCTCAATGGTAACACGATCTCCAGGCAGTATCTTAATAAAATGCATTCGCATTTTACCAGAAATATGGGCCAGAACTTTATGCCCATTGTCCAACTCAACACGAAACATAGCATTGGGTAGGGGTTCTACAATGGTACCCTCAACTTCAATGGCTTCTTCTTTGGCCATAAATCATCTCCTAATACGAACACAATCTGATCGAAAAAGGCGTAATGTTAAACTATCTACTCAAAAAAGAGAAGTATTATTTTACTATACACCCAAAAATTTATCTCGAGAGCTGAGAACCAGTGGACCATCAGCCGTAACAGCTATAGAGTGTTCAAAATGTGCCGATGGTTTCTTATCTGCTGTAATAACAGTCCAGCCATCTCGAAGAACCTTTACCTTATGGGTTCCAAGGTTTACCATAGGTTCTATGGCGATGACCATACCCTCGACAAGACGAGGAGACTGACCTCCCTGTACATAGTTTGGTATTTCAGGTCCTTCATGAAGTGAGCTACCTATACCGTGACCAACAAACTGCCTGACTATTGAGTACCCTTTACTCTCAACAGAGTCCTGGATAGCTTTGGAAATATCTGAAATCCTGTTTCCTACAACAACCTTCTCAATAGCAAGTTGCAGTGATTGCTGCGTTGCAATCATGAGCTGATGAATCTTATGTGCTACCTTTCCAACAGGAATGGTAAGAGCAGAATCGCCAAAAAAACCCTTGTAATTGACACCAAAGTCAACGGAAAGGATATCACCTTTTTCAATTTTCGTTTCCTGGACGGTATCCCGTGAACAACTTCTTCGTTAATAGAAGTGCAGAGACTTGCGGGAAAACCATGATACCCCTTGAAGGCAGGAATAGATTTTCTTTTTCGACATAAGTCTTCGGCCATTTGGTCAAGCTCAAAAGTGCTGATACCAGGTTCTACCGCATCCTGAACCGTACAAAGAATTTCGGCTACGATTTGATTGGCCTCCTGCATGATTTGAATCTCATCAGGACTCTTTACAAGGATAGGCTTGGAGGCCTGTATCCCATCAGCACAGCTGTACATGATTCGGTTATTTCTTACCTTTTGATTTCATGAAACCTTCGTAGTTGGTCATCACCATTTGCGACTGTACCTGAGAGACAGTATCAATAGCTACACCAACAATAATCAGAAGGGCAGTTCCACCAAAATAGAACGGTAGATTAAATTTAGAGATCAATATGGTAGGTAATACACAGACTACACTGAGATAAATTGCTCCGACCACTGTAAGACGAGTAAGCACTTTATCTATAAAATCAGCAGTTTTCCTACCCGGTCGTATTCCTGGTACAAAGCCACCGTTCTTCTTCAAATTCTCAGCGACATCGTCAGGTTTGAAGGTGACGGCGGTGTAGAAGAAACAGAAAAAGACTATCATAACTACGTACAGGAGATAGTAGTAAAAACTTCCCGGTGCCATAGCAGCAGAAACCTTCTGTACCCATTCAACCTGAATAAACCCACCTATAGTTGCGGGGAACATCATAATTGATGAGGCAAAAATGGGTGGAATAACCCCAGCGATATTGATTTTAAGCGGTAAATGGGAACTCTGCCCGCCATATACCTTTCTTCCCACTACTCGTTTAGCATATTGAATAGGAATACGACGCTGGGCGGTTTCGAAAAAAACGATAATACCAACAACAAAAACCATGAAGCCAATAATGACAGGAACAAAAAACAGTGCTATTTCGCCAGCCTTTATTAGTTGAAAGGAGTTAACAAGTGCAGCAGGTCCCCTTGAAACGATACCAGCAAATATTATTAAAGATATTCCGTTCCCTATGCCACGCTCTGTCATCTGCTCGCCGAGCCACATGATAAACGAAGTACCAGCGGTCAGGGTAAGCATAGTCATAAGAATGAATGGGGTACCGGGATTAAGAACAATTGGTTCACCTCCTGGACCGACCATACTCTGCAGACCTGTGGCAATAAATGTACCTTGGATAATACTCAACCCAATGGTACCGTAACGGGTGTACTGGGTGATCTTTCTCTGACCAGCAGCCCCTTCTTTCTTGAGAGTCTCCAGTTGTGGAATAACAACTGTCAGCAATTGAATAATAATAGACGCTGAAATATATGGCATAATTCCCAGGGCGAAAATGGAGAAATTCTCCAAAGCACCACCGGAAAACATATTAAACATACCAAAAAGAGTTCCAGCATTTTGGCAAAAAAGGCGGCCAGTGCCTCACCATTAATACCCGGTGTTGGTACCTGAACACCCATCCTATATACCGCCAGCATTGCCAACGTAAAAAAGATACGTTTTCTTAACCCTGATGATTTTGCAGCATTCTGCAATC
>JAJRQL010000124.1 GCA_024280265.1 Deltaproteobacteria bacterium
GCTGAGAAAGCGCGGCTACCGCTATCGTATTATTATGTCAATATATTTATGTGTTTTTTCGTTAAATTTTATTATTTTTTATGCGGATGTAATTTTAGTTGAATCTTAGGCTACATCAGCACGAAACTCTAAACTCCAGTTACACTATTCCTCAAGTGAAATCATATGGCTGTAATTTCACCTGGGTAGTTCGTTTCCATAAAATCCGTGTACCTACAGACCAAGTGCCTTAGCCACCCCTGCCCCGTATGCGGGATCAGCCTTTGAACAATTCTCAACATGGCGTTTCTTGATCTCATCCGGAGCATCCCCCATGGCTCTGGCAGTATTTTCAAATAAAACCTGCTGTTCATCCTTTGTCATAAGCTGGAAAAGTCTTGCGGGCTGACTGTAATAGTCATCATCCTCCCGGTGATTCCAGTGATCTGCAGCACCTTCCACGCTGAGAGGCGGTTCACTAAAATCGGATTGCTGCTGCCATTCGCCATAACTGTTTGGCTCATAACCTATGGTGCTGCCATGGTTACCGTCCACCCGCATGGCACCATCTCGATGATAATTATGAAATGGACAACGTGGTGCATTCACAGGAATCTGCTGATGATTCACTCCAAGACGATAACGCTGAGCATTACCGTATGAAAAGAGCCTCCCTTGAAGCATCTTATCCGGAGAAAAACTAATTCCCGGAACCACGTTTGCCGGATTAAAAGCGGACTGTTCCACCTCTGCAAAATAATTTTCAGGATTGCGGTTCAATTCCAACACCCCAACCTCAACAAGAGGATAATCACCCTGGTACCAGACCTTGGTCAGATCAAAGGGATTATACGGACAATTCGCAGCATCTTTTTCTGCCATAACCTGCACAAACATGGTCCAGCGGGGAAAATCACGATTTTCAATACTCTGGTACAGATCCTCTTGATGACTTTCCCGGTTTTTCCCGACCAGAGCTTCAGCCTCCGCATCGCTGAGATTTTTTATTCCCTGCTGGGTATGAAAGTGAAACTTCACCCAATAGCGCTCATTTTCAGCATTGATAAAGCTGAAGGTATGACTGCCGAAACCATGCATATGGCGATACGTTGCCGGGATACCTCTATCACTCATGGTGATGGTTATCTGGTGCAGAGCTTCTGGTAGGGAAGTCCAGAAATCCCAGTTGTTCTTTGCACTGCGCATATTGGTCCTTGGATCTCTTTTCACCGCATGATTCAAGTCGGGAAACTTCAAAGGGTCACGAAGAAAAAATACCGGTGTATTATTACCTACCAGATCCCAGTTCCCCTGGTCAGTATAGAATTTAAGAGCAAAACCACGAATGTCCCGTTCGGCATCCGCCGCCCCCCTTTCTCCGGCAACAGTCGAGAAACGGGAAAAGACCTCTGTCTTTCCCCCACCGTAGAGAAAATATCCGCCTTGGTGTACTTTGTGATATCATGGGTCACCGTAAAGGTTCCATAGGCCCCGGATCCCTTGGCGTGCATACGCCTCTCCGGGATAACCTCCCTGTCAAAATGGGCCATTTTTTCCTGAAACCAAATGTCCTGCATCAGCATGGGACCACGCGGACCTGCTGTCATCACATTCTGATTATCCACCACCGGCGCACCATTATTTCCTGTTAATTTTTTCCCTGTAGACATAATCCGTTTTCCTCCATATGAAATGTTTTCCGTAACATCCCGACTTTATGTTTTATCTTTCCCTGCAACATCCAGGCAACTCCTGCACACTCCATGAAACTCCAGGTGACGTGACTCTACCAGCCCGACGACATCCATTCTTTCCGGGAGGTTGCAGTCATCAAATCCCTGCCAGTAAACATCCTCCACCTTCTTACAGCGATTACATATAAAATGATGATGGACCTTGAGATTGGTGTCAAACAGTGTCCTCTCATTCATAAGATGCAGCTTTTTCACCAGCCCCAGTTCATCAAATGTTGCCAGCGTCCGATAAACAGTATCCAAAGCGACAGTGGGAAGTCTCCTGCGAAGTCTCCTGTAAATTGTCTCTGCCGACGGGTGGTTGTTCTCTGCCATCAACTCTTTAAATATTTCGATCCTCTGATGGGTAAGCTTAATGCCAAACTCCCAGCATACTTTCTTGAGTTTCTCTATCTGCTGTTTTGTGAATTTTGCGTTATCCATTCTTGCAACCTACGTAGTATTATTTCTTATTTAAGAATATCTCACACCACCTAAATGTCAAGAACTATTCGCATATAGAAATGGTTGGCACTTGCAACACCCGAAAAATGAACATATATACCCCTGTAAACACAGAAGAATAACGCAGAAGACCTCGAGGAAAGTTACGAAATCGGGATCAAAGAAATATCTTTTTGATATGAGTAGAGAGAATGACCAGAAGATAAACTGCTGCAGCAATAACAATAATAACGGGCCCACTTGGCAAATCCAGACTGTAACTGGCCCCAAGCCCCAGGACCACAAAACTTGCACAAAAAAGGACCGAGAACACCATCATCTGAAGGATATTTTTGGAAAAATTTCCTGCAACGGAAGCGGGAAGGGTAAGAAGGGCAATCACCATCACAATACCCACCACTCTCACCAGCAAAACAATGGTAAGGGCGGCAAGACAGAGGAGCAGAAGATATATCCAGCCGGTATGAACCCCACGCAACCGGGCAAACTCCTCATCAAAACAAACTGCCAGAAATTTATTATAGAAAATCCCCACCAGTGCAAGGACAACGACATCGAGTGCCAGTACAAGGATAAAATCATCCTTTGAAACCAGCAGAATATTGCCAAAAAGATAGCTCATCGGGTCAACATATCCTGGCGTCTTGGCAATAAAAAGAAGGCCAGTCGCCATCCCCACAGCCCAGAGAGCACCAATGACACTGTCTTCCCTCTGCGAAGCATAACGACTGACCAGCGCCAGAACAACAGCAGCCAGCAAGGCAACCAGTACAGCTCCCTGCATGGGACCAAACCAGGTAACCCCAACAGCTCTTTCAAGATATAGCCCCAGACCTATTCCACCGAGAACACAGTGGGCAATAGCTCCAGCTATATAGCTGATCCTGCGCACTACTACGAAGGTACCAATGATCCCAAAAGGAAGTGAGGCAAATATTCCTGTAAGCAGGGCATAGCGGAAAAATGGCAGATTTGGATCGGAAAGAGCGGCCAGAAATTCAGTCATGCTGATGCCCCTCCGAGCTGCAGCAGTGATCATGGCGAATCATCTGCAGATCCCCCCCCCCATACATCTCACGAATAAGATCCCCAGTGAGGGCACTGGTGGGATGAATCACCACCTGCTTATTAACGCAAGCTATACGTTTGAAGAAAGTGGAGGCAAAACCAACCTCATGGGTTACCATGAGAATGGTCATGTCTCTATTCAGCTCCGTGAGAAGATCAAAAAAGTGTAACTCCGACTCATGATCTATATTTGCCGTAGGCTCGTCAAGTATCAGAATGTCACCACGGGATGCCAGAGCCCTGGCAATCAGAACCCTCTGTCGCTGTCCGCCGGAAATGGAGGAAAAGGGTCGTTTCGCAAGATCCTCAATTCTGGTGGTAGCCAGAGATTTCATCACCTGCTCTCTATCACTTTTATTATACCTTCCAGTGAACGATCCTCCAAGACAACCCATGCACACGACCTCAAAAACCGAGATGGGAAACTGCGGATCATAATGTGCATACTGAGGCACATAGCCAATTTTCAGACGAGCCGCCTCCGGTCTCTCGCCAAAAACCCGGACAGTACCAGTGTCAGGACTGAGAAGACCGACAATCAACTTGATAAGAGTAGATTTCCCCCCGCCATTAGGACCCACCACACAGATGGAATCAAGGCTGTTCACCTCAAGATTCACATCAGTAAGAACCATCTGAGTATCATAGGAAAAAGAGAGATCCCTTATGGAAATGGCGTCTGATCTGTTTTTCTGGCCAGAAATCACGTTGCAGGACCACCCAGGGCACTGACAATCTTTTCAGCCATGATCCGAATGGATTCGACACTGTTTTCAGCAAGAGGGTCAAGGGGGACAACCTTGCCATCAATGGCATGGGCAATACTCTCAGCGCTGCTGGGATCAAACTGCGGCTGTACAAACACCACCTTCACACCATCAGCCCTTGCCTTTCTGATAAGAGCAAAGAGTTGCCGGGGAGTGGGAGACTTCCCTCCTGTCTCCACTGCAACCTGACGCAGATTGTAGTGATGGGCAAAATAGCCAAAGGCTGGATGGAATACAAAAAAAGAAGCCCCTCTGTACGGGGAAAGTTCTTGTAAAACAGAGTCGTCAAGCGCATCAAGCCGTCTGCACAATCTTTGAAAATTGTCTCTATAAAACTGCTCGTTTTCAGGCTGTACCCGAACAAGAGAAGTTAGCATAACCTCGGCCATACTCTTTAAATTTGGGGGAGAGAGCCACACATGGGGGTCTGGCACCTCCAGCACCCCATGTTCATGCGCAGCTTCTTCCATGGGGATTTTTACGATATTTTTACTGGTATCGACAATACGAAGATGGGGGGAGCCACTCTTGAGACGCCTGGTTATTTCATACTCGAACTCCAAACCTGCTGTGAAAAAGATCACGGACCGGGACAGCGCCTGAATCTGTCTGGGGGTGGGTTCAAAGGCATGCGGCTCCTGACCTTCACCCACCAACAAATGGACTGTGACCAGCCCCTCTGTCAACTGCCTGCAGAGCCATCTCTGGGGGGGAATGGAGACGAAGACATCTACCGGAGAGCCAGTTGCTGCAGCGAGTTGCCATGGAAACAGTAAAGAAAAGACAAGCAAACAAATCCCTGTATATCTGAAAACCACATTTTTTTTCATAAGTATTTTTTTTTGTGTCTGCCGTTTCATGAAAAATGTTCGTACCACTTACCAGCTGGACAATCTATTAAGCAGCAGCTATCTCGTCAAGGGAGAATAAGCATTGCAGTGAAAACTGATTTTCAGTATAGAGCAATACACTATGTCAGCCCACCTCCTTAAAAACCTGAAGGCATCACTTTCCAGTGCTGTTCTTATTCTAAAACTGGTTATCCCTTTTTATATCCTCGCTGACATCCTTCTCTACTTTGACCTGCTCAAACCAATAAGTTTCATTTTTTCCCCGGTTACCAATATATTACAGCTTCCAGCAGAGACCGCAATGGCCATTTGTGCCGGTGTTTTTCTGAATATGTATGCCGCAGTGGCTTTTGCAGCCCCCCTTGGCCTCAGCTCCCAGGAATGGACCATTCTTGGCGTCTTCCTGGGAGTCTGTCACTCTATCCCGGTTGAAAACAGTATCATGAAAAAACTGGGAATCAGCTTCACCTACTCCACCTGCCTTAGGATCTCCATGGCCTTTCTCAC
>JAJRQL010000125.1 GCA_024280265.1 Deltaproteobacteria bacterium
AAGGAATCATTATCTACTGCATCCGGTTCCTTTTGAGAGATTCGGATTGACCCCTCTTTTTTGAGGCCTTGTAAATAAAACTATGATAATCATTATCTAGAAATCATAAAAACATTACCCCTCCACTTCCATGCCTGAGCCTGCAGGAGGATCTGGCGGAAAATCAAGATCTGCGTTATCAAGTATTGACTTGGGAATCACTTTTTTCACCTTAACCCCCATTTTTGGAAAACTCTGCACTTTTGAAACAAGATTTCCGCGCCCCTGGCTCAAACGCGTCATGGCACTGTCATAACTCCCCTGAAGACTGTGCATCTGCTTACCCATACGTTCCATATCTTCTGTGAAAGAGCAGAACTTATCGTACAAAGCAGCGGCTCGATCCGCTATTTCTCTTGCATTTCTGCTCTGCTTCTCGTGGTGCCAGATGGATTCGATGGTCCTGAGAGTAGTGAGCAGTGTGGTGGGACTGACAAGAATAACTTTTTGTTTCATAGCCTGGCCAAAGAGCGTCTCATCGGCTTGAAATGCTGCTATAAATGCTGCTTCAACAGGCATAAACATCAGTACGAAATCAAGACTCCTGATCTCAGAGAGTGCACTGTAATTCTTGGCTCCAAGTTGTTTGACATGCTCCCTGATGGCCTTTACATGAGAGCGCATCCAGATGGCACGCTGATCTTCGTCATCAGAATTAACATACCTTTCCCAGGCAACAAAAGAGACCTTAGAATCAATGATAATATCACGACCATCAGGCAGATGCACAATTACATCAGGACGCTGCAAGCGGTTTCCACTGTCCCGAAAAACTACCTGGGTCTCATATTCCACACCTTTTCGCAGGGCAGACTGTTCAAGCACCCTCTCCAGTACCAGCTCCCCCCAGGTACCCTGCAGTTGCCTGTCCCCTTTCAGGGCCCTGGTGAGATTATTCGTTTCCTCGCTCATTTTCTGATTCAGATCCCTCAAGGAAACTATTTCCCTCTGTAAAGCTGCCCGATCCCGAGTCTCAGTGTGATGGATCTCGTCTATCTTCTGACGAAAAGAACGTAACTGTTCATGGAAGGGAGCCAGCAACACCGAAATTTTACCCTGGCTCTCTTTTGAAAAACGACTACTTTTTTCCTCAAGAATGGAACTCGCCATCTCGGAAAACTGGAGCCGCAACTGCTCTCTAGCATCTTCAAGAAGATCGAGTTTTTCGCGGGTATGCTGTTGATCCCTCTCAATTCGAGTTTGAAGTCTGGCATTTTCACTTCGCAGCACAGCCTCTTTTTCTAAAAGTTCTCTGAGAACTGCATCCTGCTGCCTTCTTTCTTCAGCATTTTTTTCACACTGATTACGCATGGCATCGTAAAGCATCTCTGCCGCAGCAATACGATCATGAAGAGCCTGTTTCTCGTAACCGAAATTTTTTTTCTGCCTCTGAAGAAGAATTGCCTTCTGTCTTTGGAAAACCAGCCACAACACAAAAGACAGGGGTATAACTCCGCTCAGAAAACTCCATATTCCGATACTTATAAATTGGGCTAATTGACTCTGTTGCTGGAACCAGAACAGAAGCGGCTCAAAAAAAGAAAACAAAATATATCCACCAGACGAGCAATATTTTTAAACCAGGAACAAGGGAAACATATATAGATTTGAAAAAGCGGGTTTTAATCCTCCAGCTTCAAAGGAGTTATTCTGATTTTCACCTTCTGCTCCTCCACTTCTGACGACTGATCTTGCCTGTTGGGGTTTTCATCAGGAGGAGGATCAACAACTGTGACCCTCTCCGGCCCCACAGTTTCAGTCGCAATGGCAGGAGGGCCATTGACTGACATCTGCCGGCTCATATAATACGATACGACCCCACCCCCGACAAGAAACAGTAACACGACAAGCAGCAGTCTCAACCATAACTGTTTCCGGGTTGATAACTCATCATCACCCGACAAATCTCCCAGAACCTCCCGCGCTGCCTTCTCGACATTTCGAGGACTCACCAGATATCTTTTCTCCTGGCAGGCTATCTGAAGAGCTCTGTCGCAGAGCACATTCACCAGCCTTGGGATACCGCTGCTAAGCTCAAAAACTCTGTCCAGGCCTGCCCGTGAGAAGATTTCTTCCTGCTCGCCTCCCATGGACAGACGATGGTGGATGTATGAAAAACAGTTTTCACGATCAAAGGGCAGCAGATGATAGCGTGAAGTTATGCGCTGGTTGATTTCTGAAACGTTATCCTGGCGTAAAATCTGTCGTAATTCCGGCTGCCCGATCAGCACAACTTTCAGAGGTTTTTCATGGCCACATTCAATGTCGGTCAAAAGACGGAGCTGTTCAAAAAGCTCCAGGCTGAGGTTTTGAGCTTCATCAATGAGGAGAACAGTATGCCGCCCTGCACGGTGCGTGTTGCACAGATGTCCCCTGATCAACTCCAGGCGCCACTCGGGATCCGCCTCTTTCTCAGCTGCTTCAATCCCGAGCTTGTCGCAGATACTTTCCAGCAGCTCAGCACTGGTAAGACGAGGATTACTAATAAGCGCGACATCAGTATTTTCAGAAAGCTGGCCAATGAGACAGCGACACACAGTGGTTTTCCCAGTACCCAAATCACCAGTGAGAATAATAAAGCACCCACTGCTTCCGGTACCGTACAGAAGATGGGCCAGAGCCTCGCGATGCACCTCCCCCATATAGAGAAAGCGTGGGTCCTGAGTAATGGAAAAGGGTTTCTCTTTGAGTCCAAAATAGTTGGTATACATTGGCGCCCTGGCAAAAAAGATTCTATACGAGTCAACTCATCAAGTTGTATATTGATATTATTTACAATACATTACACCTATAAATAAAAATGGGAAAGTTTTTTCCTCTTTCAATTCAGATTTCACAAAAATTGTGGGTCTTGCACGGCAACATATTGGATGAATTTGACAATTCAGATGGAAGCTCTCCTAAAGAGAACTGAGCAGTGCCCTCACAGAATCATCCCGAGATCCCGCAGCAGCGAGGAGTTCTTTAATCAACAGTTGGAACTGAGGATCTGGGATCATTGTCAGGAAATCAGTCAGACTTTGCCGCATAAACTCTTCCAGAGACAGGCCGCCCTGTTCTGCCTGTTCCATGAGAATTATCCCTTTAAGAATTTCAAGCATGTCCGGTTCGTTAAGTAAAAGCACAGCGATAAGCAGGTGACCGGTATCAGGATTTCGCTTTGAGTCAGTTTCCCAGTAAACGGGAGGAAGGCGCACAAAGGCCAGCTTTTTGGTGATGGCCGCATGACACCTTCCCCGCAAAAGCGTGAAATCAGGCAGCTGTCCCAGCCTGAGTCCTGCGAGCATCTCTGTAAACATGCTAACTGCAACTATGCAGTTTTATAATTGAAGGTAAGTTTTTTATTTCGAACTCCAACCGTTACAGCACCTCCCCCCACAAGCTCTCCAAACAGAATCTCATCGGTGAGCACATCACCAACTTCTTTCAGGATCAGGCGACGTAAAGGTCGGGCACCATAGGCAGGTTCATAGCCAGTTCTAGCGAGCCAGTTACGTGCTGCCGGAGTAAGGGAAATATCGACCTTCCTATCTGCAAGCTGCACTCTCAACTCTGCCATGAGCTTATCCACCACCTTTTCAACCGCCTTTGTATCAAGGGCAGCAAAAGAGATACTGGCATCAAGACGATTGCGAAATTCAGGAGAAAAAAGATTTTTCAATGCCTTTTGCTCCCGTCCTTTCGTTTCCGCAACAAATCCGATGGGTGCAGCTGACATCTCCCGGGCACCGGCATTACTTGTCATAATTATAATAACATTACGAAAATCCGCCTTTCTTCCCGAGTTATCAGTGAGGGTAGAGTGATCCATCACCTGCAGTAGTATGGAGAAGATATCCGGATGGGCCTTTTCTATCTCATCAAGCAGCAGCACAGAATAGGGATGACGCCGAATAGCCTCCGTGAGCAGACCACCCTGATCAAAGCCCACATAGCCCGGAGGCGCTCCGATGAGCCGTGCAACAGCATGTTTTTCCATATACTCGCTCATATCAAAACGTTCAAAGTGAATGGATAGCTGTGCTGCAAGCTGCCTGGCAACCTCTGTCTTACCAACACCTGTGGGACCTGCAAAAAGGAAACTCCCGGTGGGGCTGTCAGGATTCCCAAGACCTGCCCGGGAACGCTTCACTGCAGTAACAACGGCATCGATGGCATCATCCTGACCAAAGATAACCTTTTTCATGGACGAAGTGAGTTCTTTCAAGGATGAAATCTCAGCACTGTTACCGCTCTTAGCCGGCACCCGCGCCATCTTGGATACCACATTTTCAACATCACGAACCTTGACAACCTTGCCCATTTTCCCGGCCATGCGAAACGCCGACCCAACCTCATCCAGGATATCAATGGCCTTATCAGGCAGGAAACGATCATTGATATACCTGTCTGCAAGCTCTGCTGTGGCACGAATGGCCGGTTTGGAATAACTGACAAGGTGGTGTCCCTCATACCTGGACTGCGACCCCTGCAAAATACGCCGGGTTTCATCGACTGAAGGCTCTTCAATGTCAATTTTTTGAAAGCGGCGGGACAAGGCCCTGTCCTTCTCGATATGATTTTTATACTCCTCATACGTGGTGGAACCGATACAACGCAGGGTCCCCGCCTGCAGGGCAGGCTTCAAGAGGTTAGAGGCATCCATGGAACCACCGCTTGTGGCCCCGGCTCCAACAATGGTATGCATCTCATCAATAAAAAGAATGGCATTATCCCTGCGCTCAATGGCCGAAATAACCCCTTTGATTCGTTTTTCAAAATCACCACGATACTTGGTGCCTGCAACCATATTTCCCATATCAAGGAGATAAATTTCAACATCCTGGAGCAAATCCGGAACCAGAGCCTTTTCCATGGCCTGACGCGCAATGGTATCGTCATGGATAAGCAGCGCCAGCCCTTCGGCAATGGCTGTTTTCCCAACTCCCGGCTCACCCACCAGCAAAGGATTGTTTTTCTTTCTGCGGCACAGCACCTGCATCATTCGACGTACTTCATTTTTTCGACCAATGAGCGGATCGAGCTTGCCCTCTGCGGCATACTTTGCGTAGTTTACGGTGAACTCCTGAAGAATTTTTTCGTCCTTATCAGGTTTTTTCTCCGACTCTCCGGTACGAGGCATTCTGGGAAGAGGCTCCTTCTGCAAGCCCTCAGGCAGGGCATGGGAGATAAATTCCACCACTGACATCCGGCCCAGCCCTTCAGAACCAAGAAAAAAGACCGCATGTGACTCAGCCTCAGAAAATATTGATACCAGCACATCTCCGCTGTCCACCTCTTTTTTACCGCAACTCTGCACATGGGCAACGGCCCTCTGTAGAACCCGGTTAAAGGCCACCGTCTGACCAGGTTCTCCCTGAACATCAGGACTGTGAACGGGAAGTTCACCGGTAACAAAAGACTCCAGCCGGGTTTTCAAGTTTGCAGTGGATCCTCCACACTCCTGAATAATATAGCCGGCCAGTTCATCATGGAGCAGCCCGTACAGCATATGCTCCACGGTAACATACTCATGACGATATGCCTTTGCCTCACGAATGGCCCGAACCAGGGCTGCTTCCAGTGCTTTACTTATCATAATAATTCCATTCAGATCTGTAATAGTTCAAAAACACTCCTGATACCTCAAACCTTTTCAACACTGCAGCGCAGAGGAAACTCACTCTGCCTGGCAAGGTCATGGACAATAACCACCTTTGTCTCACATATTTCCCGAGTATAAATCCCCGCAACGCCAACACCTTCCTGATGCACATTTAACATAATCCTACCGGCCTCCGAACTATTCTTCTGGAAAACATTCTCCAAAATAGCAATTACAAACTCCATGGAGGTATAATCATCGTTGTGCAGCAATACCTTATAAAGTGATGGCTCCTGAACCTTAAAATCATGCCTGGTTGCCACCAATCCTTTTTTGTCACTCATAATTCATTTCTATGTCTTTAAAACGTTCATAACAGTGTCGCATCACCTGATACATTTAATCATACGGACTATTGGTTTTTTTTTCAACTTTCCTCTCCGATCCACCTCAGGACCTGCCCCCAAGCATGGTCAAAAAAAGTTCC
>JAJRQL010000126.1 GCA_024280265.1 Deltaproteobacteria bacterium
GTTTGCAATAATAACCGTTAAAAAAAATGGAGCCCATAAACGGATTTGAACCGTTGACCTCATCCTTACCAAGGATGCGCTCTACCAACTGAGCTATATGGGCCTAACACAAAAATAAAAAAACAGATATTACTGGAGCGGGAAACGAGACTCGAACTCGCAACCCTCAGCTTGGAAGGCTGATGCTCTACCAATTGAGCTATTCCCGCGACAATATCTGCTTTTTCTGATTTGGCTTAAGGTGGTGGAGGGGGGAGGATTCGAACCTCCGAAGTCTCTGACGACAGATTTACAGTCTGTTCCCTTTGGCCACTCGGGAACCCCTCCACAAAAAAAATCTTAAACTAAAACAGTATATATTTGGATAAAACCAAGTACCTAGTGCAACTGGAGCTGGCGATGGGACTTGAACCCGCAACATCCTGATTACAAATCAGGTGCTCTGCCAATTGAGCTACGCCAGCATACAAGCTGAAAGAATATACCCAAAAGATTTTTTTATTACAATCTTTTTTTTCGGGTAATGTCAAAAATCTTCCCTCTTTTTCTTCAGGAATACAACCACTCCTGTCTGTCTCTGAAAAACCATTTAATTACATGATATTACACGTGACAGTATCAGTTATACCAACTCACCATTTCCAGCAAGATAAAATCTTGCTGGAAATTTTTTATGGTGCAATGGTCGCAACGATACTCATGTTTTAGCTCCGAGTATCTTAAGTCGGACATTTTAACCCACCAAAAAAAGGCTGTGTCAAAAGACACAGCCTTATAACATTATTCTATAAATAGAATCTACTCATCAAGAGGGTTCTTAACAAAAGAACTCTCCCTGAATTTCTCAAAAGTCATCGCTGTGGTGCGATAGATAAGGTGGGCAAACTTCGTATAAGGCATGTACATGAACAACATCATAACCGATACAAGGTGAATAAAATAAATAATGTAGCCAAATGCTGCAAGTCCAGCCCATCTTGCAACCTCGGCAAGCAGACCGGTAACAGCTACTGTCATAATCTCCCAGATAAGGAACCAGTCATAAAAAGTCGGGGTAATATTATCTTCGGCTTCTGACTTGGAACGATTTACCCAGAGGATTCCTATACCAACAATCATTGCAACTGCTGAAACATTAGCAAGAATTTTGACAGGATTCCACACAGACATAGGTCCATGAAGACTTGGGATCCAAAGTCCAAGAATGTCATTGGCGATGGCAGACCAAACGGTAACAATAAAAAGTCCACCAAAAGCATACATCAAGGGTTTATGCCCTGTTTCACGATTCCGGTTCGTACCACATTCCCTGAAACGGTTATGCTGAACAATCTCCACGATTGCCGGCCAAACGAAATCCCTTGCCAACTGAACCATTGAAGGCTTGAAATCACTGTTAACACCTTCTCGCTCACACATTTTCGACCACATGGTTGTTACCCCTTTATAGGAGGCAACCGCAGCAAGGCCAAATGCACCAAGCATAAACGCATCAATAAAGAAAACGTTTTTTGAAAGCCAGTGAAAATCCCAATGCCCAAAGAAGCGCTGATAACCATAGGTCTCAAAAGCGTCGGCTCCCGGAATTATCATACCACCTGAAATAGCCCAAAGGATAAATATTATAACTGACGGAATGGCGATCAGCATAGGCAGGCCTTTTGCGCTTGAAGCAAGTTTGGCAAGGCCCGTTGGCCAGCCAAGTGCAGTATAAGCGTAAGCCCGAATTGCACCGAGAACATCACCGGGTTTTGCACCACGGGGACAATAGGCGGTACAATCGCCACACTGGTGACAAAGAAAAACATTAGGATCTGCAACAAGCTTTTCCTTCATTCCCCATCCCGACCAGATCATTTCCTGGCGTGGAAAAGGATTGTCCTCTGAAGACAAAGGACATACAACTGAACAAGTAGCACACTGGTAACACTTTTTCATTGTGTCGCCACCAGCTGTTTTTAAATATCTGATAAAATCTAAATCCGGTTGAACATCCATGGTTCTACTCCTCCTGTTCTCTTCTTAAGTCTTGTAACAACTATGCTTAAAAAATAATGGTCTCCAATTTGATGCAACATGGTACTGGTGTTCTTACCTTAATGCAAGCAGAGTCACACCAGTACCTGATAAAAGACCGAACTAGAAGCCCTTAAATGGATTTGCACCGAGTTCAACGATCTCGTCTACAAAATCATTTACAAGGTCAGCTACCTTATCATAGTCAGTAATCGCTACAGACTCTGAGCGTACACGCTCAGGCTCAAGACCAAGAGTTGACAGCGTATCACCAATATTAGCCATACGGGTATTGGCAATCTCTGACCCCCTGACAAAGTGACACTGGTAATCGTCACCATATTTACAACCAAGAAGCATTGCACCGTCCAGTCCAGCAGAGAGAGCGTCACGGATCCAGGACATATTCACAGAACCAAGACAGCGAACAGGGATAAAACGGATCATGTGGTTGAGTTTATGCTTACGCATACCTGCCATATCAAGTGCGGGATAGGCATCATTCTCACATGCAAAGATGAGTATACGGAGTTTATCATCATCATCTTCGGGAACCTCAATGGCCTTAATCATGGAACCGATGAGATCAATATTGTAGTCCTTGAACCCAATGATACGCTCAGGACAGGCCCCCATGCAGGTTCCACAACGACGGCAGCGTGATGGATTCGGAAGTGGTGTTCCCTTCTCGTCATCATCAAGAGCACCAAAAGGACATTCCTCAGTACAGCGTTTACACTGGGTGCATCTCTGCATGAAAAACTCAGGATAGGTTTTGTCACCTGAACGGGGATGAACTGCCACACCACGATCTGCAGACTCTACACATTGGATGGCTTTTAGAGCAGCACCAGCGGCATCGTCCATGGTCTCCTGCATGTTCATGGCTTTTCTTACACCACCACAGGCATATATGCCTGTACGACGTGGCTCATAGGGAAAGCAGATAAAATGAGAGTCCGCATAACCATCAAAAAGATCAAGATCAATGAATGCAGGCCCCTGCCGATAAGCCAGGTTAATGGTAGCCGCATCCCTAGTAGTTGGAACCATTCCTGCCGCGAGCACAACCAAATCTACATCCAGATCAAGATCTTCACCAAGAAGAGTATCCTTGGCGTGAACAATTCCTCCCTCAACACCGGTAACAGTGGCTTTGGTCATAAAAATACCGTCATCCTGCTGTACACCTTTGTAGAAGAGTTCCATGTTTCCAGGAGTACGCATATGCTGGTAAAGAATGTAAGCTTGGGCATCAGCATTGTTCTCACGGACATATTTTGCCTGTTTTAATGCCACCATGGAGGTTACAGAGTTGGCATAGGGAAAATCCTCATCATTTTCTTCAGCACCTGGGCTCATGACAAAGGCAACTTTATTGATACCGTCAAGTTGGCCCTGTTTAGCCATTGCCTCAAACTCTGCATTGGTCACAACTTGATCGTTACTGCCATATCCAAGATGTTCATACTCTGAAACATCAGCTGGTACCCAACCGGTGGCAAGAACGACTGCCCCATAGGTTTCTGCAGCATCGTTGGCAACACCATATGGCTGAAGTCCAGCATTGGGATCTTCCATCTCACCTTTCTCAATAAGATCCTGCTCATCAACCTCAACTTTCGCAGGAGCGTCCCACTCGGATTCGGTCCCAGCTTCCTTCAGGCTAACCATGAACGCACCTGGTGCACCACCTATACGGGCTACCTCTGTTGCAGTTTTGACGGTGATGTTTTCATCTGCCTCAACCTCTGCAATCATAGCGGAAATTGAGTTGTCTTCAAGCTCTGCGTAAGGATAAGAGGTGGGAAACTGTTTTGCCCAACCATTAGCCTTGCCACCAAGAGATTCTGCTTTTTCAATAATGGTAACCTTGGAACCTGCTTTAGCAGCCTCAATTCCTGCAGTCATACCAGCAATACCGCCACCCATGACCAGGATATCTTTATTCACGGACTCCATCTCGAAGGCTTCAGGCAGCTCAGTTTTTCCTGCACGGGTGCAAGCCATACGAACATAATCAGAGGCAGTTTCCTGCAACCATTCCTTATGAGAATCTTCCTGACCTTCTTCCGCTTCCCCAGCTGCCCATACTACCTGCTCACGTACATTTCCACGGACAGTAATGGTATCATCACCCATATCAAACTGATTCTGCATCACCCGAGGTGAGCAGGCACAGATAGTAAAAGTGTTAATTCCTTCAGCTGATTTCTCATTCTCAAGAAAAGCACGACCCTCAGCACCACACAAGGCAGCATGGGTCTTACATTCCTGAGACATCTCACCAGTAACAACACCGGAAAGCTCCTCAATATCAAGGGCTTCTCCAATGCCACAACCAGTACATATGTAGGTACAAATTTTCTTATCCATTGATTATGACCTCCTGGAAACCTGAATTGCTTTCAGGGCAGCAGCGGTGGCTGACTGATTGCTGGTTACAACGTCTGCAGCTCTGCATGCACAGCCTGCTGACAGTACGCCGGTCTCGGGATTCGAGTTAACAAAACCGCTGGGATCGGTATCAAGTGTTACAGGAGCACCATTGGCACCGATTGTAGTCTGCATACCGGTAGCAAGTACTGCCATGTCAACCTTCTGCTTAATTTTTTCACCGGTAACTGCATTTTCTGCAACAACGGTGACGGAACCGTCAGATTCTGGAATGATTTCAGCAACTTTACCTTTTATAAAGCTTGAATGCTCATCCTGCATCAGTTTCTCACGGAACTTCTCATATTTACCTGGAGTACGAAGATCAATGTAAAAGACATAAATTTTTGCCTCAGGATAACGTTCCCTGATATAAGTCATCTGTTTAAATGTAGCCATACAACAAATATAAGAACAGTACTCAAGGTGATTCTCATCACGGGAACCGGCACACTGAACAAAGGCAAAAGACTCTGGCTCTTTGTTATCGCCAGGACGAAGAATGGCACCATCGGTGGGCCCACCAGGTGCAGCCATGCGCTCAATCATCATATTGGTAACTATAGCATCCGACTCATTAAACTTGAGATTATCCATCTTGGTTGGATCATAAGGAGTCCAGCCTGTTGCCCAAATAATTGAAGCTACGTTGATGGTCTTGCTGTCAGTTGCCATATCAAGATCTACGGCATTATACTTACAAGCTGCTTTTACAGCTGCAGCACCATCTTCTGAGAGACCGTCTTTATTGATGACATAACGACGAGGAAAAGCCATCTCATGAGGAAGGTAGGCTGCCTTGGATTTATTCATTCCAAAGTTAAATTCGTTGTCAATCTCATCGGGACAGGCATCTGCACAATCACCACATGCGGTGCAGTTACTGTTCACATAGCGAGGTGCAGTTTCAAGGGTTACTTCGTAGTTTCCGGGACCACCAGAGACAGCGGTTACACTGGTCATGGTATAGGTGCGGATACGACGATTGTCTTTTACACGCTTGAAATTGATTTCCAGTCCACAGCTTGGTGGACACAGTTTGGGAAAATACTGATTCAACTGTGCTACGCGGCCACCGAAATATGCATTCTTTTCGACCAGAAACACATCATTTCCGACTTCAGCGGCTTCAAGGGCTGCAGTGAGCCCGCTGATACCACCGCCTACGACCAAAATCGCACCAGAAGTGCCTTGCTCGTCAGTCATACCAACCTCCATTAGTACTCTTAATATTTACCTTTGAAAACGCACGTCCAGCCAGATAATAAAATCGGCATTCAGGGAGCTTCAATTTACATACAACTAAATTCAAGAATCAAAGGCTCTTTTTTTTACATTGTAACTCACCAGAATTAAGGATCATTCCCATATCCTTTCCTCTAATCAACCACAAGCACCACATAGTAAAAATCTCCAGGAACCCGAAGACTCCTGGAGATTTCTATTTATACGTATGTCCTGCACCCGTGGATTAGATCCAGGGGTCAGTCTCTACGATGTTGATACACTCAACCTTCTCACACAGCCATTCCTGAGTTTCAGGATTAAAGGTGGAGGTAACAAAACACTTCCAGTTTTCGTCATCAACGGTTGGAAAATCAGATCTGTAGTAGAATCCTGGGTAGCGGGATTCCTCACGGAACTGGATGTGACGAATATGCATTTCAACACACCAGATACGATGGTAATTCTCCCACGCACGAAGCAACTCATGCAGATCGCCCGCAGCCATTTTCTCAGCATCTTCGCGAAGAAGCTGGAGAAGATCCATACAAATTGACAGAAGTTTACCAGAGGTCATGTAGTATGTCGCAACACCACCACCATACTCATCGGTGGCTTTCATGAGACGCATCATGATACCTGCAGGCTTACAGAAGTTAGGGTTAACATTAGAAGAAGTACTTGCACCAACATGCTCTTTGTAGAGTCTGACAGGTGCGTATACTTCGTCAGCAAGCTCTTGAGCTGTCTGCTTGAGCTCTGGTTTGAAATCTGCGTTATCACGACAGAATTTAACCATCTGTTTAGCAACAATACGTCCCTCAGCATGAGCACCAGAGGAGAATTTATGACCAGAAGCACCAACACCATCACCAGCGGTGAAAAGTCCGTCAACTGTGGTCATACGATTGTATCCCCATTTGTACTGATGGGCACGAGTACCATCAACAGTTGGAACCCAATCCTCATCCGGTCCAGAGGTCCAGATACCACAACAACCAGAGTGAGATCCGAGCATGTAGGGTTCAGTCGGCATGATTTCAGAACCTACTTTCTCAGGCTCTACGTTGGCACCAGCCCAAAGGCCAGCCTGTCCAACAGACATGTCAAGAAAATCTTCCCACGCCTCAGACTCAAGGTGTTTCCAGAATTTCTTCAGGTCTTTCTCGTTCATACCGGCCTCTTTACGCTCATCAAGGAAGGCGTTCAGAGCAACATCGGTAGCCATGTAAATTGGTCCACGTCCAGCTTTCAGCTCATTGATCATGAGGTGATTACGAAGACAGGTAGGAGTAACTGCAGAAGCACCATAAGGCATGAACTTCTCAAGCTCTTCTTTAACAGAGTCGCTGTTTGCATAGAACTCACCAAGACCATTCTGCACTTTGGCTTTGAAAAGAAGGAACCACGCACCAACAGGTCCATATCCATCTTTAAAACGAGCCGGAGTGAAACGATTTTCCATCATGGTCATGGTAGCACCAACCTGACCACACATGGTGTAAGTGGAACCGGCATTCCATACTGGGTACCATGCACGACCCTTACCCTCGCCGGTAGACCGGGGACGGAAGATGTTTACAGCACCACCACATGCTACGAGAGCTGTTTTGCAACGGAAAACATGAACTTTATTCTCACGGGTAGAGAACCCTACAGCACCAGCAATCTGGTTGGGTTTGTTTTTATCAAGAAGCATTTTTACGATAAAAACACGCTCGAGACAATTCTCTTCTCCCAGTGCAGTTTTAGCAGGCTCGGCTACGATGCATTTGTAAGACTCACCGTTGATCATGATCTGCCATTTACCGGTACGTACAGGTGTTCCACCTTCACGAAGGGTCGGGGCAGGCTTTGCGCCATCAAGGTTCTCGCCATCTGCATCTTTCTTCCAAATAGGGAGACCCCATTCTTCGAACAGCTTAACAGACTCATCAACGTGACGACCACAATCGTAGATAAGATCTTCACGAACGACACCCATCAGGTCATTACGAACCATCTTTACGTAGTTTTCGATTGGATTCTCACCGATGTAGGTATTGATAGCAGAAAGACCCTGAGCTACAGCACCTGAACGTTCCATGGATGCTTTATCAACAAGGGTAATCTTCAGATCATCGCTGGCCCACTTTTTGATCTCAAAAGCAGTACCGCAAGCTGCCATACCACCACCGACGATAAGTACATCAACGTCGTGCTCTACGATCTCGGGATCGACAACGGCATCTATCTCGCCATTAGGTTTATTTGGTAACGCCATATTTAAATCTCCTTATAGATTCAAAATGTTTTTAAAATAATTCTTTGAATTCTTCTCAAAAAAATCTGAGGTTGAATTATTTAGGGGTCGGCAGATCGGCTTCAAGAAGCAGACACTCGTCATCCAAGTTAGCACCTTTCTCTCCGGGGTAAGCATTCGCAGCCCCCTCAGCAGTGGTACGAACAGGGAATTTAAAACGTTTCATGTTACCATTACGGAATTTAACGGTCCACATGATGGAATCTGCACTACGCATGGGATGAACCTGGCCACCCATAGGTACGAAGTCATCGTATCCACGTACAAAGATTGCACCCTGTGGACAAATCTTAACACAAGAGTAACATTCCCAGCATGCATCAGCTTCCTGATTGTATGCTAACATTGCCTCTTTGTTAAGTACCATCAGGTCGTTGGGACAGATGTACATACATGCTGTCTTGTCGCCACCCTTGCATCCATCACACTTCTCAGGATCTACGTAACTTGGCATTAAACTACCTCCTCAGTTTATTTTACTTTTGCGACCCGGAACAGACCGAGCCAACTATAACCTCTACCTAAAAGGAACATCAAAAAAAGACTACCTTTTTTGGCAATGTCCCCCAACACAACTTTTAGTATTTCAATAAGTTAAGTCTAAACAGCATAAACACCACACTAAATGAACCATCACTCATTTTTTACCAGTTTGAACTTATATATTGTTGCCATATAATTGTCAAGCAAATTCAACTCGGTATCAGGAGAGCTCAGAGTCGTAATCACGCCGGGCAAAAACTTCACGCGGTTTTGCTCCATCTGCAGGCCCAACAACTCCCTCCTTTTCCATCATCTCTATCATTCTTGCAGCCCTGTTATAGCCAACCCGAAGTCTTCGCTGGACCATGGATATCGATGCCTGTCCGGATTCGCAGACCAGATTTACCGCCTCATCATAGCGTTCATCATATGCCTCATCACCAGCCACTTCCGAGTCGTCTTCCTCCTCCTGAACAGCTGCCGTTACAGACTCATCATAGCTGGCGTTCCCCTGCTCTTTCAAAAAGGTAATTATAGCCTCGGTTTCAGCTTCCGAGATGTAGGCTCCATGGACACGCTGCAGAGTCGATGAGCCATTGGCGAGATAGAGCATATCCCCCGCACCCAGCAAATGCTCAGCCCCTGATGTATCAAGGATGGTTCTGGAATCAACTTTAGACGACACCTTAAAAGAGATCCTGGTTGGAAAATTTGCCTTGATCAGGCCGGTGAGAACATCAACAGAAGGGCGCTGCGTTGCAAGAATCAGGTGCATACCAGCGGCCCTTGCCATCTGGGCAAGCCTTGCTATGGCGGCCTCCACATCCTTTGAAGCTACCATCATCAGGTCAGCGAGCTCATCCACAATGATTACAATATAGGGAAGTTTTTCCTCCGTCACTTCATTGTAAGAGTCAAAGCTCTTCACCTTAGCCTCCTCAAGAAGTTTATAGCGTCTCTCCATTTCACGAACCGCCCACATAAGGGCACGGGATGCAAGTTTTGGTTCCACCACCACAGGGTGCAGCAGATGCGGGATTCCCTCATAACCGGAAAGTTCAATACGCTTTGGATCCACCATAAGAAGCCTCACCTCTTCAGGGGTTGCATTGTAGAGGATAGAGGCAATAATGGTATTGATGGCCACGCTCTTCCCGGATCCTGTCGACCCGGCAATGAGAAGGTGAGGCATTTTGGCTAGGTTTACAACTGAAGGGCCTCCCACTACATCTACACCCAGGACAATTGCTAACTTATCTTTGGTCTGACGATACTCATCTGATGCAAGAAGGTCCCTTATGTAGACCACAGAGCGATGAGGGTTTGGAATTTCAATTCCAAGTGCTGCCTTCCCAGGTACTGACCCGACAACACGAACCGACTGAGCCTTAAGCCCCAGAGCAAGATCATCAGCCAGCCCGGCTATTTTGTTAATCTTCACTCCTGCTGCAGGGGAATATTCGTAGGTGGTAACAACGGGGCCTGGTGATATTCCGATAACTTGCCCGGAAACGCCAAAGTTTTTGAGTTTCTGTTCAAGTTGCTTGGACACCTGGTAATACACCTCCTTATCCACAGCCTCCTCTTGATTGGCATTTTTTTCAAGAAGATTCAAGGGAGGCAGCTTCCAGTCACCACGTGCCACAGGACGCGCTGCGAACTCATCCTCATCGGCACCACCTGATGCAACTGTAGTTTTGGCAAGTTCTTTTACCACTGGCATTCCAGAAGATGGGCCAGGGAGTTCCTGTTGTTCTCCCCTTACTTTAAGCGATGATGCCTTTTCCCGAGACACTGTTTTTTTCACGTTTACTGCCTTTTGCTTCTTCCGGGCCTCTTTTCTGGCTCTTCTTTTCTGGTTTCCTGCCACCAGAAAAGACTTCATACCGCAACCACAGGCTTTTGCAATGCGCCATAGTAAGGTACCTAGCTGATAAGGAGAAAATTGCGTGGACAGCATGATAGATACAATAAACAACAGGAACAGAAACAACACAGTACCAGGGCCGCCAACCAGGGAATGCATCACCGTAAAAACAGTTTCACCAACCACACCACCAGATTCTATAGGAGCCCATCCTTTTAAAGAAAGGGATGAAAAAAGAGCACAGGAAGACACAACTGCACCAGTTAACCCGGCGGTGATATGTGGAAGACGCTCATAGGACATTCGTGGACTGAAAAACAGAAAAGAGAGGAGCAGCAACAGTCCGGAGAGGAGATAAGCACCCCACCCGGTTATCCCGGTAAGAAGCTGAGAAACAAGTGTACCAATTTCCCCGCCCCAGTTACTTCCATTTCCAATAAAAGTCGGGGAAAGAAGACTGATAAAAAGGAAAAGAGCCAGAAAAACCCCTAATACTGCCACAGCCTCCTGCTTGAGTCCGGGCCTGGTTTTTTTGTTTACTTGTACCATGATAGATCACTTTTGATTAAAAGGTTAAACAGAGAAAAAGAACAAAATAACCAGCAAGTGATGTAATCAGATTTGCAGAAAAATGCAAGATGACAACCAAAAGATGAAAGGGAGTTGGATAATATAACGGTGAACAGGCGATTGCAATTACTTCAAGCCGGCCCTCACCGCATCGAGAACGCCATTGATGAACGCAGGGGAATCGCCACCGCAGAAGCGCTTGGCAATTTCCACCGCCTCATTGATGGCAACTTCAGGCGGCACATCATCACAATAAATTATCTCGTAAACGCCAATTCTTAAAATATTCCTATCTGTAACATCAATGCGCTCCAGTCGCCAATTACTTGCATGCTGTACAATGACAGTATCGACCTTATCACGGACCCCATACACCCCAGTGAGCAGTTCAACAGCATAAGAACGCGCCTTTTTCTGAACGTCATACAGAGCACAGAAATCAACAAAGCGCGCTGCTATATCCTGATCATAGCCGTCTTCAAAGCCCTTAACATCATCCTGGAAAAGAAACTGCAAGACAGCTTCACGTGATTTTCGACGTACACCCATTGATTTTTTACTGAAAAGTCTGAGGATTAATAATATGATGGCGTCGTAAAAACTCTTCAACTGCTTGGCACAATTGCAGCAGCCCACTACCCACTTACTGAAATTTGCTTACCAGGTCAGCCATCTCAATTGCTGCAACAGCCACTTCAGCACCTTTGTTTCCAGCCTTTGTGCCAGAGCGCTCAATAGCCTGTTCGATAGTCTCGGTAGTGAGCACCCCAAAGATAACAGGTACACCGGTCTCAAGACCTACCTGGGCAGACCCTTTGGAGACCTCATTCACCACGACATCAAAGTGCGGTGTAGCACCTCGAATGACCACACCAAGACAGATCACGGCATCATACTTCTGAGCTTCCGCCATCTTCTTTGCAATAAGCGGAATCTCAAAGGCACCCGGAACCCGTACCACATCAATATCAGCATCTTCAGCACCGGATCTCAGCAAGCTGTCCAGAGCTCCTTCAAGGAGTTTTTCGGAGATAAAAGAGTTAAAACGGGCTACAATAATCCCGAATTTTTTCCCATCCGCCTTGAGATTTCCTTCAATATAATTTGCCATAATTTTCGCAGTCCTTATTTCATCAAGTTCTTCGAGATTAACTTATTCATCAACTTCAATCAGGTGTCCCATACGATCACGTTTGCACTGAAGGTACTCCCTGTTCTCAGCACTGACCTCCATCTCAATGGGAAAACGATCAACAACCTCAATACCATAGCCCTCAAGCCCGACAATCTTCTTAGGATTATTAGTCAGCAGGCTCATTTTACGAACCCCTAGATCCCTTAAAATCTGAGCTCCGATACCGTAATCACGGAGATCGGCCTTAAACCCGCGTTTGTGATTTGCCTCAACTGTATCCATCCCGTCATCTTGCAAAGTATAAGCCTTGAGTTTGTTCACCAGACCGATACCACGCCCTTCCTGACGCATATAGAGTACAATTCCAGTTCCTTCCTGATCTATCATTCGCATGGCTGCATGGAGCTGATCGCCACAGTCACAACGGGAGGAACCAAAGACATCGCCTGTCAGGCATTCGGAATGAACCCGAACCAGCACCTTCTTTTCCGGATTAATCTCTCCTTTCACTAGAGCCAGGTGCTCAAAATCATCCACATCATTTTTATACACAACAGCGGTGAATTCGCCAGCATGCTCTGTAGGAATCCTGGCCTCGGCAGCGCGATGCACAAGTATATCCTCGCGGAGCCGATATGCAACCAGATCAGCTATGGTACAAATCTTCAAATCGTGCTCTACAGCAAATTTTTCAAGATCAGGCATTCTTGCCATGGTACCATCTTCTTTCATAATCTCACAGATCACTCCAGCCGTGGTCAGACCTGCAAGACGGGCAAGATCCACAGAGCCTTCGGTCTGCCCGAGACGAACAAGAACGCCACCCTCCCTGGCACGAAGGGGGAAAACATGGCCGGGGCTGATAATATCTGTCGGCTTGGCATCCGGTGCCACTGCAACTTCGATGGTACGGGCCCGGTCGGCTGCCGAAATACCTGTTGTAACTCCAGTGGTAGCTTCGATACTGATGGTAAATCCTGTCCCGTAAGGTGACTTGTTGTCGGAAACCATCATGGGCAGTTCAAGCTTATCAATCAGATCAGGGCTCAGCGTCAGGCAGATAAGCCCCCTGCCGTGGGTTGCCATGAAGTTAATTGCCTCAGGAGTAACAGCAGAGGCGGCTATACAAAGATCGCCTTCATTTTCCCTATCCTCATCATCCACCAGAATGACCATCTTACCGGCCCTGATATCTTCTATAACTTCTTCAATTGAGCTAACTGCCATAACAACCAACCTGTTTTTTTAGTTTTTCCATACTTGGTGGCGTCATAAAATCTGTCCATCTGCTTCGTTGCTATCAATTTTCAATCATTACGACATCCCGCTGGTATGCTGTAATGATTGAAAATTAATGTGCCTTGCATCTGAAGTTTTTTACTCAGCCATCTTAGATTTAAAATTTCCTGCGAATCTTGTATACTTAGGCAACCTTGCAAAATTGACTTTTCGCCCGATCTCCGCGTTATGTTCAAAATTTCATCTTCATAATATCACACATATGCATGTGGTAATTTTTTTCGCATGCCTTGATCTCGAACGAAAATCCTACTTTTTCAAGGCTACCTTAATAAAACCTGTTATCATTCAGAAAAAGCCATTCTCTGCGAGAAATTCCGGGTTAATACCATTGCCAGATGCAGATGACTTTTCTCCGGATTCACGGGGAAGAAGCATTTTCTCGACATACTTCCCGATTATATCTACCTCAATATTAACCTTAGTTCCACGTACAAGCAAGCCAAGAGTCGTAACCTGAAGGGTATGCGGAATTATGGAGCCGTCAAAGGTATCCACGGTACAACTGTTTACTGTCAGACTCACGCCATTAATGGTGATAGATCCTTTCTCTATAATATAGCGGTTTAACGCCTTTGGAAAAGAAAAAGAGAACAAGGTAAAATCCCCTTTTAGCTGACGGTCCCGAACCACGGCAACGCAATCTACATGACTGGAGACGATATGCCCCCCCAGCCGGTCGGTCAGTTGCAGGGCCCGCTCCATATTCACACTATCCCCTACACTGACAGTGCCGAGGGTAGTACGGGAGAGGCTCTCCGGGGAAACATCAACCGTAAATTTACGTCCTTGAATATTATAAGCGGTGAGACAAACTCCGTTTACTGCAATGGATTCACCTTCCACAGGATGAGTGATATTAAAACCGGCCTCCAACTCAAAAGCCAGACCACCGCCCGCATTACGTTTTGCCAGCAGTTTTCCTGTACCTTCTATAATTCCAGTAAACATTGTCGTTTCAGGGGGATGCGCAGAATCAAACTTCTGCTTCCAGCTCTTCAGCCCTGGCCATGAATTTTTCAGCAATATTCCTGTGTTTATAATTGCGGTGAATGGAAGCAATGGTTTTATAGGTATCTGCAGCCTTGGACTTCTCATCCATAGCCAGATAGATTGCAGCAATGGTCTCCATAACACTCACTGTTCCCTGGGGATTATTATTCTTGTTGTGGGTCTCAAGCATCTCAAAACAGAGCTCCAGAGCCTTGTCATTTTCTCCCAGTCCCCGATGAACTACTACCAGTTGCATAGAAAGGGCAAGCAGGCTCATCGGGTCATCAAAACGATCACAGATTTCCCAGGCACGCTGGTAATGCTCCCCGGCTTTTTCAAACTCGCCTTTCTCCAGACAGACATTTCCGAGCTGATTAGAGGCATTGGCAATACCATCCTGATGTTTCTTTTCCTCGTAACCTCGAAGTGCATTATGAAACGCCACTGCAGCCTGACTAAGCTCTTTATTCTTTAAAAACTCTAACCCTTCCTCATATTCAGCCTGAATCGGATCAGAAGATCGTTTTTTGTCTTCTTTCTGGCCAGCTTTCTTAATTTCAGCCATGGATTGTATATTACTTATCATCTCATTATTCTCCTTTACTGCCACTGCACGGCACCGTAGCCCCATCACAGTTTATATTCATTCTCTTTCCTCAATACTACAACCACATCAGGAACCACTGATCTGTTTCAATGCAACCTGTACCAGCTCAGACACCTTATAAGGAACAGCTTTCCCTTCTTCCCATATAAACAGCTCGTCCTGATCATTGCCCAGCTCCATAAGCTGCATACTCACCTCTTTGGCCCTGATTCGACCAAGAAGCCGCACCACATTACCACGCATAGCGGCATTGGGATGCTCCAAAAAATGAAACAGATTGAAAAAAGGTGTCTCCCTGATCAGATCAGGCCGTTTTTCTGCAATTTTTGATAAGGCCCACACCACTTGAACCTGGGTGGATTCATCACCCATATAGTTCAACAGATGCCTTGTAAAAGCACCAAAGATATCAGGCCTACCGGCAATGATCTCCCCCAGAGTTTCAATCATCCCCCAAGGTGCTGCAGCAGAATCTGAACAGACTTCAAAGAGTCGATGAATCAGCTCGGAGACCTGGCCAGGCATCCTGGTTGCTATAACAGAACAGGTCTGCCCAATAATCCAGGCTGTTTCCCAGCGCCGTGCTTCATCAACATCATAGAGCAGACGCTGCAACAGACGCAGGGTCTTTCTGTTATCATAACAGAGCGACACAAGGGTATCAATATCACCACTGTTGCGCGCCTCAAGGACGAGTTTCTTGCTAACTTTCACCTTTTCCTGTTAGGATCGAGCTCTGGTCCTGGAGCTGGTCTTGCAGCGGATTTTTCCGGAGATATAACCGGTTCAATGCTCCCACACGCCAGGGCCTTCTTTTTGGCTCTTACCCGTTTGGAGACCTCAGCAATCTCTGTATGCAGACGAACAAAATAAAGAACCCCACGAACCGGTCGACCATCTATATTCCGCGTATTTATTATTTGATGGGTTATTTCATCATAATCTTCAACCCGACCGGTAAGGTAATCATCCTCCGGCATCAGATCCCAGGCAAAATCCCAGTTATCATCACAGGCAAAAACCAGCGTTTCCACCATTGCAGAACCGATATTATGCCCGGTGGGGTCACATGAATAGACCGCGCCGCAGCGACAGCGTCCCACTTGAAACTCCTGCATCTTCCGTTCAATGGCGTCAGACGCACGCCCCACTTTCTGGCCGCAGAACGGACACCAGGGTGCTGTGGTTAATTTTTGCTTTTTCATAAACTATGCCAGCTTCTCTTCCAAGCCTGCAATAAAATTAGGGTCCACAGAATAGCCCAGTTCCTGAGCTTTCGCTACGTGATTTTTAGCATTAACATAGTCGCCGCTGAAAAAAAGCGCCACGGCAAGGTTGTTCTGGGCAAGTGCTGAATCAGGCTCAAGTTCTGTCGCCTTACGTGCAGCCTTCAACGCACGGTCATCCTCTCCCTTCATAGTGAGTACAGAAGTGAGATTCATCCAGACTGTTGCAAGTTTTGGATCATACTGAATGGCACGCTCATAAGATTCGATAGATTTGTCCAGCTCATTTCGCTGCTGCCAGATAAGCCCGAGGTTTGCATGCGCCTGGGCTGAGGTGTCAGGTTGAACTTTGATGGCCATCTCATTCAGATCCTGAGCCTTATCAAGATTCCCCTGACCAAAATATATGGCACCGAGATTGATCATAGGCTGATTGGCCTGCCCATCAATTTCAATACATCTTTCAAGGCACTCAATAGCCTCTTTAATTCTTCCGGCTTTCATGTACACAAGACCAAGATGATGAAAGGCAACCACATTGTCCGGTGCCTGCTCACACTTTTTCTCCATCTCTGCGATAACTTTTGGTAAATCTTCTGTCAAATTCTCTGTAGTGTTATTTTCTTCTGACATGACAACCCTCTAATTTTCAGTATATGGTATATGTATGCTTTTGTTTTAAAGTATTTTCTTTATCATCTGCGCAGCCAAGTACCATTTCAGTCAGCCAGCTGCTGTAAATCTGAAGCGACTACACTATAGACACCATCTCCTGACATGCAAGAAGAATTATAAGGGCCTACCCCACGACACACAATATTATTGGTTAAAATGTTCTTTACAAGAGAGATTCAGTTCTTTGTGCTGTTTATGCAAAATAGCCTTTGCCTCACTGACATCTCTGGTAATCTGAGCCGACAGTTCTTTAATACCTGAGAATTTCTTCTCGGATCTGAGAAACCTCAACAGGTTCACCTTGATTGGCTTCCCGTAGATATCTTCTTTGAAGTCAAATATATGGGTCTCAGCAACAAGACGATCCTCTCCAAATGTGGGATTCACCCCAATATTAAGCACTCCTCCATAACACTTCCCGAAACAGATAACCTGACACACATAAACACCCATCTTCGGTATCAGATCTTCCCGGTCCATACTCAAGTTTGCAGTAGGAAATCCTATCTCTTTGCCACCACGCTGCTTGCCGCGCTGCACCTCTCCTCTTATCTGGTAATACCTGCCAAGCAACTTTCGGGCATAGGCCATTTTTCCATCAGCTACAAGTTCATGAACTTTCGTTGAGCTCACCAGCATCCCGTCTTCATAGTGCGCATCAACTACCGTTACCGAAAACTCTTTTTCGGCCCCCTGTTTTTTTAAAAAATCAATATTTCCAGCACGACCTTTGCCAAAAGCATAATCATATCCCACCACCAGTTCCCTCACCCCAATGGTTTTCAGCAGGATATCATCAACAAAGGAATCTGCAGTAATGGCAGCCATTTTCATAGAAAAGGGAATAATAACCAGAACATCAATTCCGGCATGTTCTATCAATTCTGCCTTCTGTTCGCAGGTGGAGATAAGCTTTATGCCCTCAGGACGCAAAACCTGTAAAGGGTGAGGATCAAAGGTGACGGCAACACTGGTCCCCTCACACCTGGAACTGCGACCGACTACTTCAGTGAAGAGCAACTGATGGCCAAGGTGAACACCGTCAAAGTTTCCGATAGTCACGCATGCATTCGGGAACGATTCTTTTATCTGATCAAGGGTTCTATATATTCTCATTTCACTCTTTTTTAGTTATTCAACTTTCAAAGTCATTCTTTTATCTGATTACGTATAAAACTCAGCTACTTTTCAGGACGGTGCTCGCTCTGTGAGCACCCTGTCCTGTTACAATGCCTCTAAACCATTAACGGAGGAGGTATATATGGCTAAAAACACAGTTCAATTCCAACAAGGTTTCAGTTTGCAGGAATTTATTTCTCAATATGGATCCGAAGGGCAATGTCA
>JAJRQL010000127.1 GCA_024280265.1 Deltaproteobacteria bacterium
AATTCTAGCAAAAAACGAAATTAAATATGTCATTTTTCCGTTATATTGCGCTTAGCCTGTCAACATTGTGGGGCGTTTTATGCCAATTTCGTTGCACGAGTGCCTGCGTTGAATAATTTCAACCTATAACGGGAGTAGCTGATCCGGAACCGTGGCTGCGGTGCTGATTCGTTAATTATTTTGGAGTTGGCCATAATCCCGTTTGGAATTGTTATCATAATATCGTCACGGGTCTGGATCTTTGTAGAGCGTATTCCGACTTCAACTACTTCTCCACGCTCACCGGATTCCAGGATAATATATTCACCTACCTTGTAGGCCCGATCCATAAAGACGGAAATCCCGCCAAAAAAATTGGCAAGGGTATCTTTAGCTGCAAGAGCCACGGCTATACCAACGATTCCTGCCGAGGCAAAGAGTGGAGCAAGATTCACATTCCAAATAAGAAGAACCCAGAGAATGGTGAAAAAGAGGAGAAGAATCCTTGAGACATTTTTAAAGAGAAGAAAAATATCGGGATCAATGATTCGGCCACCAAAAATCCGGCTGGCCTCTTTAATATCTGTTTTACCAAGACTGCTTGAAATAGCAGCCCACCAGACGATCAGGATCAATGACTTACTGCCACTGGGAATGATCAGTGCCATCATGTCAGGAAGGTCCGGTTTAATCGCACAAGCATGAAGAACCCCGAAGAGGACTATTGTAATAAGCAACGGCCTGTGGAAAAAGTTAATCAGGAAGTCATCAAAATGCATCTTGGTTCTGGCAGCCACCCGGCGTAGAGAGCGGATCAGTACTAGATCGATTATTTTTGCCAATACCGCATAGACCAGAATAATGGCGAGTCGCTCCAGGAGATCATACTGCTGCAGCAGTGGTATCCCCTGAAGAAGAGTTTCAAGTTCCTGAAAAAAAGAAAAGTCCATCGTAATCCGTCAGCTCATCTGATCGTCATCATCCAGAGATGTGGCCTCATCAATGAGCATCACCGGTATATCGTCAAGGATCTCGTAAAGCAACCTGCACGTTTCACAGATCAATCCGTCCTGACTGTCATTCATAATCACAGCCTCCTTACACTTGGGACAGGCCAGAATATCCAGCAGCGCCTGACTTATCATCGTATCCTCCACGTGAATATATATTTAATATCAACCACTCCACCGTCACAGTAATTACAACGAAGCTACGCTTTAGTCCAGTAGATCTCCGTCTTCCCACTCACCCTCTTTGACCCTGCCATCCGAATAACTGAGCCGCCCCTGACCGTGGTGCATGCCATCCATCCACTCTCCTTCGTACTTTCGTCCATCGAGCCAGACCATGACTCCCTGACCATTCATCAGGTTATATTGCCACTCTCCTGAATAAGTCTTTCCATCAGGAAACTGCATCACACCTATACCGCTTCTTTCACCGGCCTTCATTTCTCCCTTATACTCGCCACCATCCGCATAGAGCATGATTCCCTCTCCATCAGGAGCTTTATTTTTGATGCTTCCGGTATATCGACTCCCATCGGACCACTCATACGTTCCGTGACCATTGACACAATTTCCTTCCACACAGCCACAAAATCCTGGAGTGGCGAACCCCAGGACGACACAAACACTAACAATAAGTTTTTTCATTTTCACTTTCCAATATAGAAATAACAGTTTTTTTGTAGTTGATGGCGTCGTAAAAATCTTCACCTCCTTCGTTGCTTCACATTTTCAATCATTACGACGTACTCTAGTACACCGAAAAAAATGAAAATGTTTGCGCCTCGGATGTGAAGATTTCTACTTAGCCATCTACAACTTCAGGTTTTTACGAGCTTGGCATAGTTTGTTGTCATACACTTGAGAACTACGCACAGTTTAGCACGAATAATTTGAGATTTCACCTTGAATCCCAGGACTCTTTTTACTCTGTGGACGGTTTCTCTGAGACATGGTACATTCCACAAAACTTTTCAGCTAAAAGGGTGTCTACAATGAGTAATAAAATTGGCTTTATCGGTGGGGGGCAGATGGGTGAGGCCCTGATTCGTGGAATTATCAACTCTGGGCTCTATTCAGAGTGCGACATATCTGTAGCAGAACCCAGCACCGAGCGCAGGGAGTACATGACCCGAACCTATGGAATTGAGGGTTTTGACAACAGTGACCAGATCTGGAGTACTTGTGATACAGTTCTTCTTGCTGTAAAACCCCAGATCATGGAAATTGTCCTCGCCGCAAGCAAACATCTTGTCGGCAGTAAACATCTTATTATTACCATCGCTGCAGGTCTGCCCATCTCCTTCTACGAAGAAAAGCTTGGTCGTGATGACTGTAAAATTGTCAGGGTCATGCCAAATACCCCGGCGTTGATCCTTGAGGCAGCATCAGGACTCAGTGGCAATAAAAATGTAAGCCGGGAAGAGTTACTCCGCTGTGAAGAAATTCTCAATAAAGTCGGGAAGGCGGTAATCCTTGACGAGTCGGCACTCGATGCCGTAACCGGCCTTTCCGGATCAGGACCTGCTTATGTCTTCACCTTTGCTGATGCCATGATTGATGCAGGTATAAAAGCAGGCCTGCCCCGGTCTACTGCCGAAACTCTGGCCCTGCAAACCATACTTGGATCCGTTAAATTGCTCATGGAGAGTAAAAAACATCCGGCCGAACTTCGGGCCATGGTCACTTCCCCAGGCGGAACAACCATTGCTGCCCAGCATGTACTCGAACGAAGCGGATTCAAAGGGATAGTCATGGATGCCGTTGAAGCAGCAGTCCAGCGTTCAAAAGAACTTGGAAACAACTGACATGCCGCAGATCTCCGAAGCCTTCCGCAGTCACCATAAGTTATCGCTGAAACACGCTGGAATTGTAAGTAAAAAAGGTTACACACCCGCCACAGAACTGGCACATCTTCTGACTGCAAGGCTTGAGCAGCAACAGGTTACAACAACCTTTGACATTTTGAGCGAAGAACTCGATGTCCTCATTGTACTGGGTGGTGACGGAACCCTGCTGCATGTAGCCGATCAGGCCGCACGATTTTCCATCCCGGTACTGGGAATCAACATGGGACACCTCGGTTTTCTAACTGCACGTACCGAACAAGAGGCTATCGCCGCAGTAGATGAACTGATCTCAGGAACCATCACCATTGAAAACAGAATGATGCTGAAATCCTCTCTCAGTTCCGGGAAAGATACTGGACCTTCCCGCTATGCACTCAATGAAGTGGTTATCTCCAAAGGTACCCTTGACCGCGTCCTGCAGCTCTCGACCAGGGCCGACGAGGAATACATCAACACATACAAGGCTGATGGCCTTATCTTTTCAACACCGACCGGTTCCACAGCCTACAATCTTTCGGCAGGGGGACCACTGGTATACCCCGGACTGGCCTCCATCCTGGTGACCCCAATCTGTCCATTCATGCTTGGTTCGCGTCCCGTGCTCCTGCCAGCTAACAGCAGATTACTGACAACCCTCGAAACAGGTCACAACCACAAGGCTCAGATCATAGTCGATGGACAGCCGGCATGGGATATGGACGACAGCGATACCCTGAAAATTGAGGCCGCCAAGCATCCGCTTCGACTTATCATTTCACCGGACCGCGACTATTTTGCTATCCTTAGAAATAAACTGCACTGGGGCATAGGAAAGACACCACAAAAATGATGCTGCCAACCATTATTTTCCCTTCTTTTTGATCCCATATTTTTTCATTTTATACTGGAGCAGACTCTTGGTAATTCCAAGTTTCTCCGCTGCACGTGCCTGGACATAAGATGTCTCTTCCAGGGCCTCATTGAGCATCCTGTCTTCAATGGCATAGAGGACATCATTGAGTGCGGTATTTGCAGGAATAATCTGACTCAGATCCAGATCAGAATCCAAGACCGCCTGCTTATCGTTGCCAAGTGATTCCGGTTGAACATCCTCACCTTTTATTTTATTGTTGTCACAAAGTATTGCTGCCCGCTCAATGGTATTCTCAAGTTCCCTGACATTGCCCTCCCAGGGCAAACTCACCAGAAGGCGCATGGCCTCTTTACTTATTGAAAGGCCTGGTTTCCCAAGGCGATCCGCCATACTCTGTAAGAAATAATCCACAAGCAGAGGGATATCGTCCTGACGTTCCCGAAGAGCCGGCAGGACCAGGTGAATCACATTCAGGCGATAATAAAGATCCTCCCGGAAGTTACCATTTTTCACCTCTTCTTTCAGTTCCCTGTTGGTGGCACTGACACTGCGTACATCCACACTCAAAGTTTTTGCACCACCAACTCGCTCAAAACGTTTCTCCTGGATAGCACGCAGTAATTTCGACTGCAGAGCCAATGGAATCTCCCCGATTTCATCAAGAAACAGGGTGCCACTATCGGCAAGCTCAAATCGTCCCTTGCGCATGGCCACGGCTCCTGTAAATGCTCCTTTTTCATGACCAAACAGTTCACTCTCAAGCAGATTATCAGCCAATGCTGCACAATTTACGGTGATAAAAGGAGCGTCCCCCCGGGGACTGTTAAAGTGAATGGCCTTGGCAACAAGTTCCTTTCCTGTACCACTCTCGCCTGTGATGAGCACCGATGACGGGGTTGGCGCCACCTTTTCAATCAGCTCATACACCTGCTGCATATGCTTACTCTTCCCGACCATCCCGGAGTAGCCGGTACGTTCCAGCATCTCCTTTCGCAATCGACTGTTTTCACGAAGGAGCGAGTAGTGATGAACGGCTTTATTTATGTTTACCAGCAGTTCGTCATTGGAAAACGGTTTTGCCAGATAGTTGTATGCGCCAGCCTGCATCGCAGCAACGGCCTTATCAACTTCAGCAAAGGCGGTTATCATGATCACCGGAAGTTTGGCATTCTTCTCTTTAATC
>JAJRQL010000007.1 GCA_024280265.1 Deltaproteobacteria bacterium
AAGGCGCCTCTGGCAACGGCAATGATATTGAAAAGTTTGAGGCGGATCTGCACCGGTGTCCTAGTTGTATTGGTATCTCTGTGTTCGGTGGCGGTTTCGGTGCGCAGGGAGGCGTGTACGCCACCTTTACGGAAAATAGCTCCGGCAAGGCCGGGCATGGCGGCGGACAGGGCAAGAACCGCAGTCTTACCAAAGAGGTTCTGGTTCATGTTGTCTGCCGGCAGACCGTTCAGGAATACGGTTTCAACCCTGTCTCTGATGTATTCTGCGGTGAATCCCGGCAGTGTCAGGAGCAGGTTACAGATTGTTGTTCCCTGTGGTACTACCAGGAAAATCCCGCTCTGGAGCAGGGTTGTGAACCTGGGCTGGACATCAGGTTTCACCTGCAGCGAAACTCTTGGCATTTGCGGCGTTTCAATTTTGGACATAAGTATCATATTTGGTAAGATAGATTTCTGTCAAGGTGAGGAATGCCGTGACTATCAGTGGCCCGTAAATAATCCCTAGTACGCCATAAACACTGAGACCGCCAAGGATTGATAAGAAGACCAGCAGGGTGTGCATCTGTACTTCGTCGCCTACCATTTTGGGTTTTACCAGGTACTCGATGGAAAACGAGAGGGTGAGGTAGAAGAAGAGGAGAAAAATACCTGCTGCCGTCCGTTCGTTGAGTATGAGGATCAGGGCTGCCGGGATCATCACCAGACCGATTCCGAAAATTGGAAGGAAGGCCAGGATTGCCATGATTCCTCCCCAGAGGATGGGAGAGCTGATCCCCAAAATGGCAAATATGGCGCCGCCAAGCAACCCCTGAATAAGTCCACATATACCGTTTCCCTTTAAGATGGCATTGGCGATCTCTTCGAATTTTTCCAGGAGCAGAATATCTTCATCGTTGGGGAGTGGTGACACTGACACGATGAACTTGATCAGCCGATCCTGATCGATGAGGAGAAAGAAGATGATCAGGATCATCATAAAAAAGAGCATCACAAACTGGAGGATATTTGCAGCCCAGGAACTGGCCATATTATACACAAAGAGTCCAGCCATTTTCGCAATATAGGAAAACATGGCCGTGATCTGGGCTGGTTCAAAGCTGAACCCAAAGTCCTTCAGGTAATCCTGAAACTGCAGGATCAGTGGGCTGTCCTGCATGAAAATCTGCAGTTTCATCCCAGCCTGGGTGCTGCGACCCCAGTGATAAAGCCCCAGTGCCTCACTGGAGAGTGCCCCCACAAAAAAGAGGAGTGGGATAAAGACGATCAGTATGATGAGCAGGCAGGTGAGTATGGATGCCAGGCTTTCCGGTAACCTTCTGCCAAGGAGCTTATACACAGGGCGAAAAATATTGGTGAGCAGAAACGAGAGTACCAGGATGGACCAGAACGGCCAGAGAATATAACCCAGAAAGATGATGGAAATCAGAAAGATCAGTATAAAATACCAGATCCGCATGGGACTTGGGGCTGTTTGCGGTGCGGTCGGTAACGTGGTTTGGTCACTCATGTAAGGACTTTCTCTCCAGTGCTATAGTGTGTATGATAGGAAAATGTTGCAAATTTTATGAATTTGGGTACTTTTACTTCCCTGTCGATCGTAATTTCAGATTACGCACAGCAACATTCCCCTATTACTATATAATGGACTGCGGTTGAAGCAAGAAGAAATGCTTCCCCTAGTGTAAAAGAGGTACATCATGTGGAAAGATTTAGAGATATCGGTATGTCGATGCGACTCCGGGCAGCGCAGGGAAAAGCCGGATCAGGGGAACCTGGGCTTTGGCAGTTACTTCACCGACCATATGTTTCTTATGAAGTGGTCCCGCAAAGATGGCTGGCATGACGCAGAAATCTGCCCTTATCAGGACTTCAGTATGGATCCTGCGGCAATGGTTTATCATTACGGTCAGGCAATTTTTGAAGGTCTGAAGGCCTATAAGGGTGATGATAACCAGATTTACATGTTTCGTCCGGAAGATAATCTGGAACGGATGAATGGCTCGGCTCTGCGGATGTGTATGCCGCGTATCCCGGTGGAAACAGTACTGAAGGCGATAAAGGCCCTGGTCTATCTTGATCGGGACTGGATTCCCACAGGAGACGGAGCAACTCTGTACCTGCGTCCCACGATGATTGCGGTGGAGCCCGCCCTTGGAGTACGGCCATCAGAACACTACTATTTTTTCGTCATCATGTCTCCCGTGGGTGCCTATTATGCCGAGGGTTTTAATCCCACCAAGATATGGGTCACCGACAAATATGTGCGCGCCGTAAAAGGTGGAGTTGGTCATGTGAAGACAGCGGGTAATTATGCCGCCTCCATTATGGCTGCCGAAGAGGCGCACCGGGCAGGATACACCCAGGTGCTTTGGCTTGATGCCTGTGAACACAAGTATGTTGAGGAAGTTGGAACTTCCAACATTTTTTTCAGGATTGATGATGAACTGATCACCCCCCCGCTGGGAGGGTCGATCCTTGGTGGAATTACCCGTGATTCTGTGATTCAGCTGGCAAAAAGCTGGGGAATTGCCGTGACAGAGAGGCAGGTTGCCATAGATGAAGTTCTTTCTGCCATAGAGGATGGTAGCCTGAAGGAGTCTTTTGGTTCAGGTACTGCAGCGGTTATTGCGCCCATCGGTGAGCTCTGTTACCAGGAAAAAAAGTATGTAGTGGCAGATGGTAAAACCGGCGAGCTTTCACAACGGCTTTTTGAGGAGCTGCAGGCCATCCAGAACGGAAAGCGGGAAGACCCCTTCAGGTGGGTGGTCCGTATTGGCTAGCTACCTGTTTTTTCGGTGTGGATCGCGTAAAATAAAATATTTAAATTCAAAAAATTGGGGCGAATGCTGTTTTTTTTAGCATTCGCCCCTTGATTTTCATAAAAGCAAACCTATAGTTTTGCGCAGTTCAACAGTAGCCGGGTTTTTGCCGGATTATTACTTATCGTTCTGAGATCGGTGATAGTATTCTGATCTCTGTAACCAAACATACGTTTTACAGGAGGTAGTACATGAAAATCCGTCCATTAAATGATCGTCTTCTAGTAAAGAGACTTCAGGAAGAGGAGAAGACAGCAGGTGGTATCATTATTCCCGATAGCGCAAAAGAGAAACCAGCCGAAGGTGAAGTTGTGGCTGTAGGTCCTGGTAAAGTTGCCGATAATGGTGAGCGTGTTGCACTTCAGGTAAAAGAGGGCGACATGGTTCTCTTTTCTAAATACGGTGGAACTGATGTCAAGCTCGGTGGTGAAGATTTCCTCATCATGCGCGAAGAAGACATCCTTGGAATTGTAGAATAATTACTGAATTACATGGTTACATATATAGGAGAATAAATCATGGCTGGAAAAGATATTAAATACGGAGTGAAGGCACGCGAGTCAATTCTCGCTGGTGTCAACATCCTTGCTGATGCAGTAAAAGTAACCCTTGGACCTAAGGGTCGTAATGTCCTGATCGAGAAATCATTTGGCGCACCCACCATCACCAAAGACGGTGTAACTGTTGCCAAGGAAATTGAGCTCAAAGACAAGTTTGAAAATATGGGCGCACAGATGGTTCGTGAAGTTGCTTCCAAGACCTCTGATGTTGCAGGTGATGGTACTACCACCGCCACAATACTTGCTCAGGCGATCTACCGTGAAGGTGCAAAACTTGTTGCTGCAGGTGGCAATCCTATGGAGATCAAACGTGGAATCGATAAATCCGTTGATGCCATTGTTGCTGAGCTTGTAACTATCGCCAAACCCACCAAAGAGCAGGCTGAAATTGCTCAGGTAGGAACCATCTCCGCCAACAGTGATGAGACCATCGGTAAGATCATTGCCGAGGCCATGGACAAGGTTGGTAAAGAAGGTGTTATCACCGTTGAAGAAGCAAAATCAATGGATACCACACTCGACGTTGTTGAGGGTATGCAGTTTGATCGCGGTTACCTCTCTCCTTACTTCGTGACTGATGCCGATCGCATGGAGATCAACATGGAAGATCCTTACTTCCTTCTTGTTGAAAAGAAAGTATCCAGCATGAAGGATCTTCTTCCCGTACTTGAGGCTGTTGCCAAAATGGGTAAGGGGCTGTTCATCATTGCTGAGGATGTTGATGGTGAGGCACTGGCCACACTGGTTGTCAACAAACTCCGTGGAACCCTGAGCATTGCAGCTGTTAAGGCTCCAGGTTTTGGTGATCGCAGGAAGGCAATGCTTGAAGATATCGCCATCCTTACCGGTGGACAGGTTATCACTGAAGATCTTGGAATCAAGCTTGAGAATGTGACCATTAATGACCTTGGAACCGCCAAGCGTGTTGTTGTTGATAAAGACAATACCACCATCATTGATGGCGCTGGTGACAAGGGGGCTCTTGAGGCTCGTGTTAAACAGATTCGTAATCAGATCGAGGACTCTTCTTCCGATTATGATCGTGAGAAACTCCAGGAGCGTCTGGCTAAACTGATCGGTGGTGTGGCTGTGATCAACGGTGGTGCAGCTACTGAAATCGAGATGAAAGAGAAGAAAGCCCGTGTTGAGGATGCATTGAATGCAACCCGCGCAGCCGTCGAAGAAGGAGTCGTTCCTGGTGGTGGTGTGGCGTATCTCCGTTGCCTGAAAGCACTTGATGCGGTAAACCTTGAGGGAGAGCAGGAACTTGGTAGAAACATCCTGATTCGCGCCCTTGAAGAGCCTGTTCGTCAGATCGCAGACAATGCCGGTCGTGAAGGTTCCGTCATTGTTGAGCATGTGAAAGGCCTTGAAGGCCCTCATGGCTTCAATGCAAGTACTGAAAAGTACGAAGACCTGATCGCTGCAGGTGTTATTGATCCTGCAAAAGTTACTCGTACAGCTCTACAGAATGCAGCCTCTGTATCCGGTATGCTTCTCACCACCGAATGCATGATCGCTGACTCACCTGATGAGGGTGATGGTGGCGCCGGAATGGGTATGCCTCCAGGAGGAATGGGCGGAATGGGTGGAATGGGCGGAATGGGCGGAATGATGTAAAGCCCCCAACGTTCAGTCTTTCTGAATAGAAGAAGTACAAAAACGGGTCTTCTTTGTGAGGCCCGTTTTTTTTGTTGTATCCAAAGAGGAAAAAAGTTGACAGTGAAGCCTGAATAAGGTATTTAATTTTCTTTTTACACATGGCGATGTAGCTCAGATGGTTAGAGCATACGGCTCATATCCGTAGTGTCCGGGGTTCAATTCCCTGCATCGCCACCAAGGTTTAAGCCCAAGTAATTGATTTTACTTGGGCTTTTTTGTGTTTGGACCTTCGAGTGGCGATGTGGCTGGAGATTTTAGTACATTTTTAATACATCTTTAGTCCATCACAGTCAGTTCCACCGATACCGGAGGAATTGAGCATGTCCGCAACGTATGTTTTCCAAGGATACAAAAACACATACTATTTTCGAATTGCTATCTCAACTGACCTGAGGCATATTGTCAAAAGGGGCGAGATCCGTCGCTCATTGAAGACAACGAATTATGCGACTGCATTACGCAGGGCACAACAAATGTACGAAGAGCTGCAAACTCTCTTCAATCAACTAAGAGTACAAAACGGCATGCATCCATTCCTCGGCAAAGGTTTTGAAATTGAAGGACTCACTATAGTGGACCCCAAAAATGAGACAGTATGCTAAGCGCAGAAACTATACTGTACAGGGGGTAAAATGAAGAGAAAAAAATACAGCAACGATCTGAAAACCAAGGTAGCCTTGATGGCCATGAAAGCACAAAAGAGCAGT
>JAJRQL010000128.1 GCA_024280265.1 Deltaproteobacteria bacterium
CACTGCTCTTTTGTGCTTTCATGGCCATCAAGGCTACCTTGGTTTTCAGATCGTTGCTGTATTTTTTTCTCTTCATTTTACCCCCTGTACAGTATAGTTTCTGCGCTTAGCATACTGTCTCATTTTTGGGGTCCACTATACACAGATCGACTTTGTTCTAACCCGACAAGTTGGAAAACTTTTTAGCGTCGCTGGATAGGTGCCTTGGTGGCAACTCTAATTTTCTGATTTCAAAAAACTCTCACGATTTCTCGGAGTCTCGTGCCTCATTTATCTGTTTTTTTGTTGCAGTTTTTATAGAGTAAGGCATGATGGCGTCGTAAAAACTCTTCACTTCCTTCGTTGCTTCATATTTTCCAATCATTAAGATGCACACTATCCAGCCGAAACAATTGAAAATATTTGCGACTCGGATGTGAAGTTTTCCGAAGTCTACGGCTGATCTACTTAGCCACCTGTAATTTCAGGTTTTCACGAGAGTGTCAGGTATTAACAGGTACCACAATTATCGGATTCTTTTTTTGACTTTCATTCTGTGAATTTCATACAATGCGTATGTACGCATGCAAACCACAAGTGACAACATATTCCCGGCAATCCCAAATAACAATCATGAATAATAACAACAAAAAGCCATATTTCACAAAACGATTCCAGTTCTGGGGTATTATTTTAATCCTCGGAATATCCGTAAGTATTACGGCAATAGATATCTACGGCTCTTATCGCGTATTCAATACCCACTCTGAAAATATGCGGCTCAACTACATTTCAACACAGAAACAAATCATAAAACAGGAGGTTATGCGGGTAGTCGACATCGTCACCCGTGAAAGAAAACGTAGCCAGGAAGAAACAGAGAAACTTATTCAGTCCAGAGTAAATGAGGCGGTGGCCATTGCTCGCAATATCTATGAACAGAGCAAAACAGCAAAAGACCACGAAGCCATTCATGGGATAATTATAGAAGCCCTTCGCCCTATCCGTTTCAGTGACGGGGATGGATATTTTTTTATTACAAGTTTTGATGGAACCCAGGCACTGGTTCCCGACAGCCCGGAGCTTGAGGGAAAAAATATTCTTGAAATACAGGATGTCAACGGACAGTATATTGTGAAAGACATGATAGAGATTGCCAGAAGCCACCCTGAGGGAGGATTTTATCAGTACCATTGGACCAAACCTGGTGAACAAGGATCAAATTTCAAAAAATCGGCTTTTGTCAGGCAGCTGGATAACTTTGACTGCCTGGTCAGTACGGGTCTCTATGCTGATGACATTGAAGAAAAGCTCAAGAATCAACTCCTGACCGAGATAAGCCGGATACGCTTTGGTAAAGAGGGGTATATCTTCGTAAACAGCTTTGACGGGGATGTGCTGGTCAGCAATGGAACGCGTTCCACAGATTCCAGAAAACTCTGGGAAATAGAGGGGCAGTCCCCGGATAAGCTGAAGCTGCTCTTTGCAAAAGAAAGTGCTGCAGCCTCAACAGCTGATGGTGGGTTTATTCAATATTCTTTTAATAAACTACACGACCCTCATATAGAAGCCCCCAAGATGTCTTTCATTTACGGAATCCAAGATTTCCAGTGGATAATCGGTGCCGGAGAGTATCTCGACAATGTGGAAGCTGAAATTGCCATTATGCAGACATCCCTTGCCAGACAGATAAAAACCAGAATCCTTTACTCCTCACTCCTTATTCTCATTATCTTTACCTTCCTCCTCCCCCTGTTTCGCAGATCAAATAAAAAACTGAATCAGGACATAGACGTATTAATCGCATTTTTCAACACATTAACTTCCTCCGACAAACCCATAGACAGGAACCAGATAGAGTTCCACGAATTTGACCAGATGGCAAAAAACATCAACCGGATGTTTAAGGATAAGGCCCTGGCTCAATTACGATTAAAAGATGAAAAAGAGGCTCTGCTCCAGAGTGAATCCAAATACCGTAACACCATGGATTCAGCTCTCATTGGTGTCTATATTGTTCAGGATTTCACCTTCCAGTATGTAAATCCAGCCCTGGCCGCCATGTTTGGCTATACCCCAGATGAGATGGAAGGGAAGATGTCACCATTGGATCTTGTTGTTCCCGAAGACTATAAACGTGTCAAAGAAAATCTGATCCTGAGAGCTACCGGGGAGCTGCAAAATGCCTATGACATAAAGTGTGTCAGGAAAAATGGAGAGATATTCGACACCATGACCCTTGGTTCTGCAAGTATGCATAATGGAAAGCCTGCCTCCGTAGGTACCATGATTGACATAACTGACCGCAAAATTGCTGAGGAAGAGTTAAAGAAGAGTGAAAACAGAGCCATTGCGCTACTGGAAGCCATTCCAGATATGGTTTTCCTGGTGAACGACAAAGGACAGTACCTGGATTTCAAAGCTGATCCCAACGATCTTTACGTCCAGGAAAGAGAGAAAATCATAGGAAAAACTAGCCATGATCTTCTCCCGAAGTCCCTTGCTGATCGCATAAAAAAGTACATACACGAGACATTGGCCACTGGAGAAATGAAGACATTTGAGTATCAGTTAATGTTCTCTGAAGGCGAGGTCTCTGATTATGAAGCAAGGATGGTGAAAAGCGGTAAAAGAGAAGTCACATCCATTGTGCGAAACATAACTGAGCGCAACAAAAGTATTACCGAAAAGGAACACTTGGAGAAACAACTCCATCAGGCAAAACGGATGGAGTCCATCGGCATGATGGCTGGTGGGGTTGCCCATGATTTGAACAATATACTATCAGGTATCATCGGATACCCCGAGTTGATATTGCAGTCAATCCCAGAAGAAAGTGAGCTGCACCGTCAAATAAGCGCTATTCGGGATTCTGGTATTCAGGCAGCTGCAGTGGTGGACGATTTACTCACCGTGGCTCGAGGGGCTGCAAGCATTCGGGAAAATTGTTCTCTCGAATCTCTGATACTCGACTATCTCCAATCCCTGGAATGCTCCAAACTGAAATCACTCTACCCGAATATCAGTATTGAATATCAGTTTGATGCACCCCACAATATTATTTCCTGCTCTCAGGTGCATATCAAAAAGTGTTTGATGAATCTTGTCACCAACAGCGTTGAATCTATCTCCACTGAAGGAACAGTTCATATTTCCACTCGTAATCATCTGCAGCATATGAGTGATGAGGATAATGAGTCTCTGAAAGCTGGCGAGTATGTAGTACTCGGTATTCGAGACAATGGACCGGGGATCGCCAGGGAGAATATAGAGCACATCTTCGAACCATTTTACTCAAAAAAAGTTATGACCAAAAGTGGTACCGGGCTTGGTCTCACTGTGCTCTGGAACACAGTACAGGACCACAACGGTAAAATCATTGTAGACAGCTGTGACCAGGGAACACTCTTTCAGCTTTACTTTCCGGTAGTACTCCCCAACGAACATCTCCCTGCTGATGATGCCAGAGATCCCATGGACAAACCGGCAGGGCACGGCGAACATATTTTGATAATTGACGATGAAACACTTATTAGAGACATTTCCCGTCGAATGCTGGAAAAACTCGGCTATCAGGTGAATTCTGTGGCCAGTGGTGAAGAGGCGATAGAGTTTGTTCGGGAGACCAGGGTTGCCCTCATCATGATCGACATGCTGATGGAACCCGGCATAAATGGCTATCAGACCTACAAAAAAATCCTCTCACTTCACCCGAGACAAAAAGCAATTATTGCCAGCGGTTTCTCTGAAAACAAAGATGTTAAAGCAACTCTCAGTCTTGGAGCAGATGGTTTCATCAAAAAGCATTACACAATAACTCAACTCAGTCAGGCCATACAAATGACATTGAGAGGATAATCCTGAAAAAAACATTTTTCTGTTTACGAAATCTGTATTGGGTGGCAATATCTTTCCTCTCGACAAGAGACACACTGCTTTCAATAATTATCCTGGTTCCATCAGCAGTTGCTGATGATTTACCTGACCTTTGGAGGCGATTTGATAACTGTGAATGCTACCGGAGCATGCAAAAAAAGGTCTTCGAAGTATCAGCGGCCCCTCAGGAGACAATTTTTTCTCATCAGATCTTTATTGTTTTACCACAGTAAGCAAACACACTTGACGGCATAACCTTAATGATTCACTACAGATTTGTCGACTACTCAACAACCTGACAGCAACAATGATTATCCTTTACACCATACTTCAACTAATACTGCTGCCATTTCTTTTCATCCCCCTGACTCTGCTATCGCTCAGTATCCCGAGATATAGACTCAGGAGCCTCAGGCGTCTTGGAATCGGTTTAAAACGTGAAAATAATAACAGAAACAAAACCACCATCTGGGTCCACGCCCTGTCGGTTGGCGAAGTAACCTCTTCACTTCCTCTCCTGTCTGCTCTTCGAAAAGAAATACCAAATCTGGAACTGGTATTTTCCACAACTACCCGTTCCGGTGAGGGAGTAGCAGCGAAACTCCTTACCGAAAAAGTTGACCGCTTCGTTCCCTTCCCCTTTGACTTTCTGCCCATTGTTAAATATTTTATTCACGCTGTACGGCCGGACCTGTTTATCCTGGTTGAAACAGACTTCTGGCCAGCGCTGCTCGCATCCTTAAAAAAGAAAAATATCCCAACCCTCCTGGTAAACGGAAGGATATCCAAAAAGTCGTTCCAATCCTATCAACGATATTCTTTTTCCTTCAAACCTTTATTTGCCAGTTTCCACACCCTGTCAATGCAAACTGAAAGAGATAAAGACAATCTCATCAAACTTGGCATTGACCACAAGCAAGTAAGAACACTGGGAAATTTCAAATACGACACTGCACTCTACTCCTCAGCGACAAGAAATCAGCCCATCTCCTTCAGCCTTCCTGAATACAGACACCTCTTTATTGCAGGATCCACCCACGCAGGTGAGGAAGAAATTATCATTCACAGTTTCAATAAGTTAAAGCAGAAACTACCAGACATTTACCTGATCATCGCCCCTCGTGATATAAACCGTGGCAGAGACATACAGGGTATGGCAACAGCAATTGGACTACAGGCAAACTGTCGCAGTCAGATCAATGCCGGCGGCAAGGATATCCTGATCCTCGATACCATCGGGGAATTAAACAAGGTCTACAGCCATGCCCATGTTGCCTTTGTAGGTGGAAGCTTTGTTGCAAAAGGAGGCCATAATCCCATTGAGCCCGCCATCTTCTCTGTTCCTGTCCTGTTTGGCCCGCACATGGAAGATTTCTCAGAAATCAGCGAGGAGCTCATGGAAGCAGGTGGTGCGATCAAGGTTGCAGATAGTACGGAACTCACCAACATGCTTCACCGCCTATTTACGGACAGGTTATTACTGGAACAAAAAGGAGAGGCTGCACGAAACTTTATTCTCAGCCAACAAGGAGTTATAAAATACCATATCGAACTTATCAAAGAAATGCTGTGACCAGGATCCTGGCACATATCAGCCACTACCTGCTCATCTCCATCACCTTAGCCTTTATGGCAGGGATTCTTCTACAGCATTACCTGTCCGGATCTATTTCAATACCTGTTCTCATCGTCATCTGTCTCTTTTTTTTCGCTCTTACCCTTCACTGTCACCGAGCAGACAACATCCAGTTTTTTTTGCTGTTTCTGACCCTCCTGGTTACAGGGCTTGGGTATTTCCATGCTGAAAACCAAGAGATACAAAAAAATAAGGAAACCACGCTTTTTTCAAAAATCACCCAGCAGGAAGATGCGGTTATCACAGGAACACTTCATCGAATGCCTGCGTTTGACGGAGAACAAACAACCCTGATTCTCAACAGCGAATTTCTGCGTCTAAGACACGAACAACTCTTCTCTCCTGTTAAGGGCCTGGTACAACTGCGATTGAAGGGTTCCTGGCCTGAAAAATATCTCCCCGGTGACTCACTTGTTATCCGGGCACGTTTATCAAGACCCTACAGCTTTGCCAATCCTGGAAGTTTCAATTATCCACGGTTTCTCGACCAGCATAACATCAGAGTTACAGGTCGGATCAGCTCCACCGCAAACATCTCCCTCCTACAGGTGCAAAAAGACGACCTCAACACTCTCAGCACACTTCCAGAAAGAATCCGTCTTCTCATCAAGGTGCAGATAGATAAAACCCTGCCACCGCTAGAAGCGGCACTCTATCGGGCCCTGCTGATAGGAGACAGATCCGGACTCACCAGATCCCAGATCGAGTCATTCAAGGCTGCGGGAGTTTTTCATATTCTCGCAATATCCGGACTCCATCTGTCCCTGGTTGCCTCAATGATTTTCATCATTTTCTACTGGATTGCCAGACGATCCTCTTATCTCATGCTTCGAATTTCATGTAGAAAAATGGCACTCATCGCCACCATTCCGTTCCTGATCGCCTACACCCTTCTTGCCGGAGCACAGACACCGGTCCTCCGCGCCCTTGTGATGGTAGTTGTCTTCATCATCTCCTTCTGTATCCAGAGACAAAAATCTCCATTCACCACCCTTTCATTGGCAGCACTTATTATCCTTTTCATCAACCCGAAAATTCTTTTTTCCGTCTCCTTTCAGCTCTCATTTGCTGCTGTGGCAGCTCTGATTTCTATTATTCCAAATATCCAGGATCTTGTTAAGCAGAGAGATGGTGATACAAAAAAGACTAATCACATCCTTACCGCTTCCCGCCGCTGGATAGGCACAGCAATATTGATTTCCATAGCAGCCACAATTTGTACTGCACCACTCCTCATACTGAGCTTCAACCGTATCTCCACTGTTGGTGTTGTTGCAAATTTAATTATCGAACCCCTTCTCTGTTTCTGGAGCCTGCCACTGGGTTTGTTTGCAAGCGGAGCACACTCTCTGAGCCCGGTATTTGCTGAATTTCTGTTAAAAATAGGTTCATTCGGTATTCAGGCAGCCATGACCATAACTGATTTCCTTGCAGGATTTCAATTTTCAAGTATCTGGCTCCCCACTCCATCAACTCTGCTCATCGTCCTCTACTATCTCACCCTCCTGTGGCTCCTCTCCAGCTCATTTTCCAGAAAATCCCTGTTCTGTTTCTTCCTTGTCTGCTTTTTCTTTCTCGTTCCCCCCCGTTCATTTCTGAATATATTTTCAACTGGATCAGAACTGGTTTTCCTGGATGTAGGTCAAGGAAGCTCGACTTTTATCACCTTGCCAGGTGGTAAAACTGTTTTGATTGACGGTGGTGGCAGCTTTTCAAGAAAGTTTAATATCGGCGAAAGTGTCATAGCACCCTACCTCTGGTACAGGGGACTACGACGCCTGGATCATATCATTATTACTCATCCGGATTCTGACCACTCAAACGGCATTCCCTTTATCCTGCAGCATTTCAGACCAAACACATTGTGGATTAATGGCAACAGCGGGAATACTATGGCTTATGACCAGATCCTTCAACTCGCAGCAACCCTCAAGATACCTGTCAGACAACCTGCTGGTGGCCAGGTATTGGTAGAAGAAAAAGGTGTATCACTGACAAATTTGAAAAACCCGTTCCAAAATGTACAGGATGTATTTTTGACTGAACGAAAGACAGGTTCAAACGATGAGAGCCTCATTATCAAATTTTCAGACAGCAGGGAGACAACCTTATCCTGCCTCCTGCCTGGAGATATCAGTAAAAGAGTGGAAAAAGAATTGATGCAAAGTATTGATAAACAGGACCTGAAATCAATGGTTCTTCTCTCCCCGCACCATGGATCCAAAACTTCAAATTCCACAATATTTCTTCAGCACATCGGTCCACAGCAGATCATAGTTTCAGCCGGAAGATTTCGACCGCATATATTTCCTTCACCACAACTACGCTCATACTGTATAAAACAGGGAATCACTCTTCTCAATACCGCTGAAACTGGGACAATAACAATCTCCACAGACAAAGGTACCATCAAGACAAGTACATTCCGCGAGAAGCAGCACCATGGTAAAACCAGCGGTCATTCACTATAATTCAGCTCAACACTTTTTCAAGACTGTAGCGCATCTCTGAAATCTGAACAGGCTTTTCCATAAACCCATCTGGAGCGACACCAACCCCTTCACAAACCGGAATTTCATTTTGGGCATAGCCGCTGATCCGCAACACCGGAACATCAGAATCAATGTCCTTGATTTTTCCCATCGCCTCCACCCCATCCATCACAGGCATCAGAATGTCCAGGACAACAGCACAGTAATCAACATTGTTATTCTGGAACTTATCCACCGCTTCCTGACCGTCAGTTGCAGTGTGTACAGTAAATCCGAGTTGCTCCAACATCATTTTACAGACCATCAATAAGATGGGTTCATCATCCGCAACCAGAACATTACCGGATAACCGTCTATTTAGTCCCAATTCCACTAGATCCAGCAAAGGATCAATAACCTGAGATTCTGGAGGCACTGGCAGAAGTACCCTCACGACTGTTCCTTTTCCCGGTTCACTGTTGACTGTTATGGCACCATTATGAAGTCGCATGATGCCGACAGCCACAGCAAGGCCAAGACCTCTACCAACAAACCGCGTGGTATAAAAAGGTTCAAATATCTTATTCACATCTTCCAGCTCTATTCCATGTCCATTGTCCTGTATCTGACAAAAGCTGTACATACCCTCACGAAGCCCAGTACCCTGAAATGGAACGGGGAAATCATTAATCGTAAAATGGTCAGTTCCAAATGTAACTCTTATTGTGCCGGATTTTCCCTTCAGGGCATCCACTGCATTGTCCAATATACTATCAAACACCTCTTTTATCAGAAAGAGGTCAATGGAGCAGGAGATATCTCTTACAGGTTGATGAAATTCAAAGTCCACCGTAGGGGGCAGTTTCTGTTCAAAGAATTTCACATTTTCCTGCACGATATCAACCAGGGACAACTGCTGAGCTTGCAGCCGTTTCTGTCCCACATAGCTCAGCATCATCGAGCCGACCTGAGATGCCCCATTGGCAGCTTTCGAAGCATTAACTGCCATGTCATGTTTAGCACTGCCCTCTGGCAAGGAGAGTGTTAGAAGTTCCAGATTTCCCAGTACAGCCATCATACTATTATTAAACCGGTGGGCAATGGCCCCGGCCATGGTTTTGAGACTCTCGAATTTCTTGAATTGCTCCTGCTGCAGGGCACTCTCAAGTCGCCGGGCATCTTGTTCTACCTTCTCTGTAACATCATGCAACAGTCCATCAAAGCAGAGTTCATTTCCCCGAACGGTGGGCAAAGCATAACCATCCATCCAGATAATCGTCCCACAGGGCTTCACATACCGCCCTTGCCATTTCCATGCACTTTTGTTCTGTACCGCGTCCTCCACAGAGTCAAGAAACGATTGCAGCGATTCCTCATGAAGATTCTCAATAATTTTTTTCAGCAGAACAGGAGGATCATCAACAAACTCAACACCGAAGATATCAAACAGTTTCGAACTTGTGTACCGGACCCCCCGTTCACCATCTTCACGGACATAAAACTGCAGAACCACCCCAGGCACACTCTCTGTTATCACCTGAAGACGTTCTTTCTGCTCCTGTAAATCCAGGGTCCGTTCCTTTACCTGTTCTTCAAGCCTTTCATTTACCTTTTCAAGTTGCTCTGTGCGTTGAAAAACGAGTTCTTCCAAGACTTGATTTTGCTGCTTCAGCTCCTGCTGAGCCCGTACAATTTCAGTAATATCACGAAAAAACCATATCCTACCGTTAAGAGTATTATTTGTATCTATGATTGGCGAAGAGGAGCGGTCATAAAAACGATTCCCTTTCAGCTCGAGAACCTCTTTGGTTTTTCGGGTTGGATTGACCATTAAGTATTCGACCTGAGCCATGAACTGCGCAGGGTTAATGAGTTTATCCAGAACGGTGGCGATACAGGCCCGGTCATCATTGGTTTCAAGAACCTGCTCCGGAATTTCCCACATGCTAACAAACCGCCGATTATATGATAGAATATTCCACTGAGAATCCACCACAAGGATTCCATCTCGGCTCTCCTCCTGCAGAACATGGAGAATTTCACTCTGAAATTGAAGTACCTCTATCTCTTCTTTCAGCTGATCTATGACTTTTTTTTCGTTCATTAAAAATTCATGCTTCTGTTTGAGTTGCTTCAGATAATACGGGATAACAGCTCATTGGTTCTTCTTTTGTACAGCGTAGAGTATGTCGATGATCTCAAAAAACACTGCTACCAGTTCAAGCTCTCCATAAAACATCTTTTTCAACAATCAATCACCACTGTATATGTAAAAATGCCTTCACTGTGGCCCAATCACTACTTTGAATGCAGTGCCCAGACGCCACACCAGTCTTCACTATCTGCCTGTATCTCCATCTTATATTTTTCCAGATACCTCACGGCCAGAAGTAGCGAGAAAATAAGACAACAACACCTGACTTAATCACGAAATAAGCAGGGCAGAAAACTACTAACAGAGCCGACTCTCCAGAGCCTTGTAATCTGTCTTTCCTGTGCCCAGCACTGGAATGTTTTCCACAATCACCACCCTCCTGATATTGTGCAAAGGGGAAAAACCATGGTCTCGGATAATCCGGTTCATTTCTTCCCGCGCAATATCAAGAGAGGTAAACAAAACAATCTCCGGATGATCATCACCTGGTGTTGCACAGACTGCCAGAACCGGTTCATCACCGCTTGGAAATTGAGTACTCAGTAACTCTTCTACGGCTGGGAGGGAAATCATTTCACCGCCAAGTTTTACAAACCTTTTCAACCGTCCCGCAAAAGTCATTATACCATCATTATCCACCACAAGATCTCCGCTATCATACCATTTTTTTCCATAAAGATAAACAAAGGGAGACTTTCCGTCATACCGCAAGTATCCACTAAATACATTTGGACCACGAAGAAGCAGTTTACCTGTTTCGCCAGGTGCCGTAACCTCAAGTGTCTCGGGATGGACAAGGAGATACTCCATTGAGGACAGAACTCTGCCAATGGTTCCGGGAACAGGTTCCTGGGGATCATTGAGACTCACCACAGGCGAACATTCCGTTATACCATAGCCCTCACAGACGGTGACGTTGGGAAAACTTTTCTCCATTGCTTCATAGACATATGGCTGACACTTTTCAGCCCCTGTAATAGCAATCCGAACCGACGTCAGCTTGTCAGTTTTCATGGCTCCTGCTATCCCGGCAAGAAAGGTAGGGGTTCCTATAAAAACCGTTACATTGTGTGATAATGCAACCGAAAAAAGTAACGATCCCTCAGTGGGGTTTGGTGAATACACAGTGGGGAGACTCATCACAATGGGCATGATCACTGTACCGGCAAGTCCCAGAGAGTGAAATGGAGGTAACATACCGAGCAGCCGGTCATTCTGTCGAAGTCTCAGCACCGCTGTCACATCTGCAACATTGGCAAGAAAGTTAGCGTGACTCAAGGGAACAGCTTTAGGGTGTGATTCCGACCCGGAAGTGAAAAGAATTGCCGCCGTGTCCTGGATAACTGCATTCTCAAGAGTTGCAATGGAAAACCGGGCCTGGAGCATTGCTTTAATTTTGGCTGGAAGGGTGATTCCGGCAGCTATCTCTTCCAGAAAAAGAAATTTTACTCCAATGCG
>JAJRQL010000129.1 GCA_024280265.1 Deltaproteobacteria bacterium
ATTATCGTAACCTCCTTAAAAGATTGGTCTTTTAAGGAGGTCGGCTGCGAATTTTTTTACTTTGTCAAGGAAAAAGTGTGTCTATTTTGAAAAATAACTGCTTTATTTAACATGCAAAATCCTTACCGGACACTACTGACTGAAATTGATTGTTCTCCTCCGACCCTTCGGACAGATTTCTCTTCCAGAACGCGTAAAAGCCTCACTTGGAACTGGAGGGGCATCTCACCAATTTCATCCAAAAAAAGAGTGCCGCCGGAAGCCTGTTCACAGCGACCGTGGTGCCTGCTGACAGCACCTGTAAAAGCTCCACGTTCATGACCGAAAAGCTCACTTTCAAGCATGGCTTCAGGGATTGCCCCACAGTTCACAGCAACAAAAGGTCCTGTTGCCCTGGGACTTATTCTATGAACTGCCATGGCCACCAGTTCTTTACCTGTGCCTGTCTCCCCCCGGATAAGGACAGGTTCATCAAGGGCCGCAAACCGCGGAAGATCGGCCAGTGCTTCAACCATAACAGGATCGCGAAAAATTAGATATGGATCAAGTCTGGTCTCGAGAATAGATTGTCGACAGGCAAGAACATCGCGTCGCAGACAACGGGCCAGTTCAATGGGATCAACCGGCTTCTGCATATAATCCCGCACCCCATGCTTTAACGCTTCAACAGCGTTATCCACAGAGGCGTGACCTGTGATCAGATAGAAATGGCCATCGGGATGCTTTTTCTGGAAAAAAGGTAACAATTCAAGTCCGGTTCCATCACGCAATTTAAGATCAGCCAGTAAAACATCAACCACGGAGTTCTCGAGCTTTAACCGTGCTTCTCTCACACTTCCTGCCGTTGATACCTCCGCACCAAATCCACGCAGCACCCTGGACATACTGCGAATAATGGCAGGATCGTCATCCAGGATCAAAATATACAAATTGTTGAGATCAGGCATGTTTTCCAGTGGGGTCATATATCTTTCCTCACAACAGGTTGTGGGATGGAAACAGTGATAACAACACCTCCTCCATCACGTTCTTCGGCAGTTATCTTCCCTCCGTGGGCCTCAACAGTATGTTTCGAAATGGCTAGTCCCAAGCCGTGGCCTTCTGTTTTGGTTGTGACAAAGGCTTTAAAAATATCGGTTTTCTCCGGCAATCCGCAACCACGGTCACGGACTTCGAGTATTAGTGTTGCTCCACGGTTCTTAAGCCGTGCATTAACTTCGATAAAACCAGCTGACTGACCACTCTCTGCACTGTTTGTAATCATATTGAGCAATACATCACGCATTAAGATCTCCATGAGTTCCACAGGTTCGTCAACCTGACAACAGATCTTTGTTTCCACACCATGTCTATCACATACCGGTTCGGCAAGTCTGCAAACGCTTGTAAGGAATGTGTCCATATCAACTATGCTTACCGGTTCTTCCCGTTTTCTGGTGAGATCGAGCATATAGCCAAGTTTGTCATTTAGTTGTACAATATCGTTATCCATGTCCAAGAGGATTTTTTCATGATCATCTGCTGAAATTCGAAGGGAGGCAATGTTTGCCCTGAAGCTGGCCAGAGGATTACGAAGGTCATGAACCAAGCCAGCCATTAATTCTGCTGCCGTCGCATGTCTGTATAATTCCTGAATGTGTATTTCCAGTTGTCGGGATTTTTTCACTGCCCATAACGTGACTGCAAAAGCGATAGCAAGAAACAGGCACCCTGTAATGGAAAACAGGGTAATCGTATTAATCAGCATTGCCATTGCACGGCCAACAGCCTCATGAAGGGTGGCACGATTGAAACCAAATTCCAGAGTCGCTGAGTCTCCTGTTCCCTGTTTTAATTGAAATTCAATACGCAGCAGAGGCGTTTTTTCAGAATGCAGTCTGCTTGGAGCCGTTAAACTGCCTAAGTCCAGATGTTGTACATTGTCAGTAAAATCTATCCCTTTTATTTGTTTCGTGATCAGGTTTTGTGCAGTATCGTGAGATTTAATAAATCCATCATTGGCAGAACGCAGTGTAACCTGCTTCAGATCAGGAATGGTGCTAAATAAATTGTCCAGCTCAACATGAATCCAGGAGTTTTCATCTGAAGCAAGAGAGTTTATGTCTGAGTGGGAGATATGTTCAACAAGAGGTTTGACAGTTTTAAGCAACCCATGAACTATTAACTGCGACTGAGCCTCTCTGGCCTTAAAATAAAGCCAGAGAGATCCGGTAGCACTGAATGTGGCAAAAAGAACAAACAGGATGAGGTATGGAACCAGGATTATTCTGACAAGAGAAGGTTTTGAATGTGTCATGTTCTAAAAGTTGCTATTCAAGTGTGATGGCGTCGTAAAAACTCTTCACCTCCTTCGTTGCCTCACATTTTCTGTCATTACGACGTACTCTGGTAAGCAGAAACAAATGAAAATGTTTGCGCCTCGGATGTGAAGTTTTTCGAAGTCTACGCTTATTTAGTGACTGACCGAAAAGTCCATTTTTTGAGATTCCGGTCTCGAGATTTAATCATTCAGTTAAATAGCTGCGCCTGGATAAAGTGCAAACCAGCAAACCTAACCATATGAAGAGGGTTATTGCTCGCTTAGCACGCACCTATCCTGTTGCATTTGTACAGCTACTCAGTTTTTTTATGCTGCTTTTTTCAACTTC
>JAJRQL010000130.1 GCA_024280265.1 Deltaproteobacteria bacterium
ATACGAAATGAAGCATTGCAACAAGTTGAAAAACAAGCGGTTGCACTAAAAGAAAAACGAAAACCGAGAGCAAAGCAACGAAAACGACGAAAACGTTCGTTTGCAAATTTCTAACCGGACACTACTGAAAAAAAGTCGTTATCAAGAATCAGGGCAGCAAGGGAGATCATACCAATAAGCTCCCTATTTTCTTCGACCGGTGCCCTCCGGATCCCAGTATTATACATTAACATTGCCACATAACGAATATCCATTTCCGCTGGTATAGTGATGACCGGTTTGGTCATGATTTCGTAAACATTAACATCATCAGGCGAACGACCTGAAACAATAACTCCTCTCACAAAATCTTGAACAACCACAGCACCCCAGACATCATCCGGATGGCGTTTATTTACCAGTAATAAAGAAATATTTTCAGATCGCATTAATGCCGCAGCTTCCCTTGCTGTGGCCATACCATCTATGGTCACAGTTCCTTCACGCATCACATCTTTTGCCCGTATAACAACAGGGTTACCTGTAGTATCCATGTTATTTCTCCTTAAAAATAATTTTGTCTGACTTCCTGTTTGAATTTTTCCATCTGGCTTTCAATACCGATAACATTTTCTACCGGCACAACAAATGCTATACCAGTTCCAGGTTTATGGAACTCTCCAGCCTTTTTAATAGCTTCCAGAATGCTATTTACGGTATGTTCTTCTACAAGAAGCATGATAATATCCGTTTGAGCCTCCAGGGAAAGACCGAAAAAAGTACGAGCCTCCCTCAACCCGGTTCCCCGAGCCGGAATAATCGTTGCCCCGGTCGCCCCTGCCCCCTTGGCAGAATTAACGACTGTATCCGTATACTCAGGTTTTACAGAAGATAAAATCATTTTAAAACGCATTGTTTTTCTCCATTTTTAAGTAATATCTGCTAACTGCGCTTACCGGCGCGCCGCTGGCCAAGCCAGTGCATAAGTTGTGCATACCCAAGCACAGCAATTATGGGAAAAAGACTGGCAAATGCTATTAAACCAAACCCATCCAGAGCTGGGTTCCTTCCCGGAACAGTACTTGCCAGGCCGAGACCGAGGGCAGCGACAATGGGAACAGTAACTGTTGAAGTTGTAACCCCACCGGAATCATAGGCAAGGGGGATTATACTCCTAGGAGCAAAGAGTGTCTGCACAATAACTATCATATACCCGACAAGAATATACATGTACAACGGTGTTCCACTGATAATCCGATAAGTACCGAGGCTGATTCCAGCGGCAACTCCGATAGCAACTGTAATTCTCAACCCCCACTGACTGATGGTTCCAGCTGATGCCTCATTGGCTTTGTAGGCAACAGCAATCAAAGATGGCTCAGCAATAGTTGTTGCACAACCTATCATTGCCGCAAAAAGATACACCCATCCATATCTCGTCCAATCAGCTTCAGTGACAACAGCCCCAACTCCATAAATAAATTCCGGATCTGAAAGCTGGGTTGCCATAATATTACCAAGAGGGAAAAGGGCCTTCTCCAGGCCCGTTAGAAACAAAGCCAGGCCTAATACCACATACACGCCACCAACAATAAGACGACCCAGGTGAGGAATGGATGTACGAAGAACAAATAGCTGAAAAAAAAGAATCAACATAATAATCGGCAGTACATCCCGACAGGTTGTAAAAAAAATCCCACTGAAATCTTGTATTATTTCCATGTTGATACTCTCCAATACAAAGTGAACTGTCAGGAGTTACACACAGTTAACCAAATTATTTAGTGTCCTTCCAGAAATACGATTTTTTCTTCTAGATCGAGGCGAAAACATTTTCAATTGTTTCGCCGTACAAGAGCACGTCGCAATGATTAAAAATGTGCAGCAACGAAGGAGGTGAAGAGTTTTTACGACACCATCACTATTTAAAAACAAACAAACCATACCCCATCACAGAAACTATCGGAAAAAGTGCTGCAAGGGCAATCATGCCAAAACCGTCAAGAAGAGGATTTCTTCCTCTGATGGTAGAAGCCAGGCCCACTCCAAGGGCTGTAACAAGCGGTACCGTTATAGTAGAGGTAGTGACACCACCAGCATCATAGGCTATACCGATAATCTCTTCAGGAGCAATTACAGTCATCAACATAACCAGCACATATCCACCAATTACCAAATAATGAAGGGGCCATCCTTTTAAGATCCGTAACACTCCGAGTAGTATGGCAAATCCTGCTGAAAATGCCACAGAAAGTCGCAATCCGAGGGCGTAGCTCCTCAAGGATTCGGTGCCTGGATCTATCAAGCCTCCCTGCCCTGCAATATCTGCCGCTTTTGCCGAAACGGCAATTAATGCAGGCTCTGCAACGGTGGTCGAAAAACCAAGAAAAAAAGCAAAACAAAGCAACCAGAACAGACTCCCCTTTCTGGAAAGAGCCTGGGCCATTTCTTCGCCAAGGGGGAACAACCCCATTTCCAACCCCTGAACAAACAGACAGAGTCCAACCACAACCAGGAGAGTACCGATAATAACTTCACCAAACTGTGGCAATGGCTGTCGAATAACAACAAGCTGAAAAAACGCAATAACAAGAATAACAGGAAGAAGATCCATCAAGGAGCTTTTGAGTTTTTAGTAAATTATACTGAAGGGTATATGTCTCATATTTCGGTACAACTGTTAGAAATTAAAGGTTCGCTATGAACCGAATTACAATTCATACCAACTACCACAATAATAGTGATAAAAATTCGTTTTCTGTTGGGGAAAGTACCAAAAAGAAATCAGCACTGCCAGGTGGATTTTTCGCCCTTCCGGCACCCTCCCTGCAGAATGGATAGCAACAACCACAAGTCACTCACCTTCCACAAAAAATACCCTATATTACTTTCCAAAAAACAGCAACGTCAAAAAGGTGCTCCAGGGAACCTCCTGATATTCCATTATTTTTATTGTTCCATGAAGTTACTCCACATTCCGGGCGCAAAATACAGAGCCATCTCCCCAGGCCACCACCAACCAATGCGGACGGAGTTGTCGACGTTGAAATCAGAGGTGTGGTTCCACTTCATCAGCATGGCGGCAAAGGCCTTGTCCAACGCCCAATCCTTTACCAGGATTTTCATAATCCTTGCACAGAACAACTCGACCAATGACCTGAGTGACGTCTGGGCATAACGTGGAAAACTCCGTTACGCCGCAAGAGTCCGTCGGCTACGATGGTATTGAATTGCCCGGGAGCACAACCTGCGGCACCGGCGGCGGTGCAATGTGCTTAATGTGGCGCTTACGATAAGAGCATATTTAAGAAAAAAATCATGGTTTTTCTTCATTTCCAGGTTTAAAAGAAATATTGTACTTTGGCGAACCAACTGTCGTTATCTCCCACATTTCTGGAAAGAAAACTGTCTCCACTTTGAACAAATAGATATCCGGCAGCCAAAGAAAGGGAATCATTGAACTTATACTTTACAGATAGCTTTTGAGCAGAACCTTTCGAGAAATCTACCCCCCCTGCATATGAATGTAAAGTGACGGTACAGGTTTGACGCAGAAATGACCTCGCCAGTCTAAAAGCCCAGATGAAAGAATTTTTGTAGGGCGTATCTACCCAATTTGCCTGATCCTCATCAAGCCCGGGAAGATAACGATTGATCATTTCAAGAGATATTTGGGTTTTGCTTAATCCGCTATAATCAGCCCCCAAAAGGATATCGAATCTTGACTCTTCACGATCCGGAATACTATAGTACTCAAAACCTTCGATCCAAGCTGTTTCAAGCTTAATAAGCCAGTTGGGCAATGCTTTCTCAAGACCTAGTCCAAAAAGAGTGAGGCGAGAAGAACGCCTCGCACTGGTTTCTTCTGTGAGGCCGATGCGATCCAATTCTTTTTCAAATGATCCTAGATAAATACCAATATCAGCGCCCTTCAAAGTACGTTGAGCTGAAACACCAAAGCTCCAGCTTTCAGGCCCGGAACTTTGTTCTTCTCTTGGTGGTTCTGGAAAGGAAAAAGGGTAGAAATCATTGCCAAAAACGGGAAGCTTGTTGTAACGGTATTCATGGGAAACAACAGTTGAAAACTGCCATGATCCTGGATAGAAATCTATTTTTGACATCAACACAGGAAGCCTTGTGATTTCGTTATCCGATAATCCACGGTTTCTACTGTCCACAGGATTCCACATATCAACTAATCTAAATAAATCACCTTTACCCCAGACAACAATCTGTCGCCCAAAGGTTATGTCAACTGATTGTATGAGCCTGCCCCTGATATAGGTTTCGCCAAGTTCCAGCTCTTTTTCGTATCTATCCAGAACTTCAGAGCTAAATTCTTCACGTCCTTCCAGAGTAAAGTTAAAGTCATAGCTTGCCCAGCCACTGAATTTAAAAACCCAGTCTGGAGTTATTTTTGTAAGAGTTTCTACGGCAAGTCTGGTCTTGATACTCCTGAAGCCATCCACCGTGTAGCCAGAGGAAGTTGTGTGTTCACGAACAGCATAGGAGGTATATCCTGAGAGAGTACCTGTTAATTCAGTACTCGGATATGTTGGTTTTTCGTAAGATTCAACCAGGACATCAACCACAGGATAATCACCATCAAACCCTTCAAGAAGTTGGTCCAAATCTATGGGAGTTGCCTCCTTCCCATAAACCTTTCCTGAAAACAAGAGGAGAAGAAGCAAAAGTCTCAGGGTGAAGGTTAAATGATATTTATTCTTCATCAAAATTTTGAGAAAAAGGGTGTCAGAATCCGTGTTCCAGCCTTCTTTTTGTAAAAAGATCGTCGTTGATTGGCTGGTTGAGATGTGTCTTGGTACTAATTAATCGAGTCTGATGGAGTGTTTTTCCATTTCTTACTGTTTTCGCTAGTACCTCAACCGGAACCCATATTTCACCAAATTGTTGGAGTTTTACAACTTCAAAATATTTCAGTTTTTTGCTCTTTGCCAACCAATGCACTGCACGGGTAATGACAAAGTTGTCCTGGCGGATAACATAAAGAGATTTGCTGTACCCATATTCATTGACAGTCGTTTCATCTCTAGGCAGAGCCTCAATAATCCATTCCCTGTGGGTATCTTTTTCTTGCTCTCTCAGAAGGTTGTAAGTATACGACTCAATAGACTTCTGCGTCATATCACCATAGGAAAAGTCCGACCCCATGAGTGAGCCGCTTCGATTACCCGAGGAAATTCTCTTGGTTTTATGAAGTGCTGGCAAATATATCCACTGTTCGTCCTGCTTGTCCCTGGAAGGATAATCAAAGGTAAGTAGAGCCGTTCCTTTAACATCTTTAGGAGACAGGAAAAAGAAAACTCTTTTGGTTACATAACTATAGCGCTTGGTAAACGCCTCCATTCGGCGTTTACGTTGTTTACCATCGGTTCCAGTTAACACCATTTCAATGGTACTTGAAATGGTGTCCCCCTGTTTCTTGGAATACACTTTTTCCATTATTGTAAAGCCTGACATTTTTTCAGCTAAAGCAGGGGAAATTCCAACCAGGAAACAGGGTGCAATTCCGACAATGATAAACACAATGAAAACACGAAAAGATGGTCTTGGCCAGGAGGCAATAGGAGTGCATCTGCTTTGTTGATCGATCATAAATCTTCCTTATCTTTGTAGTACAGAGCCATCAATGCCGGAGCGAGGAAAAAATCAGCAAGAAGAGCTAGCAGTATTGTCATCCCCGTAAGAAGTCCAAAGTAATAGAGGTTTCTCATTTCAGAGACCATGAAAATAAAAGCACCACTGGACAGAATAATGGTTGTATTAAGCATTGCTAAGCCACTGGATTCAAGGGTCAATTGAACCGCACGCTTGACATTACCGGTTTTGTCAAAATAACGTCGAAAATTATGCATAAAATGAACTGTATCGTCTACCACCAGACCCAAGGCTATACTCCCAATAAGAAGGGTATACATGTCGAGGGGAATTTTGACCCATCCCATATATCCAAGGGTTACAACTATGGGTAAAACATTTGGGAACATACTTATCAAACCCAGGCGAAAATGACCTATTAACAGAATCATAACAACTGTAATTACACAAAAGGCAATAATGTAGCTGGTGATCATACTCGTAATCGCATTGTGAATGGTTCGTGACAAGAGTGGAACAATACCGGTAATAATTACATCTGCATTACCCTCTAACATCCGTTTTGAAGTGGTTTTAATATAGTTAAGAAATGGATCATACGCCATTGCATCTATCCAGGGAACCTGTATTGTTACCCGTCCAAATTGATGATTGGTATCTGTCAGTTGTTGCATTGCACCTGGTGAACCTCCTTCTAAGAGGAGAAGTTCCTGTGCTATTACCTCCTGGTTGTCTGGTAACATATTGTCTGCACGCTCACTTCCGACCAGATTTCCGTGAATTTCTCTCATGATATCGGCTATTGAGAAGACATTAAAAACAGTAATAAATTCATCGGAATAGTTTGACATTTGTTTATCAATCTCGTCCAAATTCCGGAGGATCTCAGGATTTGTCAAACCTTCCTTCTCACGGGTATTTACAAAGAGCTCAATAGTCGCCATACCAGGGTAATGATTACCAATTGTCTCGGTGGCATTTCGAATTTCGGAATTTAGGGGAAGTCGAAGAAGAGGATTGTGAACGAGTTTTATCTGACTGACGCCCACGAGTGAAAAGAAGAGTAAGACTATACAAAAAAGAATGATGGGTTTATGACGATTCGTTGAGAAGTGCACAATCCAGGAAAGGGTTGTGTGCAATGGTTTCGAAATTTTCGAAAAAGAAACACTTCCTCCTGTCTTGACCGGAAACATGCCAATAAGGACTGGAAGTAGTAGTATCGTGTAGAGAAGCGAAAAGAGGACTCCAATGGCTGCATACAGACCCAAGTCAGCAATAGGAGCAACGGTTGCCGCTAAAAATGATGCTAACCCCGCAGCAGTCGTTAGACCGGTAAAAACCACTGGCAGCCCTGAATGTCCTAAGGCTTTTGCTATCGCATGCTTCTTATCATTTCCCTGGCTGAGAAGTTGATAAAATATAAACATGACATGAACACTCCCACTTATACCGACAGCTATAAGAAAGGATGGTAGTATTAGCGTCGGTGCCTGGAAGGATTTACCCATAAGCGCCATAAGACCAAGAGTTGAACTGACCGAGCAACAAACTATAATTAATGGAAAAAGAACTCCTGAAATCCGACCAAACAGAATATAAAGCAATACTATTATGACAATAACTGACAAGGTGAGAAACTTTTTGGTATCCTGTTTCATAGTTGTTTTAAGAAATTGTCTGAGTATAGGCATTCCAGTTACATGAAGTTGAAAATCTTCGTTTTGGTATTTCCCTTTAATCTGCATTATTGCACTTATCATTTCACCATTTTCTGTATTACTTAAAGTGCATAATGGTAACTCTTCGGAATCTTTTTTCACTGAAGGATCATCGAGTAGTGCATCAAGAACATCGAGCGAGTCTTCCTCTATCGATGGACAACCAATAGAAATTGAAAATAGAGTTAATTTATCATCGGGAGAGGAGTACTGGTTACCGTATAATGACGAACTCTTCATAGCATTTTTAAAAATCGCCAGATCATCACCTTTCTTGGGAAGGAGATCCCCTAAAGCCCCAAAGGTAAGCCCAGCCTCACCACCAGATATATACAAAGCGTTAATAATGCTGTTTACCTGCAATACATAAGGTACATGGCTTTCCAGGTCTTTTTGTAGTTTACCCAAAGTCGTCAATGTATCATGATCAACTATATTCTCCGCAGTGATGCCTATAAAAACACGCTCATCTGATCCAAATTGATTTCGAAATTTAGTGTAATTAATAAATGCAGGATCATTTTCCTTGAGATAATGTTCAATTGAGGCCTCAAAACGAAGGGAAAAAAGTTGGCTTCCCAGGAAGATTATGAGAGGAAGAATGAGGAGAGAGATGATAAACGGTTTATTTGAAATAAACTGTCCATAGGCTTCAAAAGCTGTCTCAACATACGCCCGAGTCCTGGAAAAAAAATCGGCATCAGGTGACTGGATATGTTGAGAGACATTTTTTACCATTTTCCGCCTATAAGAGTCTCCAATCCAGGGATAATTTTTCGGATAAAATAGGCTTGTGAATCATGATGCCCCTAAAAGATTCCAAACTTCATGTGTAACATTACTATTCGGTGAAGTACTGCGCCAAAAAAAGCATGGCACATAATTACCAAAAAGAGATTTGGTCTGGTGTAAAAAACCCAACTTAAACCAAAGAAAAAGAAAAAAGTAACCAATACCAAAGGCCAATTGGGATAATGAGCCAAGCCAAAGGCAATGGCCAGGAAAAATGTTGTTGATGCCTGCCGGCCCAATTCACTACTCGAGCTCAGATGGTTGCCTACAATATATTTCAACCGGAGCAAAAGGAGCGAAAAAAACAATACATCTTGAATAGTTGCACTAAAAATATAGAGAATATATTTTAGAAAAAATGAACTCCAGTTAACGCCCAGACCTGTTTGACTACTTTTTATAAATATTACAACACACATTACCCCAGAACACACCAGCACAAATTTTCCATACAATAAGAGGTCACCCTTAATTGCATCTGTTTTTATAAAGAGATGTTTTTTGCTTCCAATACCTTTATCTTGAAAAGTATCATTATGAATTTTGGGAGAAATGACTGAAAAATAAATACCTGCAATAATGACAAGAAAATATATCAGATAGACTGGAATGTGACCCGAAAGATATGATGCTGGAAGAATCCAAACAAAGAGCAAATAACAACATACTAATAAAATTACATCCAACCAGGCCAATCTATATAATTGTAAGGTGTGCATGTATTATACTTTTTGGTATCGTGTATAGAGTTGATAAAAGAGTATCCCTATTAATGAACCAATAAGATTTGCTACCAGGTCGAGCATATTATTCACATATGTTCCTACTCCATTGTCGTCGACTGTCAAAGCAACAATGAACTCCTGTATCTCTATAAGAGCTCCGAAGCCCAATACACAGAAGACAGTTACCATGCAGGTGAATTTACCCATCGGGTAGTTATTTTTCTTAAAAAGATTAAGAAACACCAGTGTTGCAAAAATTGAATTGACCAAGTGTACAAATTTGTCGTACCGGATGGTAAAAAACCTGTACTCATAAAGTCTGTTGCCATCTACTTCAATGAACCCTCCAGCGAAATGAATGAGAATAGCAAGCTCTATTAAAAAAAGTATATAAAACTCAACTTCCATATGTCGAAATCGCAACCACACACAGGATATTGTAGAAAAGATAACCACAGCGTAGAAAAAAAACTCATGAATATTTGCTTTGCCATGGAACATGACAAAGCGGTCAAAATAAAAGCACAAGCACATCCAGAGAAACAGAGTCAAGTTGAAAGACACAAATAAATCAAGTCTGGTAATTGCGACATTACTCCTGTCAGGTAAAAATTGTCTTCTCATTTTAAGAAAAATTATATTAAAGGTAAGCTACGCAGTGGGCCAGAGAAAAAAGGCACAAAAAAAAAGCCATACTCTTAACGCCATCCTTCTGGCCAGACAACTACGTGATATTCTTTACTAAATGAGTATCCTGGCAGAAGCATCAAGGGATCACTCAACAATCTATTGAGCCGGTGTTTTTGCCCTTGGAGCCAATACGCAATGCAATGTGTCCTCCAGCAATACCGACTTCCAAACCATACTCAACAAGTTCCCAACAATTCGTACAATGCAGAGGTTTTATGGCCTATCAGTTCCATAGTCCCCCTAACACCCAGCAGTAACTAACCGATGTTAATATGAAAATTAAATATATTGTAGCCAGGATTGTCTGAGATGTAAAACCAGCCAGAATTTGAAATTTTGAGGCAGGTATAAAGACCAGGCGATAAACCAGATATCCAAGCCCAACCCCACCAAAAATATCAATGACGTAGTGATTTTTTATGAAAACAACAGAGAAGCTGGTGATAAGTAGGAGTACCAAAAACATCCAACGGTGGTGAGCAAGGGCAAAATGCTTAGAAAACAACCAGGTTAGAAAGGCAAATGCTATATGGGCAGAGGGAATGACATTATACGTCGTCGCATTTTTATACACATAGGCAGTAAGCTCACCCAACCAACCACTCTCAGAGAGAACACTTGGCGAAACCCTGATAGTAATAGAAGCTGGGAAATTATACCAAATAAGACATTCAACTCCAATTAGGGCCAGAAATGTTAAATAAAAATACCTGAAGGTATGATGATCATAGGTTCCACAATAAATGGAATATCCCAGAATTATTCCTCCATAAGCCCAAGTGAGAACGTAGGGTACAATGAAAATGGGTATGTATGGGATGTGTACATCGAAAGATGTTGCCAACAAAGGACCGTAATCTGTTGTACCATGTGACAATAATGCACCAATTAAATCATAAAGGAGCTTGTGGGTAAAAAGAAGGGGAGGGATACACAGCGCTTCAAGGTAAGGTTGTTTTGGCAACGAAGCCGATGTGGAATGTGCCATATGAGACTATTCCCGAAGGGTTTTTTTTCTGAAAATGAGAGATTCAGTTTCCAATAACAGTATTCCCCACTTACAACTGTATCGGTGGCCGATCATACTATTATAGAACATTTATATCTGCAATATTTTTCCAACATACTGTTTTAAAATACTAAATTCCTAACTGATTCCTGCCCATAAACAAGGTCCCTCTAACTCTTCGTTGCTTTAAAAAATTGTATCCTCTTAATATCATGATACATGAGCAAAAAGGAGAAATCTCTTTTTGCCATGGTGAAACCATCTAACTCCAGTCAAACCCTTGATCAACTGGCCAGTGATACATACCCCCTTACGCAGCATTTTTCTTCTATCACTGCTATTCACGACATGAGTTCCTTCAAGCTGCTGATCAAGCTTTTTGAAGAACAATGCATTTCCACCCGAGAACAGATTCTCTGCCTGCAGGAACAGACTTGACCCCTTCTTTTCTTCTTTTTACCTAAAATAGGTATTTCTACCTATTTACATTTCAACCCCACTACCCTATACTTTTGAGGTTGGCCTCAGGTTAAAGAAGTTACTGAAAATACACAACTGTTTTCTTTTTTTTGATATCAAATCATGTTGTTTTGTGATACACATCAATGAAAGCGTTAGGATATCCGCTACAGTTGGAACTACCCTCCAGGCATTGAGCACCTCATGAAACTACGTTCAAGACTTCTTATCGTTATCCTGATTGATATCCTGTGCATTGTAGCAGCGCACATTCTCGCGTACGAACTTCGTTTTGATCTTACCCTCAGTGACAAATTACTGAACCAGATTTACCAGACTGTCCCCCTGCTGGTCTGCCTGAAAATCCCGATTTTCTATCTTATGGGACTCTACAGAGGCATGTACCGCTATACCAGCATGACAGACCTGATCAATATCCTTAAAGCAGTGGCCGTCTCATCAGGAATAGTTATACTTACCATAGTCTATACCACTCGCTTCCAAGGGCTTTCCCGTTCTGTTTTTATCATAGATGGCATACTTACCTTTCTACTGATAACCGGAAACAGGGTTTCCATTCGCTACTTCTATCAGCTTAAAAGCAATACACGACCATCCTTTCTCTCGAAAAAAGATAAAAACACCAAACACCTGCTTCTTGTTGGAGCTGGCGACGCTGCAGAGAAAATAATAAGAGAAATCCACAGCAATAACACTCTCCCTTATATCATAGTGGGCCTGGTAGACGATAATCCCGAAAAAACACAAAAACAGATCCACGGGCATTCAATCCACGGACCCATTGACAGAGTAGAGTCAATAGTACGTGAGACCGGGGCTGACGAAATCCTCATCACCATATCTTCTGCAAATAGCGAAACCATGCAGAGGATTGTTAACCAATGCAAAAAGACAGGTCTTCCCGTAAAAATAATGCCCCCCATTGGCGAAATCATCGGCGGCAAAAGTGCTCTGCAGTCAATCAGGGATGTTGCATACAGAGATCTCCTTGGTCGTGAAAAAGTCACCTTGGATCAGCACAAAATCGGAAAGTATCTCACGGGAAAAACCATTGTGGTCACAGGAGCAGGTGGCACCATCGGCTCTGAGTTATGCCGACAGATACTACGCTTCCAACCAGGCTTAATTATCCTGCTGGACGCAGGGGAAGAAAATCTCTACAAAATAGAAATGGAGTTCAAGCATGAACTCAATTTCACAAAGTATATTACAGTCCTCGGTAAAATCCAAAACAGGAACCTTCTCGATACTCTTTTTAAGAAATACACTCCCTCCGTTGTTTTCCATGCCGCTGCATACAAACATGTCCCCCTTGTGGAGATAAACCCCTGGGAAGCTATCTTCAACAACGTCTTCGCAGTACGAAATCTTATCGAGACATCCATGCGGCACAACATCGAAAGATTCGTACTGGTCTCAACAGACAAGGCCGTCCGCCCCACCAATGTGATGGGCGCATCAAAACGACTGACTGAAATGCTCATGATGGCATACTGTCAAAAGCAAACTGAAACCACAACAGGCGACACACTCAATAAAACGCTCTTTATGGCGGTCCGTTTTGGGAACGTCCTGGGCTCCTCCGGGTCAGTTATTCCCCTGTTCAAACGTCAAATTTCTCAAGGCGGCCCCGTCACAATAACCGACCCGGAAATAACCCGCTATTTCATGTCAATAGATGAAGCTGCCCAGCTCATTCTCCAGGCCGGCGCCATGGGATCTGGAGGGGAGATATTTATACTCAAAATGGGAACTCCAATTAAAATAGCAACACTGGCCCAGGATCTGATCAAACTTATGGGACTAAAACCTGGCAAGGATATCAAAATCACCTACACAGGCTTGCGGCCTGGTGAAAAACTTTACGAAGAACTGATAACTGAAGGCGAGGGCATTGTTCCCACACCACATGAGAAAATCATGGTATTGCGCGGAAACGGCAAGTCCTACCTGGAGATCGAAGAGGATCTTACCCTGCTGGCAGCTGCTGCAAAAAAACACAACTCCAGTGAAATAAAACATATCCTTAAGCAGATCATTCCTGAGTATATCCCCGATACCGGCACGAAATCCATTGTGGATACGTAAGATACCCAGAAACAAAACAGATCACAACCTGACCCGGTTTGACCAAAAGAAGAACAGGCATGAAGGAGTCTGCTCGATTACTGGATTTTGAAGTAGTTCTCTTTGGCGAGCGATAGTTTTATATCTTTTGCCGCAATAAGCTACCTGCCAACTCTTTTTTTTGTTAAAAATAGATGATTATACGTATATGATTCAAAAGGGAAATAGACTATAGTAAAATCTTTTAATTTCGGCTGTTTGGTTATGTGGTGC
>JAJRQL010000131.1 GCA_024280265.1 Deltaproteobacteria bacterium
AATGTGGCCCGCTTTTACTGGCATATTTTTGATGAATTCCAGGCAGCGCCCATCGATAACAGCGGCTACGTGGCGGGTGAAGTCATGGCCGGAATCAGCCGGGCTATGATCAGCATCTTTATTATTATTGGATTGGGAGCGTTGTTCGGGGTGCGGCTTCATTATTCAATCACCTTCTGGCTGGCTATCCTGCTTAACAGTTTTCTCTTTGCCTCCCTGGCCGTTGCCATGGCCATGCTGGTGAAAAGCCATGCCGACCAGAGCCTGCTGACCAGCTTCATTATCACTCCCATGGCCTTTCTGGGGGGAACCTTCTTCCCCCTTGACCGGCTGCCGGACTGGCTGCAAACCCTTCTCGGTTTTCTGCCGCTCACCCATGCCTCCACCGCTATCCGGGCCGCTGCCCTTGGCAAACCAGTGCAGGTCTCTTCCATACTGTTACTGGGCGCAACCGCCATCGCCATGTTTATCATGGCCTTTTATTGTGTCAACAAGGCAAAGGACTAAAAAAATGCATATTACCACCTGTTATAACGGGGTTGAAATTCACCGTGCAGACAAAATCATCTATGGGAAATTCCTTGAACCGCACCTGGTTATCTCAACCTGCCGGGTTGCAGGCGGAATAAGGCAAGATCTGGAGCATGTTCTCAACCATCAGAGTTGTGAGCCCTGCAATCATAACCGCAACCATAAAACCGCAGTCCTTGAACCGCAAAAATACCTGGAAAAAATCTGCACTCCCCATGGTTTGGATCCGGAAAATGTGCAAGTATGGGAACTGCTGCCAATATGCATCATGCCGCATTTGTTCAGAAAACATTTCGTAACCTTGAAGTATGGGCCGTGGTCACCGGCGGAGTGGAAACCAATGCGGGCAGGATCGGTGATCCGGCCTCTGTCTTTGAAACCGAACAGGGATTTGAGCGACTCGATCAGCCTGGTCCGGCAGCGGAACCCAAACCAGGTACCATTAACATCATGCTTTTCATTGGTCATCCCCTGACCGAAGCAGCCCTTACCAGAAGCATCATGACCGCCTCCGAGGCCAAAACAGCCGCCCTGCAGGAACTTGCGGTCAACTCCCGGTATTCAAATGGTCTGGCAACCGGTACAGGTACTGACCAGATTATTGTGACTGCTCCTGACCGGGATGGATTCAGACTTGGATGGGCAGGCAAACACGGCAAACTTGGAGAGTTGATTGGGCTTGCGGTTTTGGATGGAGTAAAAGAAACCCTGGCCAGACAAAACAGCCTTACCCCGCGCGGTCAATGCAGCGTCAAGATCCACCTTGAACGGTTTGGCTGTAATACGACCCGCCTGGTGGCCGGTGTGTCAAAATTTCTTCCACCGTACCATGCGGAAATATTTCAGAATAACAGCAAGGGTATTTTTAGAGATCCGATTACCGTTGCCGCAGTTGCGTCTCTTGTCCATCTGCATGATAAATTTACCTGGCAGATACTGCCTGCATCATGTCGGCATGAGGTCATGGGCAGTGCTGCGGCCCAGGTGGCCTGTGCGGTCAGTCTGCGGTATGACCAGTTTGACCGGTATCGCCGCTCCTTTGACCAACACGCCGACAAAGATGACGATCATGGGTTTTTAAATCTCAGTTATGCAGCATTGGCTCTTGGTTTTTCCGATAAATGGCCTGAAGGGGATTGAGTTTTGAAAACTCAAAAACTGCTCAATTTTTCCACCCACCCTGGTGAACCTGAACTGTTTGATGATGACTGGCAGCAGATCATGGACTTTGTTCACCATAACGGTTTTGACGGCCTGGAGCTGCTCCCGGTGGGCAGCTACCCTTTTTCCCGTATTCCCGACAAGTTAGTTTCGGGACTCCACCTGCGTTTCTTTGTTTTTTTGCGTGCTTTCTGGCAAAATAGAGAAGACGAACTGGAGACATTGTTCGGCAGTATGGAAAATGTCAAACAATTCTACGGCGGCAGTGATCCGGAATGCATTGTCAAGACCTATGCCTCCCAGCTTCGCCTAGCAAGTGCGTTGGGCTGTGACTATGTGGTCTTTCATCCGGTACAATGTGATCTTGCCCACATTTATGACTGGAATTTCCCCTGGCACTGGCGGGAAACCCTGGAAATATGCAGTGAAATACTAAACGCCGCCCTGGCAGAGAGCGGATATCAGGGCTGGCTGCTTTTTGAAAATCTCTGGTGGCCGGGCAGCTTCCGCCTGGAAGAGACTGGGGAATATGAATATTTGCGGAAACTGGTTCATCACGAACGATGCGGAATTGTGCTGGATACTGCACACATGCTCCACTCCATGCAGGGGTTCAGACAGGAAAAACAGGCTATTGCCGGGCTGTTGAAAAAAGTCGAAGGACTGGGCAGCCTGCGACAGGAAATCCGAACCGTTCACCTTTGTTCGGGCTTGAGCGGGGAGTATATCAAAACAAGCCGCAAATCAATTAAATCCCAATCGGATCTGGACTTCTGGCAGCAACTTAAGCTGGCCAGAAAACATGTAAGCAGCATAGATCCCCATGAACCTTTTTCTGATCCCGCCGTTGGCGCACTTTTTGATCTGGTGGAACCGGATCAGGTGGTTTTTGAATTCACCTTTCGGGATGCTCACTCCTGGCAACAGAAGATTTCAACCCAAAAAAAGCACTGAAGGATATTTTCTGGTGAAATACAACACATTTTTTTTTACGGCTTTTACTGCTCCTGGTTTTTCTTCTGTTGAATCCCGTCTCTCCCTGGGCCGGTCAAAACTTTCCCGGACAGATTACTGTCCGCTATGCAAAGGGGTTTCAGGTGGAATACAGGGATGCAGCAACCCTGCTTACCGTGACCAGCCCCTGGCCGGGGGCAACCACCAGATTTTGCTATCTGCTGAAAAAAAGAGGAGCGGTAACACCTACGGGCTATGATGACTGCCAGGTGGTGGAGATTCCGGTTAAACGACTGGTATCGCTCTCCACAACCCACCTGGCTTTCCTGGATGAGTTGGGACTGGTTGACAGGCTGGTTGGTTTTTCCAGCCCGGAACGGGTATATACCCCGTCTGTCCGCAAAGCGATTGCAGCCGGTAAGATTAAAAAAGTCGGCCTTGGCCCTAATCTGCAGATAGAAACCATTCTTGATCTACAGCCTGACCTGATCCTGACCTACGGCACTGGAACCTTCCGCGATGCTCATCCCAAACTGCTGGAAGCCGGGCTGAAAGTGGCGATTAACGGCGAAGATATGGAAAGCCATCCCTTGGGCAGGGCGGAATGGCTGAAATTTGGGGCCCTGTTCTTTGACAGGGGCAAGGAGGCAAGCCATATTTTTGCTGCCATGGAAGCCAGATATCTCAAACTGGCATCCTTGACGAAAAATATCAACCACCGCCCCCGGGCCTTAACCAATACCCCCTTTTCCGGGCGTTGGAATGTGGCCCGGGGAGAGAGCTTTGCGGCCCGCTTGCTTGCTGATGCCGGCGCTGATTATATCTGGAAAGATCTGCCCGGCACCGGCTCCATGCCCATGGACATCGAAATGGTCTATGAGCGGGGAGCGGGGGCGGATTTCTGGGTCAATACCGGTATCTGGACAACCCTTGCCCAGGCCGCTTCCTCTGCGCCCCGGATGGCGACTTTCAAGGCCGTTAAGGAGAAGCGACTGTATAACAGAAACAGGAGAGTAAATGATTCCGGGGCTAATGATTACTGGGAATCAGGCATGGTCCAGCCGGATGTGATCCTGGCCGATCTGATCCGCATCTTTCATCCGGAGCTGTTGCCTAATCATGAACTCTACTACTATCAGAAGCTCCCATGAACAGACTGCCCTTTCTGCTACCTCTGCTGCTGGTCATCGCCGGAGCCGCCTTTGTCCTTGACCTGGGAACCGGCACTGTCTCCATCCCGCCAGATCAGGTGCTTTCCATCCTCTTTGGCCATGGCTCGGACAAACAGAGCTGGCAGACCATTATTATGGTGTTCCGGCTACCCAAGGCCATCGCTGCGTGCACAGCCGGGGCGGCGCTGGCCCTTAGCGGACTGATGATGCAGACCCTGTTCCGTAACCCCCTGGCCGGACCATCGGTGTTGGGAATCAGTTCCGGTGCCAGCATGGGGGTGGCACTGGTGGTTCTTGGCACAGCAATCAGCAGCCGTGGCAGCCGACTGGTGGAAGGGCTGGGACTGGGAGGAAATATGATGCTGGTGGCGGCTTCGGCCTTTGGTGCCTTTCTTGTTTTACTGGCCATTCTTATTGCGGCCCGCTGGGTCAAAGATGTCATGACCCTGCTCATTATTGGTATTCTGGGAGGTTTTGCCTTAAGCAGTGTGGTCAGTGTACTTATTCATTTCAGCCGACCGGAAATGGTGCAGGCATACATGGCCTGGACGTTTGGCAGTTTTGCAAATATTACCTGGCAGGAGATGAAAATTTTCCTGCCCGTGCTGCTGGCCGGTATCTTTTCCTGTATGCTGGTTGGAAAACTCTTGAACGGTCTGCTGCTCGGTGAGGATTATGCCCGTTCCATGGGGCTGAATTTTCACTCCGTCCGCCTGGTGATCATCAGCCTGACCGCCCTGCTTGTGGGTTGTGTTACCGCCTACTGCGGCCCTGTCGGCTTTATCGGTATTGCCGTGCCCCACCTGGCCCGGGTGGTGGCGGGAACATCCGACCACCGCTGTCTTCTCGCTGTTACCGCCATCCTTGGCAGTGTGACGGCACTGGTCGCCGACATCATTGCCCAACTCCCCGGCCATGCCAGTGTTCTCCCGTTAAACGCCGTTACCGCCATGATCGGCAGCCCGGTGATCATCTGGTTTATTATCAAACGGCAACGTAAACTTTTTATCTAAAGCGGTGTCCCCCATGCCCTCTGATTTTAAAGACGATTCTCTTGACACCCTTCTTGCCTATGGACAGCAGGCCGGGGCCACGGCAACAGCTATTATTCCTCCTGAATCTGTTGAGGTGAAAGAACGGCTGGCTGCCTTGTGCCATCAACCCAAATGTCCGTTCTGGGGACAGTCCATGAGCTGCCCTCCCCATGTTGGAGACCCTTCCACCATGAAAAAACAATTACTGTCTACCCGTCACGTTTTGGTTATTCGCCTGGAAATTCAGGCATGTTCTCTTTTGGGCGATGATCGTCCCCAGGTTCTGCGGTTGCTCCATGAAACTGTTGCCTGTATTGAACATAAAGCAAAAGAGCTCGGCTTCCCACGTTCAGCCGGATTTGCCGGTGGATCCTGCAAAAGCAGTTTCTGTGCTGAACATCCAGACTGCAGAGCTCTCACGCAAAACGGGCAATGCCGTTATCCCGACCAGGCCCGCCCTTCACTCTCCGGATATGGGGTCAACGTTGGTAAACTGATGGAATCAGCAGGTTGGCCGGGTACTCTTTTTACCGGCAGATCAGATGATCAGGGCACGCTATCCTGGGTGGCGGGGCTGGTGTTGTTGTCATGAAAAAAGTTCAACTATCTGCCCTGAATATACGATATCTGATTCTTGCCGTAACCAGCCGTTGCAATCTTTGTTGCCGGTATTGTTACCAGGAAGCCGGCAGGGATGGCGAGGACATGACGGATGAAGTTCTGGACAATGCACTGTCACTGATAGCCGGTCAGAATGCGCCATGTCATGTCCAGATAACCGGCGGCGAACCGACTTTGCTGCCGGCCAAAATTGCCCGAATCGGTGAGCGGTGCCACGCCATGACTCACAGGCCTACCCTGGCCATCCAGACCAATGGTACCCTGCTTAATTCCGAGCTGGTGCAATTATTCAAAAATAATGAGATTCAGGTGGGAATCAGCCTCGACGGTCCACCAGACATTCAGGAAGATATAAGGGGCAAGGCAACGGAGACCCTGCGAGGCCTCAAACTGCTGGAGAAGCACAATATCCCGTTCAGAGTGACCACCGTGGTTACAAACCGAAATATCCTTCATCTGGATAAACTGGCACTGCTGCTGGCAAGCTTTGCGGGCAGTCGCGGAATCGGATTGGATCTTCTGGTCGACAAAGGACGGACGACATCGGAGAAAATACGACCTGCATCCCCCAAAGAGATGCAACAGGGAATGAAACAGCTTGTCACAACCCTGGCCCTGGTAAACAGTCGCCGCCGGATACCTATTCGTCTGCGGGAGCTTGATCTGCTGGGCCGCCGTAGCTCGACCAGTCATGCTTTTTGTCGGGCGGCCACCGGACAAAGTCTGGCTGTTCATCCAGACGGCACGCTCTATCCCTGCGGACAGACCATGGCCGACCCGTTTTTTTCCATGGGAACCGTCATGAAACCAGATTTCCCCGAGAACCTGCCATTAACTGCAATCCACCTGACTTCACACCGGTGCCGAACCTGCCCGCTGAACGGAAGGTGCCCGGGGGAATGTCCCAGCCGCACACATTACACCCTAGACCGGAGTGATCCTCTGGTCTGTTCATTGTATAAGGCTCTGGTTGAATAACAGATACTCATTCATCATCGAGCCGGAATCGGATCGGAACCTTGACCACCATTTTTTCCGGGATACCATCAATGGTGCCTGGCTGAAAACGCCATTTACCAACCGCTTCCAGTGCTGCTTTGTCAAGGAGTGAATAGCCGCTGCCAGCAAACAGGGTGACTGTTACCGGTCTTCCGTATCTGTCCACATCGACTTCCAGCACAACCAGCCCTTCATATCCACGCCGTCTTGCCAGCCGGGGGTACCTTGGGGGCGGATTGAGCTGGTAGAGTGGACTGGCCTCTTGAATCACCCGGACCGCTTGTTCTTTCTGATCCTTATCTTCTTCGGTTTCTACCCCTGATGGAACCTGCTGGTTTTGCGAAACTTCCCTGTTAACCGGTTTTTTCACTGTCTGCGATTTGTGAACTGATGGTCGCGTGACGCGAGACACCAGCTTCTTCTTCAACACAGGTTTTAACACCGGTTTGAGAATCGGGGTGGGCTCGGATGGCGGCTTGGGGGGGGCAATGATTGGCTCCGGTTCAGGCTCCGGAACGGCAATCGGTATCTGTTCAGGTTGATTTTCAATGGCTGGTCTGGACCCTAAGGAGACGGCAATTCGCTGTACTACAAGAGGTTCAGGATGGACAATATGAGTCTGGTCCGGAATATACAGATAAAAAAGGGCAATGTGCGCCCCAAGAGCACAAAGGATTGCAACTACAAGACGGCGGGACACGATGGTGGTCAAGGCTGGCCGGTACCCTGTTCGGCCTGCAGTGATATTTTTTTGATCCCACTGTTCTGTACCGCATCCAGCACTCTGAACAGTTCCTGGTACGGGATCGTTTTGTCGGCAAAAATCTGGACTTCCGGGGATTGAGTATCAGTTGATTTCCGTCGCAGCTCTCCCGTGAGCTGCTCCAGAGTGACCGGAGACTCATCAAGAAAAATCCGCATGTTTCCAGCTCCGGCCTGGATAGTTACAGAAATGGCCACTTCGGTTTCAAGGGCTGCGCTGCCTGACTGTGGCAGGTCCACAGGCAAACCATGGTGAACAGCCATGGAAAGCATGGCATAGATGAAAAATACCAGGAGCAGAAAGACAATGTCAATCAGCGGTAACATTTCAATTCTGGGCGGGTCTATGGAGGATCGGGAAATTTTCATGGCTATTCTCTGCGTTTCAGCCTGGTATATACCACTTCCAGGCTGGTGGCATATTTTTCCATGCTATGGGCGGCGTGTTCAATACGGCTTTTGAAGTAGTTATAGGGAAAAACCGTGGCAATCGATATGGTCAGTCCCGCAGCAGTGGTGATCAACGCCTGAGCAATGCCGCCAGTAACCAGCTTCGGATCGGCCACCCCACCAGCTCCCAACATTTTAAAGGAAATGATAATACCCAGTACCGTACCCAGAATCCCAAGCAACGGAGAAACCGTGATCATGGTATCAAGAACCGTCATATACTGTGCCATTTTTTTCAGGCGATGCCGAGCCTCCGCTTCCATGGCCTTGCCCATGTCATACTCACGGTGCTGAATCCCGACAACCAGCATTTTGATCACATGATCCCGGCTGCCCCTGCATTGTTCTCTGACCTGTTCCCATTCGCCGTTTTCGGCAAGGTGGAGGATTGTATCCATGAGTTTGCGGTTACGTCGTTTTCGTATCTGGGCCCAGAAAAACAAGCGCTCAAAAGTGACGCTCACCGCTACGATGGAACAGACCAGCAACGGCCACATAACCGGACCGCCGGATATAAACAATTCATAAATGAGCATAATTTTATTTTCAATAATGCTTAGCTAACATGATGGCTCGCCGCAGCCGTTCCAGGTAAAAGTCTAATATTTCAGGAAACCAGGCCAGCCCCTTGAACCAGTGCTGATTATTGTGAGATACCTCGGAACATTCCACCTGAAAGCCCATGCGCTCAAGAACATACTTCCAGCTATCCCGGTCATCCCCCATGAGGTCTTCCTCAGCATGTAACCCTGCTATATACATCATAGGGATAATTTTCACTTTTTTGTACTGCCTGGAAAGTCTGTTTCGCCGGATTCCTGCGAGCATCCCTTCTGCATCCGGAACACCTTCGATGGAAGCTGCAATTACATTAGGGTAACGATTCCGTACCAGATGTTCAAGTCCCAGATAAACAGCATTGACTGAATCAGCAGCAAGTGGAGTCCCATGCAGAGCGAGAATATTCAACCCCCCTTCCGGCGGTAGAAAATCATTTTCAATTATCTGTAATGTGTTTTTTATAAATTCCCAGCGGTGAAAAAGTGTTTCTCCTGGAATAATGCGTAACCCCGGGAAGAATCGGCATGTTTCAAGGAGTTGACAATATTCTGTGCCGGGGAACACATGTAACGGCTGCACAACTGCTCGCCGAAAGCCAAGGGATTCCACCAAGGCAAGGGTTTCCTGCAAGCTTGGAGAGCCATCCTTCTTTCTGATGATCTCTGAGGTATATGCCCAGAAAATATCGTCATCGGGAAAAGCCGGTTCTACAGCGTTTCGGAACAGTTCAAGGCCATATTTTGCCCGGCTGGAACTACCGAATGCCGCGATGATGATTGCAGGTTTCTCCCTCAGTTTCGGCAGGTGCATCTTACGACCGATATATCCTTCATGATGCATGTTTTCCACCTACAGCTCCAGCCATGACTCTGAAAATATCGCTTCGCCGGAAAGGCAACGATAGGTTTTGTAATGTTCCAGAGCCGTCCCTTCCAGAGTATCCGGATCAGGATAATTCCCGTCCATCATGCCATGCACCAACTCTACAAGCTCAGGTCTCTCTCCCCGACAGATAGCCATCAGTTCAACATCGTACGAGTTAACAATTGCAGTGGTCTGTCCATATTTCATCAGCATAATCAGATAGGTTCGATCCAGATATTTACGCAGATGCTCAGCAACACCGTTTGATACATTGGAGAGCCCGACAGTAGAACCGGCACCGGGGGCAATATCAGGCAACATCATCATGAATTCCAGCCCAGAGGCTATCTGATCGGCGCCAAGGGTCATGGGCGTGCCTATGGGATCAAAGAGGATCTTTTCATTGGGAATACCCGCCTCGTTTAGTGCGGTGAGCAGATCAACGGCCATGGATGCCCGTTCATTTGAGTCCCGCGGCATTCCATCCGGCCCCCAGAGCAAAGCAATGACGTTGCAGCCCGTCTCAGCTGCCACCGGAATCAGGGCTTTCATCCGCTCCGGCTGAGCTGAGATGGAATTCATGATGGCCGCCTCTTTGTTTTGCACTGCTCTAAAACCAGCAATCATGGCATCGGTGTTCGTCGTATCAAGACAGAGGGGCGTATCCACCGCTGCCTCCACGGTTTCAACAACCCACGGCATCAGTTTGGTACCATCCTTACGGGCCGGACCAATATTCAGATCAATATAGGCTGCTCCGGCCTCGGTTTCTTCTTTTGCCATCTCCTGTATCGGGCCAGATTCCCGACTCTTCATGGCTGTACCGGAACGGGTACCCATGATATTTATACTTTCTGCAATTCCTTTTACAGTCAGCGGAGAGTTAGCATTTTCTTTTCCTCCTGTGACCTCTCCCCCCAAGCTTATACGTGTTTCGTCCTCCGTTTCCAAAGAAATTTCTCCCGCCAGTTTAACAAGTTGCCGGTCATAACAGTTACAGATAACCGCATCAAGACCAGCCTCGACAAGCAGGGGTAAAAAACGAAGATGCAGGGCGGACCGCTTTCCGGATTCCAGGCAGACCGACGTATTGGAAAGGCCTGCAATGGACTTCACCTCCGTATTCAGCGCCTTGATCAATCGAATTGACTCACAGACAGTTTCCATATCCGGAAGTCCACCACCAAGGAGCATGGTCATTGGATCAGGACGGCAGGAGATAACCGGATCAAGATAGATCCTTGCCGGAGGAAATCCGGTTATCTCCGCTGTTTCCAGTACCTGAACCGCAATATCCAGTCTTCCTTCCACATCTGCAGGAGTCTGATCCCGGTTGACCAGAAGCACCGTCAGGCCACATGACAACTCCTTAATGGCATCCATGGTTTGCGCGAGTTCATCAAGGTTGGCTGTTACCGCATTAATTGTAATGGAATCTCCATATTTCTCAAGAAGATCCGTCTGTTTCAAGATATGACTGGATATAAACAGTTCAAGATCGGTTTTTTTAAGAAGTATTGTAAGCAGCCATTCTGTGAGCGATCCAAGTCTTTCACTGCTTCCAAGATTAAGGTCTATTCCGCCTGCTCCAGCTGCAGCCTGTTTTTCTGCCATGCTGACAATTGCTTCTTCATCCTTGTTTTCAAGAGCTTGTAAAAACAGAGGATTGGTGAGATGCATTGATTCGCCGATTATTTTCATTCCTTTTTCCCGATATAAGATAATTTTCAGATAGATGAAATGCTCAAAGTTAGGTAGTGTCTGTCAGAACGTATAGCGGTAACTGACAAAGAAACTCTGACCAGGTTTAGGAAAGCCTTTTTTCTCATAGTAATCTTTATCAAAAAGATTATCGACCTTGAGCGCAACCCGATGGTGCTCAAAAAAGTTGACGCCAAAAGCCAGATCAACCACGGTAAATGAAGGATATTCCAGTTCAGGATATCCGGCCGCATTCCAATCCGTATCCTTCACCTTACCCTGACTACGGAAATTCAATTTGGAGTCAATCATACCGTCGTCATACTGGATGCCGTAGTTCATGGTGTATTTGGCGACATTGTGGATATCTCTGGTTCCTCCACCCTGGATATCCTCTTCGGCATTGAACATGTGCGTGGAGTTAATAAAAAAGGCCAGGGAACGATCCCATTGCAATGGCGCTCCAACGTCAAAGGAGAGCATGGTTTCAAGTCCATCCATCTCAGCGCCGAGAGAATTCTCATAAGTACCGATGTTGCCATATGTGACTTTGGTTATTTTGTCATCAACGTTGGTATGAAAATAAGTGATATCAGCGGAAAGGCCGAGTTTTTTCGACTCATATCCAATTCCTCCGTCCCAGGTTGTGGATGTCTCCGGATCAAGGCTGCTGTTCCCTTTGGTTATCATGGTTACACCGTCGACAATGCGCTCGGAATATCCTGCCAACTGACCGGCATTGGGCGGCACAAAGGCCTGACCGACAGTCGTGTGCAGCCGAAAACCCTTGCCGAACAGATAATTCAAACCAGCCCGGGGACTGAAGGTGGAAAAGCTTTCAGCCTTTGGTATAAAGTCGGTCTTAAAGGGTGTGGACAGTGTCTCCACGTCAAAGTAATCATACCTGCCACCAGCAGTCAAAGTCATCTTGTTATCCATGAAACGCCACACTGTTTCCATATATCCGGCCCAGTTGGTCCGCCCCTCATCCGGTGACCATGGCGCCTTTCTGCTGCCATCCTGATTGTAACTGCGGCTTTCTTTCTCTATATCCTGATAATCAACTCCGAAAATAAGGCTGTGTGTACCCAGGGTAAACTCATCTTTAATCTGAAAACCCAGCCAATCGATATCTGAGTCATAACTCCGATACGGAGTGACCTGAACCGGAGCCACATAGCCGGTATAGTGTTTATATGATTCTGAAGTCTCATTGGTCTTGTATCCGGTTATGCTGAAATGATTATTGCTCCCCAGATTTCCTCCGGCCATCAAATCTATGCCGTATCTGTCGATATCTTTGTGGCCGGACTTTTCGTCACCGTTAAAGGTATCACCCGGCATCTCGATATCCCTTCCCTGATATCCGTCTCCAGAGAGGTCAATACGCCAGGAATCA
>JAJRQL010000132.1 GCA_024280265.1 Deltaproteobacteria bacterium
GAGGTCGCTCGTGCCCTTGTTCGAGAGGGAGTTGAGCAGGTAACCATAGTGTATCCACGTTCACGTCTTGAAATGCCGGCAAATCAGAGAAATGTAAAAGAGGCCGAAACCGAAGGGATTCAGTTCCTGCTCATGGCCTCACCTTCTGGCCTTTGCGCTATGCCTGATGACAATAACCGGTTGAAGCTGGACCTCATCAGGATGAAACTTGGGGAATCCGATAAAAAAGGTAAGAGGGACATTCTACCCATACCCGGATCCACGAATTCACTCAGTGTAGATACTGTTGTCTCATCCCTTGGTCAGATGGCAGTTAAAGGTATGATGACTGGCGGAGAACTTGAAGCGACATTGAAATTAAAACCTGGTGGTATGTTTTTTGCCAATCCTCGCAGCGCAGAAACCAATGTCGAGGGTGTTTTTGCTGGTGGAGATGCTGCAACTGGAACAAAATCTGTTATCCAGGCAGTTGTTTCAGCACGACGTGCAGTAAATAATATAAATGCTTATGTGATGTCCTGTGAAAAGGACCCTGCTGATAACCGCTTTAATTTCACGCGTGGAAAAGGGTTTGATGATGTCTCTCTCAAAAACTTCGATGGAATAGGAGTGACTCTGCGGGAGAAAATGCCGACTCGTCCTCCTGAGGTGTCGACCCAGGATTATGACGAGGTAAAACTCGGGTTTACCGAAAAAATGGCAAAACGAGAGGCTGATCGTTGTCTGAAGTGTGGTTGTACCGCCTTCGAACGTTGTGACCTGAAACGCCTTGATATCGAACTCAAGGTGAACATCAACAAGACTGGAATGGGTAAAGAGCCTCTTTATCCCATTGATACATCTCACCGTGCCATCACTGTTGACCCCAATAAATGTATTTTCTGTGGCTGTTGTGAGCGTGCCTGTGTCTATGATGCTTTGGAAGTCCGAGCCCAATCAATGGACGATAAAGGACGGCCGATAGGGCTTGAGATTGATTTTAAGGAAAACTGTGTATCATGTGGAAAGTGTGTTGAAAACTGCTCAACTGGAGCACTTAATAAAAATAATCGTATTGTACCCATTCAGGCCGAGGAAGTTCGTGAGGTGAGGACAACCTGTCCCTATTGTGGTACCGGTTGTCAGATGATACTCAAGGTCAAAGGACAGACCCTGATGGAAATCACCGCTGATCCTGAAGTTGGACCCAACTTTGGAGATCTTTGTGTTAAGGGGCGTTTTGGTCATAATTTCATCCAGCATCCAGATAGGCTTAAAACGCCTATGATAAGACGTGAGAAGGGCATGCCGCTTGAACCTGTCAAGTGGGATGAGGCTCTCAACTTTATGGGCCAGGCCTTTTCGAAAATTCTGGGTGAAAAAGGACCTGATGCTCTAGCCGGGCTTTCATCAGCCAGGTGCACAACTGAAGAAAACTATGCCTTTCAGAAATTTTTCAGGGCAGGGATAGGTACTAATAATATAGACCACTGTGCCAGATACTGACACAGCCCTACAGTGACCGGTCTGGTCACAGTACTTGGCTCTGGAGCAATGACAAACACTATCAACGGTATTCTGGATAGTGATGTTATGTTTGTTATCGGTTCAAATACCACAGAGACTCATCCCATCATCGGGTTACGGATGCTTGAAGCTGTTAAAAAAGGATCAAAACTCATCGTTGCTGATCCAAGGCGTATCAAGCTGTGTGACTCATCAGAATTTTGGATGCAACAGCACCCTGGTACTGATGGGCCATTAATTAACGCACTGTGTCATGTTATCCTGCGTGATGGTCTTGAAGATAAAAAATACATTGAAGAACGTGCTGAAAACTTCGATGCTTTTCGGGAGTCCATTACAGATTGCACCCCGGAGTGGGCCGAGAAAATAACGGGTGTTCCTGCAAAGGTTATAGAAGACGTGGCTCACACCTTTGCGAAAGCTGAGCGTGCAGGCATCTATTACACAATGGGGATTACTCAACACACATCGGGAACTGACAATGTCTGTTGTCTGGCAAATCTTGCGATTATCACTGGCAATCTTGGTAAAACAGGTGCCGGACTGAATCCTCTTCGGGGTCAGAATAATGTACAGGGTGCCTCTGATATGGGATGTAATCCCATATTCTTTCCAGGCTATTAACTTACTTCAGATCAGGCAGCTCGTGATAAATTTGCCGCTATATGGAATTGCTCTGTATCTGACAGACCTGGACTTATGGCAACAGAGTTCAGTGATGCCATCCATGAAGGAAGACTTGCTGGACTCTGGATAATGGGTGAAAATCCAGTCATAAGTGACCCCAACAGCAGTCATGTGAAAAAGGCTTTGGAGCAGCTTGAATGTCTGGTCGTACAGGATATTTTTCTTACAGAGACTGCAGAAATTGCAGATGTTGTTCTTCCAGCGGCATCTTTTGCTGAAAAAGATGGAACCTTTGCAAATACGGAAAGGAAAGTTCAGAGGGTAAGACGAGCTGTAGCGCCTCCAGGGGACGCAAGAGATGATCTTTCTATCATCAATATGGTAAGCAACCGGATTCTTGGTAATGGTAGTGGCGCTTATCATGGCACACCCGACCCAGTCTTTCATACGGTTCCCCCTTTTGCATCTGAGGTTTTTTCTGAAATTACAGAGTGTTGGGTTGCCATGGCTGGGATGAGCTATGAGAGAATTGAAACCGAATCCTTGGCCTGGCCCTGTCCAGACAAGGATCATCCTGGAACTCCGGTACTCCATGAGGGCGGTTTTCCAAGAGGAAAAGCGTTGTTGTCTGCAATAAGCTGGAGCGGACCTGCTGAGATCCCTGATGATGAGTATCCCTTTGTTCTTACAACAGGTCGGGTCCTTTATCAGTATCACACAGGAACCATGACTCGACGCTCAGAGGTTCTTGAGAGTTCGGCACCGGCAGCCTACCTTGAGATGAGTCCACTTGATGCAGAACGGCTTCAGCTTGCAGACAATGAGATGGTGTCTGCCTCTTCTCGTCGTGGAACCATAGAACTCGCAGTTCGGATATCAGACAGGATTAATGAGGGGCTGGTATTTATTCCTTTTCATTATAAGGAAGCATCAGCAAATCTACTCACCAATGATGCTCTTGATCCGCACTGTAAAATTCCAGAAGCCAAGGTATGTGCCATTAAGATCAGCAAGTTGGAAACAGTATAACCTCTTAATTTATCGATTCGATAAGGTTGTTGCAGTTTTAAAACCTTGTTAAATATACTGATTATTAAATATTACAAATATTAGCCCGGAGAGTGTGATGGGAAAAGCAATGATACAGAGAGAAGGGGCAGTGATGATACTCGGCGGTGGTATTGCCGGTATCCAGGCTGCTCTAGATATGACCGACCTTGGTTATTATGTCTATCTGGTAGAAAAATCGCCTGCAGTTGGCGGTGTTATGGCCAAGCTTGACAAGACCTTTCCAACCAATGATTGTTCTCTCTGAATCCTGGCGCCAAAGCTGGTAGAGGCCGGTCGGTCTCCAAACATTGAGATGATAACCAATGCGGATTTTCTTGCATTGGAAGGTAAACTTGGAAATTTTACAGCAAAACTGAATATTCGACCGCGTTACATAGATGCTGATGCTTGTACTGCCTGTGGGCTCTGTACTCAGTACTGCCCAAAACATCATTCAGATTCATATAATGAAGGACTTGCTGTAACCAGACCAATCCATATTGATTACGCCCAGGCGGTTCCTGCAACTTATTACATCGATCCCGCATCATGTATGTATGTTCAGCATGACACCTGCCAGATCTGTGTGCCGGTATGTCAGAGCCATGCTATTAATTTTAATCAGCAACCAGAACCTCGTGACCTGAAAGTTGGTGCAGTTATTCTTTCTCCGGGTTTTGGCAAAATAGCCTCTGAAACCCTTGAAAAATTTAGTTATGGAAAACATCCTGACGTGGTGACCGCCTATGAATATGAGCGTATGACCACAGCATCAGGACCATTCCTCGGCGAAATCAGATGTTTCTCCGATGGCCGCCATCCAAAATCCATGGCCTTTATACAGTGTGTCGGTTCCAGGGACCTGGGCTGCGACAATGGCTACTGTTCTTCTGTCTGCTGTATGTATGCCATTAAAGAGGCACTTGTTACTAAAGAACATGATCCTGAAGTAGATATTACCATTTACTATATGGATATTCGTACCCAGGGGAAAGATTTTGATGCAGCCCGTGAACGTGCTGAGGCAATAGGCATCAAATTTGTTCGTGCTAAAGTCGCTGATGTGACTCCTTGGGATAATCATCTCAAGCTGACCTATTCAACCCTCGACGGTCAGCATAAGTTTGATGCCCATGATATGGTTGTTCTGTCTGTTGGTCTTGAGTCACCCAAAGATGCCGGGAAGATCTCCGAGATTACTAAGATTGAACTTAACCAGTATGATTTTTGTAAAACTGAAACATTTACTCCGCTGCAGACCACAGAGGATGGAATTGTTGTTGCTGGTGCTTTTCAGGGACCAAAAGATATTCCAGAGTCAGTTACCCAGTCATCAGGTGCTGCCATTCTTGCCTCAACTGTTTTAAAAAAACAGCGTGGAAGGGGAACGGTAAATAAGGAGTATCCGGATGAACTTGCAGTAACCGATGAAGATGAGGTGCGTATTGGTGTTTTTGTCTGCCACTGTGGTATTAATATCAGTTCAGTAGTCGACTGTCCTGAGGTTGCTGAAAATGCTGGCGGCATGGAGAACGTTGCCTACTATACAGAAAACCTTTATTCCTGTTCCCAGGATGCACAAGAGCAGATCAAACAGACGATTAAAGACAAAAAACTGAACCGTGTTGTTATTGCAGCATGTTCACCGCGAACCCATGAACCGCTCTTCCAGGAAACATTAAAGGATGCCGGCCTCAATAGAAATCTTTTTGAGATGGTGAATATTCGGGATCAATGTTCCTGGGTTCATGCCAATGACCCTGAAGCAGCCACTGAGAAGTCAAAGGATCTGGTTCGAATGGCCGTTTCCAAAGCTGCCCATATTCAACCTCTGCCAGAGCAGACTGTACCGGTTATTCCAAAGGCTTTAGTTCTTGGTGGTGGAATCGCTGGGATGACGGCAGCACTATCCCTTGCTGATCAAGGATTCTACTCAGTCCTTGTTGAAAAAAGTTCTAAAATTGGTGGAAATCTTCAGAATTTGAAGAATACTCTAGCAGGTGATGAAACTGCCGGATATCTTAAAACACTCACTGCTAAGGTTAAAAGATCAAAAAATATTGACATTGTAACGGATGCTGTTCTTGCTCAGACTAATGGCTTTATTGGTAACTTCAGTTCAGTTATAGAGAGTGGCAAGGGCAAGAAAAAGAAAGAACAGACTTATGATCACGGCGTTATAGTTGTTGCTACAGGTGGCTATGAGCATCGTCCGGATCTGTACCAGTTGGGCAAATCAAAGAAAGTTGTTACTCAGAGGGAACTTGAAACAAAACTTGCGGGTCGAGCTAAGAACAGGGCACCTGACTCCATTGTGATGATTCAATGTGCCGGATCTCGGGGTGAAGATCTTAATTACTGCTCCAAGGTATGTTGTAACCATGCCATCAAAAATACCCTGAAAATCAAGGAGATTAATCCTGATTCTCAAATCATTGTACTTTATCGTGATATGAGAACATATGGTTTTGCAGAAGATGCTTACCTTGAAGCTCGTAAGAAGGGTGTTATCTTTATTCCCTATGAGGTTGGTCGCAGACCTGTTGTTACAAGTAAAGGCGCTAAAGTTCAAGTCGACTTTTTTGATACAATCATGCAGGAAGAGGTCAGCATGACAACTGATTTGGTGGCTCTCTCTGTGGGTATCGTTCCTGATGGTACTGATGAACTTTCAAAAATGCTCAAACTGCCGGTTACCGCAAGCGGTTTCTTCCTTGAGGCCCATGTAACATTGCGCCCTGTTGAAGCTGCAGTTGACGGGGTATATATCTGTGGTCTTGCCCATGCACCAAAACCTGTAGAAGAAACAATCGCTCAGGCTCAGGCTGCTGCCGCCAAAGCAGCCATGCCTCTTGTGAAAAGGTATGTGACAGTTGATCCCATTGTATCAAGTGTTGAACAGGACAAATGCATTGGCTGTGGTATTTGTGTCAGTCTATGTCCTTATGGTGCTATTCAGATGGAGAAGGTTGGTAAGAAGCGTAAGGCCAGAACAGTTTCAGCTTCCTGTAAAGCCTGCGGAATCTGCTCTGCTCGTTGTCCTACATTCGCCATTTCCATGGGTGGCTTCACCAATGAGCAGTTGACCAGTCAGATTGAGGCTTTTGGAAATAATGTTGCCAGTGAAAAGGTGATGGCGTCGTAAAAACTCTTCACCTCCTTCGTTGCTTCACATTTTTAATCATTGCGACGTAGTCTAGTACGCTGAAACAATTGAAAATGTTAGCGACTCGAGTGTAAAGTTTTTTTGCTTAGCTACCTGCAATTTCAGGTTTTTAGGGGCTTGTCAAAGGTAGAATCTTAACTATTATTGATACGTAAAAGAGAAAAAGCGTAATATACGGAGAATAAAATATGTCCGATAACTCATTCAGCCCAAAGATCCTTGGGTTCCTCTGTAACTGGTGTTGCTATGCAGCAGCTGATGCAGCCGGGGTATCGCGTTTCCAGTACCCGCCAAATCTTCGAACTGTCCGTGTCATGTGTACCGGACGGGTTGATCCATCATTTGTATTAAAAGGCTTCCTCGAAGGTGCTGACGCAATATTCACTGGCGGCTGACAACTCGGTGAATGTCATTACCAGGTTGGTAATTATGATGCGATGGGAATGGATGCACTTGTAAAAAAAGTGTTAAGAGATGTAGGCATCAAAGAGGAGCGTTTTTCTTTGCAATGGGCATCTGCTGCAGAGGCGCCCCTTTTTGTAAAGCATATCACTGAGTTTACCGAGAATATGAAAGATCTTGGGCCAATTGGACAGGCCGAGGGACTTTCCAAAGAAGAGGTTCGAGAACGTATCCAGACTGCTCTTGATGCTGTGTCGAGCCAGAAGGTTCGTATCAGTTTTGGGAATGCTTCCAAGGCGGTTCGCAAAGATGGAATCTGGACTACTGAGCATATCAGTGGAATTATCAATACCAAGATGGAAAAATCACTAGCTTCACTCAGTAAATAAATTCAAGGAATTATCACTTCAGCCCTGTAATCCCCCCTAGGAATTACAGGGTTTTTTTTGTTTTTATTTTTCCTTCTTATTCCTCTAAAACTATAAAGACAGACCGGTGGGGAAGTGTGTTGTTCTCAACTATTCTGGTCAAGGAGATCGAATACGTTTCCCCATTGATCAGCGACAATTATAATTCCCGCCTGACGACAATTATTTTTCCCGGATAATTGTGAAATGATTATTCCTGTTTTTCCAAGGATGAAAAGGAATGATCACAGACAATCAGGTGAGGAAATTGAAGAAATATTTAAGCCA
>JAJRQL010000133.1 GCA_024280265.1 Deltaproteobacteria bacterium
TCCATGGAGACGCACCAGAACATCGGTACCACCTGCAATAACTTTTGCCTTCTCGTCTGCCGCCAGCGCCTGCACTGCATCGGTGACACTGCTGGCATAATGGTATTTTTCAATTGGAAACATGTTCTTCTCTCTTAGATAAGTCCTGCAGCTTTGAAATGTTTGAACAACACTTTAGGGGTCATGGGTATCTCGTTGATCTTCACTCCTGTGGCATCCCAGATTGCATTACGGATGGCTGGTCCCTGAGAAATAGCCGGTGGCTCACCCAATGATTTATTGCCATAGGGACTTGTGGGATCAAAGCTGTCCACAAAGGCACTCTTCAGCTCAGGTATGTCCACACAGGTGGGAATCTTATAATCAAGCAGATTTCCGTTAAAAATCCAGCCACTCTCGGGATCTACCAGCAGCTCCTCAAAGAGTGCCATACCTATTCCCATTGCCATACCGCCATGAACCTGCCCCTCAGCCGAAAGGGGATGAATGATCTTTCCGGCGTCATGGACATTAATAATCTCATGTATGGTAACCGTGCACATCTCGACATCGACCTCAAGGTCAACAAAGGTGCAGCCGTAACTGGGGGCATTGGTACGGGTTTTTGCAGAGACTTCAGCGGTGATCTGGCCACCCCGCTCTTTATGATAGTAACTGTCGAGTGCCAGCTCGCTGAGATCAACAACAACCTTTTCCGGGTCTCCAGACTGAATTATTTTTCCCTTCTGCAGATCAAGATTCGCGGCATTTTCACCTGTCATCAACTGACAGTGGGCAAGAATTCGTTTTTTGAGTTTTTCGGCGGCCTGCTGAACTGCAGGGGCAGTGACATAGGTCTGCCGTGAAGCATAGGCGCCTGGATCAAAAGGAGTCACATCAGTATCCTGTTCCGAAACCACGTGGATGGCCTGATATTCAACTCCCAGCGTTTCTGCAGCCATCTGGGCAAGGGCTGTGTCCGAGCCCTGTCCGATTTCTGTGGCACCGATCTGCATGTGGACGGATCCGTCCTGGTTCAGAACAAGCCTGCATCCGGCAATCTCAACGCAGGCAGGATAGGTTCCTGAGCCATAGCTGAATGACGCCACTCCAAGCCCGCGCAGCAGAGGGCCTTGCTGATCAGCGTAACGTTTTTTCCTGTTATCCCAGTCGATAGATTCACGACCCTTTTCAAGACATTCCACCATGGCCACAGAATGTTTTAGATCCCCTGTTTTGGAGAGAATATCACCTGCCCTTGCAGAATTTTTAATCCGGAAATCAACGGAATCCATTCCAATTTCCCTTGCCGCCTCCTCTATAACACCTTCCAATCCGAAAAAGAGCTGGGGCGAGCCGTAAGCACGCATGGCACCGGCAGCCGGAATATTTGCATAATGGGTGGTGGCAGAAAAACGCGTTACCGCTTTAGGGTAGAGATTGCAGGATTTTGATCCAGCAGCCATGGGTATGGAATGACCATGGGATGCGTAAGCGCCGGTGTTTGAAATGACATCAAGGTCAAGGAACTTCAGGATACCATCACGGCTGACCCCGGCCCGGGCCGTAACTGTCTGAGAATGCCGGGTACGGGTAGCCACCAGCCCCTCTTCCCGCTCAAGCTCCAGTTTCACCGGCAGGCCACCCAGTTTTGTGGTGAGAAAGGCCACCATAGGTTCCAACACCACATCCTGCTTATTACCAAAACCACCACCTATATAAGGTTTGATGACCCGGATTTTTGGCCAGGGCATATCAAGTGCCTGCCCCACAATACGGCGACAAATGTGGGGTATCTGGGTGGAACTGACAATAACCAGATGGTCGTTGTCATCCATATAGGCATGGGCCGTGTGATTTTCCAGGTGACAATGCAGGATAATGGGAGTGGAAAAACTACCCTCAACGACAGTCTCCGCCTCTCTTTCAGCATCACTGAATATACCGCCGGTTTCAAAACTGGTGGACTTAATAATATTACCACCTTCATGAATATCGGGGGCCCCTTCGGCCATGGCAGCATCAGAGGTCACACACACGGGAAGCTCTTCATACTCAACCTTCACCAATTCAGCAGCCTTTGCAGCAGTGAGAAGATCACGGGCCACCACAATAGCCACCTCATCGCCATGGAAACGTACATGATTCGTCAGCAGCAACCGATCCGCCACATCCTGATGATCAGGATCGAGGGAGAATGGATGGCCTGCGGTTGGATACACTTTTTTGGGTACATCCGCATGGGTAAACACCGCCTCTACACCGCTGAGTGCAAGGGCTGCCCGCGTATCAATACCCTTCACAAGAGCATGAGCCACCGAACTTCTGACATATTTAGCATGCAGCATACCCGGCATGCTGTAGTCACCGGTATAACGGGTCTTGCCGGTGACCTTTGCCCTTACATCTTTACGTACGTGTGACTGTCCAACTGCCATAATCTAATTCTCCAAAAGGTTTCTGGATTGCTAAAGAACACCCGCTAAATTCACATTCTTTTCTTAACCTAAATCCTGCACTTCAGAAAAGAGTAGAGGTCGCAAACAGCTCCCAGGTCTCATTCCCCGACGACTCCGTTAGCAATTACAGTGCCAGAGTATCGCCTCCAGCACACCCCCCGCAACAGCCATGGCCTTATCCGATGAGGTACTGCAAAATTCCACCTGGCCACGGGGATCTATGTCTCCCAGTTTTGTCCGCACCGGCACCGGAGTATTGCTTCGCAACAGGCCACGTAACACACCGGAAACATTTGCAACAACCGGAGTCCCGGCCACAGTGGCCACACTCTCTCCTGCAGCTACTTCATCTCCGATATTGTATGTAGTCTCAAAGATTCCAGCATTGGGCGCACGCAGCAGACGCTGATGGGTAAACCCGGCAACACTTCCGGGTATTCCTGTATCCGGCAGAGCAGCACCTGCCCTGATAACCCGGCCCAGACCATGACCACGCATGGTTTCAATAACCAGGTCCACGTCCACACCTGCGGTAAATCCTGGCCCAAGCCCGATCACCAGCCCGGCATCGTCAATCCCGGTTCCTGTGTTTCGCTTGGCAATGATGGCATCAATCACCACATCCGGTTGGTATGAGGCAAAACTCTTTGCACCCGGATCAACCAGCAGCGGAATTTCACCACCCGCAATGCAGTCGTGACGTTCCTCCACATCGTTTATGTGTTTTGCTGTAACGCCTTCCACGCTCATCTTTCCCCGACACACGGCCTCAGAAAATGACACCAGACGCCGCACCGCCAGAGGATGGTTCGTCTCCAGAAGAAGCAGATTTTTAAATCCTGAACGGTACAGCCTCAGGGCAACCCCGGTGGCCAGATCCCCTGCCCCCCGCATAACAATCTTCAAATCTTGCAATTTTGTTATATTGAAACTTCCTTCTTTCATTATTGTCCAAATGGGGCGGTTTCTGCGAGCAGGGTAAACAACACCGCTGCTTCCACAACATCAACCAGACTCTTAACGTTCACCTGGGATTTCAACTCCACATCGGTGGCACTGAGATCCTCCTTGACGAGCCTCAGCCTGACCTGGTCATCCTCATATGAAAACAGAGATCCATTGTCGGTAAGCCTGGCTGCTCTGTTGTCATGCATAATCTCCATCACACCCGATGCTGCCATAAAGAATCCCTCCCCATGGGCCTTAAGGCTGGCTGCGGAAAGATGCACCCGTGATTTATCCATATAGGGGGCACCGCTGGTGGGACAAAATGTTTGACAGTTGCCGCACTGGTTACAGAAATCTGCGATATTAATAATCTGGTAGGCCTGTTTCAAATGCACCTCCCCAGTAACTGTCACCGAACCATCGGCATTGACAGTCTGTATGGGATAACTCACCGGATTTGCCCGCAGGGCCACATTTGCCCTGTTGGGACAAACGGTGACACAGACATTACAGACCAGATCACACTGAAGGCAGCGTGATGCTTCAGCCCGAGCCTCTTTCTCTGTGAGAGTGCCCACAAAAAGATCAAAATTCAGTCTCTCTTCTGCATCCAGTTCCGGTATTGCCACACCGAACTGTCGTACTCCACTCTTCACCTGTATTTCTGTAAGATCAAGGTTCCGATCCTCATCCGGGGCGATATTCACCTGAAGAGTTTTTCCGGACGCTTCCATGATAGACTCAGTGACACGTCTGCCGTGACCTATGGCATTAATCAGAGAAGATACATCAATTACATCTCCTCCGGCAAACACCCCGGGCAGGGAAGACTGCAGTGAGTGATTATCAACATCAAGTTTTCCACCAGGCAGAAAATCAAGTTCCACCTTCTGGCCAATGGCCACAATTATCGAATCAGCCCCGATCACATGATTCTTTCCTTCCACTTTCACCGGGCTGCGCCGTCCGGAATCGTCCGGTTCGCCGAGTTTCATCGTGGCCACCTCGAGACCGACCACCTTCCCGTCCTTCACCCGCACCGCCTCTGGGCCAGCCAGTTCAACCACAGCCACCCCTTCTTTCAGGGCGCCAAGTATCTCTTCATGATCTGCCGGCATCTGCTTTCTGGTGCGACGATAGACAATGGAAACCTCCCCGTCTTTTCCAACCAGTCGTTTTGCAGTACGGGCAGCATCCATTGCCGAATTACCAGCTCCGACCACAATCACCTTTGTTCCGATATCAGGGGCATTACCACGTCGAACCGCACTGATAAAATCCAAATGATCCAACACTCCGGATGCATCGGCACCTGGTATGGAGAGGATGGAACTTCCCTGGGCTCCAACTGCAATATAGACAAAGTCGTGGGAGCTCCGAAGCTCCGTAAATCTCCCGGCATCAACTTTCACCCCGGTGTGCAGAATGGCACCAAGCGCAAGGATACGATCAACATCTTTCTTGAGACTTTCATCATCAAGCCGTAACACCGGGATACCATCCGAGGCCATGCCACCGACAAACTCCCTGGACTCAAAAATATCAACCCTGTAACCTTCGAGACGCAGAAAGAAGGCCGCTGACAGCCCCGATGGACCGCCACCGATAATGGCCACACTTTTCCCGTTATCAGGACGAGGACTAAGCTCTATCTCCTCTTTCTGGTTCTGGGCTATGAAACGCTTAATTTCCCTGATAAGAAGAGGGGAATCATAGTTCAGTCTCGTACACTTATACTGACAGGGGTGATCACACACCATCCCCTGCATATTGGGAAAAGGATTGGTGGCAAGGATGGTACGATAGGCATTTTCAAATTCACCACGGGCAGTATAATCCATATAGCGGGGCACATCCTGAGAAGCTCCACAGGATGTGACACAGGGAGCTCCGGCACAGTCAAAGCGTGGCAGGAAGCGCTCTGTTTTGACATTCTGGTACGGGACAAGATCTTTGCTGTAATGACCCTTCTCCACCACTGTCTCAGCATAGATCTTCAGGTTTGCCAAAGCTGCAGCCACCGAATCATCCATTGCCGCTGCACTGCAGACCAGCTCGGTAAGGGATCCCGCCCCGGCCTCTTTCATGCCGTCAAGTATCGTTGCCGCATACTGGGTCACCCGTGTGTAACCACCAGGTTTCAGGACATCAGAACAGACAGTGACAGGTGCCATGCCGCAAACCAGGGTATCAAAGACATTAAAGGTATCTACACCTGCACAGAAAGAGAGATCGAGCGCACCCTCAAACTCCTCCTGGAGTCTCGCGGCAAGGCTGATGGAAACAGGGTGCAGGGCACGACCGGACATATAACACATGGCCTCCGTCTTGGGCAATGCCTGATCGATATTAGTGGTCTCAAGGGTGTTGGTGAGTTTAATGTTAAATTCGACCCCCCTGGTGTTGGCCGCCTCTCTCAAAGCGGTTATCAATTTAACGGCATCCGGATATTTCAGATCATGCTCAAAGGCCAGATCCGGCACATCTATCTCAAAGGCCAACTTATTGTTCAAGATATCGCGAAGCCGATCCGGTCCAAGCAGAGTGGGGTTCAGCTTGATGGTGGTATGATACCCTCGATCTTCAATAAAGTACCGGGCTATTTTCTCAATCTCATCGGGTGGACAACCATGCATGGTAGAAATCGTCAGGCTGTTTGATATCCGCCTGGGAATATTGAGGTTTTTAACCCTGGGATATATCTCTGACACCTTTTCTATCTTGGCAGCCAGCTCTTCAGAACAATCCTCCATGCGGTCAAAGAAGCGCTGCACAGATGGGCTGTGAATTCCATTCAGTTCATAACCGGCACTCATGTTAAAGATAAAACCAGCCTCATCCCCTGCAAAACCAAGCTTGTCACGAAGGATGTAAAGCAGGATAAAACCGTTGAGGTATTCGTTAAAAGACTCATCCAGTTTCAGTTCCTGGGACCATTCACAGTTATAACCCTCATCTGTCATATCAATACAGGGTTTGGTCACATCCAACTCATCCAGCACCTGGATAGTCTTCAGCTCAATATAGCGGCTTCCGGTGAGCCAGGCAGATACAATGTTCTGAGCCAGCTGAGTATGGGGGCCAGATGCCACGCCCAGCGGGGTCTCCAGAAGATCTCCGTAACGATGCATGCGAAAGGGATCTGTCACTCTGGGAATAAAAAACTGCTCCCTGACGATACCGAAAATTTCATTTCGCTCTTCAAGGTCGGTGAGGATCCACCTGAGAAGAACATCAATATCTGTGCAGAAAAAGAGATCTTTTTTCATCTGTTACTCCTGTAACTGAAGTTTCCCGGTTATATTTTTATGGTCTAATTGAGTTGACGCTGTATGTTATCGAAATATCATCCGTTTTATTCCTCGTCGATTTTCTATATCCAGAGGGAATAAAATAGGGTTTTGCTACTTGTGAGGCATAACCCA
>JAJRQL010000134.1 GCA_024280265.1 Deltaproteobacteria bacterium
CCATTATCGTAACCTCCTTAAAAGATTGGTCTTTTAAGGAGGTCGGCTGCGAATTTTTTTACTTTGTCAAGGAAAAAGTGTGTCTATTTTGAAAAATAACTGCTTTATTTAACATGCAAAATCCTTACCGGACACTACTGGATCGAAGGGCTTGAAGAGATGGTCAGGAGTCAGCTTACCAGAGTTGAGGGCGTGCTCAGCGTGAAAATAACCTGGGTTTCTTCTGTGGTTCAGGATGAACTTCGTTTTAAAGGACGTGGGAGGGGGTGGTTTGGCAGGCGTGCGGATTCGAGGTGGCTGTTTGATATAACTCCTCCCGTGTATAATGTCGAGACTAACAGTAAAACTGTTGCCATGGTCACGGATATGATCAATGAAAATGGCTTTAAGGTGGGGGGGATAGAGGTTGTCCTTGATTTTGAGAAACTGATATCGCGTACAGTGAAGAAACCATGGTGGCATGTTAACAAGTGCTATATTGTTGACCATAAGGGTACTGTTTTGATCAGCACAGATCCGGAACGGCAGGAAGAGGCCTGGGCAGCACGGAAAACCTTTGGTGATAAGGGGATTCTGGAGCAGAGGACCCTTGAGGCGCTACGTGAAAATGTCTCGGGGACTGTGTTTGGGCCAGGGCGGCCTCCAGGGGAGATCAGTGGCTTCTTTCACCTTCAGGAAGCTCCCTGGGTCATGGTTGTTATTGCGCCGGGTAAAAAAGTTTTGAAGCCGATAATCGAGTTTCGGATGGTCTTTTTTCTTTCCGCCATGGGTTGCATTGGGATAGTGCTTCTTTTTATCCGGATTATGAGCAGCAAGACCACCCGGGCCATTAATGAGTTGTCCCGGACTGCCAGTAATCTTGCCCATGGTGTCTTTGGTGAGCCACTACCCGTATACACAAGGGATGAGGTCGGAATATTGACAGAAAACTTTAATATAATGACCAGCCAGCTCAAGAAAGGAGTACAGTTGCAGAAAGCTATGGATATAGCTAAAGAAGTACAGATGACTCTGCTGCCGAAAGTAGATTTTAATGGCAGGGGAGTGGAAATCAGTGGACTCAGCACATACTGTGATGAAACGGGTGGAGACTACTTTGATTTTATTGAGTCAGATCTTCAGTCTGGTCGCTGTCATGTCATTGTTGGTGATGTCGTAGGTCATGGAATCGGAGCAGCGCTGCTGATGGCCACCCTCCGTGCACTGGTGCGTGCCAATATTTGTGCTGCTGACCGCCCGGAATTAATTGTTTCCCGGGTAAATCGTCAGCTTTGTCTGGATACAGCTGAACAGGGAAATTTTGCATCGCTGTTCCACCTCTTTATTGATGTGACCGGGCGAAAACTGCAGTGGGTTCGGGCCGGACACGATCCCGCAATTCTTTTTAATACTGTGACTGGCGTTTTTTCGGAGCTCAAAGGAGATGGACTGGTACTCGGCTTAAATCCGGAGTATGCATACCAGAGTAATTCCATCAGTCTTAATGGTGAGAGGGTGCTGCTGCTTCTGGGCAGTGATGGAGTCTGGGAGGCGGTGAATGAAGAAAATGAACAGTATGGTAAAGAGCGCCTGAAGGAGTTGATACGTGAGAATGGAGAATGTTCCCCCGGGGCCCTTTTGCAGCTTGTAAACGAGTCCATAACGCAGTTCCGGGGTGGTGCCGCCCTGTGTGACGATATTACTCTGGTGGCCATTGTTATTGATGAAAAACTGTAGGGTGTTCGGCAGTTGAAAATGCAGGTGATGTCTGTTTGGTACGGCTTATTTTAAAGAGATGCGATGTCTAAACTATCTACTCCCAAACCTGTAACCAGGAGGAAGCTGTTTTTCTGGGCGTTTCAGGGAAATGTGAAGATGCAGCTACTGCTCCTGCTGCTTATCGTGGGGATGGTGTTTTTTAGAGTGGTTCCCCTGGAGATGCAGAAACGGATAGTAAACGATGCTATCTCACTTGGTAAGTTTGACAGTCTGTTGCTGTATTGTGGTATCTACATTTTGGCTGTTACCACCACAGCAGGATTGAAGCTTGGGGCCAACTACCTGCAGGCGGTGATCGGAGAGCGGGCTATGCTTGCCATGAGAAAAGAACTTTATGGCCACATAATCCAGCTTCCACTGCACTTTTTCCGTAAAACCCAGCCTGGAATGGTGGTTGCTGCGCTGATGACCGAGCTCAGTACGGCCGGGAATTTTGCCGGAATGGCTCTTGCGGTACCCATCTCAAATATTCTCACCCTGCTGGCTTTTGCCGGTTATCTGTTGTGGTTGAATCCTCAGCTGGCCCTGGCAACCCTTGGTATCTATCCAGTGGTTGCCTTTCTTATTCCCTACCTCCAAAAGAAAGCCAACCATCTCAATAAGAAAAGGGTGGATCAGTCCCGACTGCTCTCGAGTCAGATTGCCGAGTCCATCACAGGGATCACCGAGATAAATGTTCACGGTGCTTATGAGCAGGAAAAGAAAAAAATTTAATGTATTTGCCGAAACGCTTCGTGTCATCCGGACTAAATGGTCATTGCTGCGCTTTGGCATCAAGACAGTAAATAATTATTTTGCCAGCCTCGGGCCTTTTGTGGTCTTTCTTTTTGGTGGATATCTGGTGATGCAGGGACAACTGGAGCTTGGTTCTCTTGTGGCATTTCTTTCAGCTCAGGAGAAACTCTACGATCCCTGGAAAGAACTTATCGATTATTATCAGGTCTATCAGGATGCCTCCATTCGTTATTACCGAACCATGGAATATTTTGATGCAGCAGCAGGCCATGGAATGTTTCTGCCATCATTGCCCGCATCGCTTGCCGGCAGTGTGGAAGTTTCAAATCTCGGATTTAGTACCAGCAGTGGTATTACGCTGTTGCGTGGGGTTTCTTTTTCCCTCGACAGCGGGGAAACTATGGCACTGATCGGGTTTTCCGGAAGTGGCAAGAGTACTCTGATCCATTGTATTGCCAAGATGTTTGACTATTCCAGTGGCTCAATCCGCCTTGATGGCCGTGAGGTAAAGACCATGGATAAAGGGGAGATCATTCGTAATGTGGGATATATCGCCCAGCAACCTTTTATTTTTTCCGGGACCATTCGTGATAATCTACTGTATGCGCATCGGGCAGCTGCAGGAAAAAGTACTCAACCGGAGGAGTACCAGGCGCCGGAACTTGACTCGCTCATTTTCGCTCTGCAGCAGGCGGGAATGTTTGTTGATGTGATCCGTTTTGGTCTCAACACAGTCCTTGATCCTGGTGATACGGTAATGATAGATAAAATTGTACGAATCAGAGAGCAATTTCGGGCCCACTTTGGAGATTCCCTGGCCGATTGTGTCGAGTTTTACCGTGATGACAGCTATCTTTATCACAGCAGCGTTATGGAAAATATCGTATTTGCCACCCCAATTGACCCCGGAGTGTCTCTGCTGTCCTTTGCAGATAGGGAGCGTTTCAGAGTTTCCTGGAAGAGATGCAACTCATCGACCCACTGTTGACCCTGGGGCTTGAGCTGGCAGAGCAGATCGTTGAGAAAGACAGTAACGGGAATATGGCAGACAATTTTCCAGATGATGTACTGGAGGTTGATTCTGAGCAGCTGGAGCGATATCGTGATGCTCTGGTGCATGGCAGAACAAATAACACTGCATTGTTGACTCGGGAAGACCGACTCCTGCTGCTCCGTCTTGCGCTGCAGTATGTACCCGGTGAAAATTCACTGGTTGGTGGTACCGCATTTGAAGAGAAGGTTCTGAAAAGTCGCCGGTTCTGGTGTGGCTGGGCCGGGGAACATTTCCTGGAACAGTTCCGCTGCTATGAGGGAGATCATTATATCTATGGGCAGTCCATACTCGATAACATCCTTTTTGGCAGGTTGAAAACGGAGGAGGAGCAGGTTCAGGAGCAGGTTAATCAGAGTATTATCCGTCTTCTTATTGAGGAGGACTGCCTCGAATCCATGGTCGAGGCAGGCATGGAATACCATCTGGGGAGTATGGGGAATCTGCTCTCCGGAGGGCAGAAACAGAAACTCTCCATTGCCAGGGTGCTTTTGAAAAATCCCAGGATAGTTCTCATGGATGAGGCCACCTCAGCCCTTGATAACAAATCACAGGCAAGAATACAGAATCTGATTCAACGTCGCTGGAAAAATCATCGTACTGTCATCGCAGTGGTACATCGTCTGGATGGGATAGAGGGTTTTGATAAAATAGGCGTAATGAAAGATGGCCGGCTGATGGAGTTTGGGGCGCACGGTGATCTTGTCTCTCGGAATGGATTGTATTGTGAACTGGTCTATGGCAGGGAGAGAGGCGATGGCGCATAATAGTGGAAAACCCATGGAAATTTCAGCGACAATCTGCACTTTTGAAGAACTGCATGACTTGAACCTGAAGGTGCACGAGATCGTGTCAGACTGGGGGGTTACCGATAACGTGCTGTTTGAGGTTGCTTTGATCGTTGAGGAGTGTTGCAGCAACTCTGTTAAATATGGTGCGCTACCCGTTGAGGTTGGAATAAGACATGGTGCTTCTGTCATAACCATCATAATAACAGACGGGGGAAAAGCTTTTGACCCCACAACAGTGTCGACACCGGATGTGACCTTACCTCTTGAGGAGCGTGATGTCGGAGGGTTGGGTCTCTATTTTGTGAACCATTTTGCGGACAGTATTGTTTACAGTCGGGAAAACGGCAGGAATATTTTGAAAATTGAGAAGAAATTATAACATAACTGCGGATAGAGATATGCTTATTACTACCTTTCTGAAAGAGAGTCTTATGATCGTTACCATCGAGGGCAGACTGGACTCATTGACATCTCCGAAACTTGAGCTCTGGATACGTGACAATTTGGCATCTCCAGAATGTGATGTGGTGATGGACTTTAGCAAGCTGGATTATATTTCCAGTGCAGGGCTGCGAGTGATGCTCAATCTCTCGAAAGCCACTGTAAAATGTTCACGGAAGTTTTCAGTGTGTCAGGCTCAGGATCATATCCGGGAAGTTTTTGAGATATCAGGTTTTGATTCCTTTATTCCACTTTATGATTCACTGGATGATGTTCCTTCTCTGTGAGTCTCAGATGTGTTCCGGGATCTCCGTTCAGGGTTAGATAACCGCTTCAGCTGTATGGTTTGTCAATTTCCGAGAGTTTATGGACTGCTCCCTCTCTCCCCAAACAAAAAAGAAATATATCCTTCTCCTGTTGGAACAACAGCATTCAAGGTTTCCTTTCTTTGTCCAGTGAAGAGATTGGGAAAATCTGTACAGGATGAGGTGTTGTGGTGAATCCACAACCCGTTTCCCGGGTACCTTGATGATTGTAGCCATGGTGATTGGTGAAAGTTGTTTCACAGGATTCTGCTGAACAGCCACAGCCGCTTCCCCGGCCAAACCAGCCGATAAAAATGGTGTAGAGCGGCCGGACTGAGATTGCGAGGAGTAGCAGAGTAGCTGATGTCATTATCCAGGCGGGAAGAACCTCGGCAGTTTGACCCACTGCAGCAACTGCGGAAATCCCAAAGGAGATGTAGATAACATCCACGGCCAGGCCGCAGAGAACGCTGATTGTGGCAATTGAGAGCAGGTAAAGGGTCGTTGCCCGTTTGCCGAGCAGTCCGATGAGAACCGACAGTGAGGTGACGTTGGTGGCAGGGCCAACCAGCAAAAAGACAAGGGCTGTGCCGGGGCTTACTCCCTTCATGATAAATGCGGCGGCAATGGGAGTAGAAGCTGTTGCGCAGATGTAGAGCGGGATACCGAAAATGAGCATAAGCAGCATGGATGAAAGTCCGCCACCAAGATATTTTGCAATGATAGCGTCAGGAACAAGGACACTGATAAGGCCTGCCAGGAGAATTCCCACAAAAAACCATCCGGAAAGATCTGCCCAGAGGTCAGTTGCTGCGTATTTTACTCCGACCTTGAGTTTTTCAGGGAGTCCATGGTGTAGTTTATGCTTTTCCGGTGGACAGTAAACGCCGTCACAGCAGTTGTCTATGGGGCAACTCAGGTCTGGTTTTACCTGCCTGGCAGGGGGGGGATTGAAGAAGTTTTCTGTAGAACCGGCTACAAAGGCGGAGAGAAATGCTGATACTGGTCGGGCGATGGTCATGATGGGATCGAGCAGGGCCCAGGTTATGGATATTGAATCTACACCAGACTCAGGGGTGGAGATAAGAAAGGCTGTGGTTGCACCATTGTTGGCACCCTGTTTTTTGAGGGCAGTGGCTGCCGGCAACACTCCACAGGAGCAGAGTGGGATAGGGATTCCCAACAGTGCGGCTTTAAATACGGAACTGAAGCGTCCGCTGCCAAGGTGGGCTGCAACATAGGCAGGTGAGAGAAACATTTTGAGCAGCCCGCCAACCAGAAGGCCAAAAAGGATGTAGATTGATGCCTGTTGCAGCATATCCCAGGAAGCAATGAGAAGGTCATAAAGAAAAGTGAGCATAGTGATACCTGTGTGATGAAACTGAGTGCCTTACTCCATAAAAACTGTAATAACCAATAACCTGTTAGTATCAAAAGATATATAAACACCTCGATTATGGACTGGAGTTTACGGATCCTCTCTCAGGTGTTCCAGTGCCAGGTGAATCAGGGCGCTCACATGGTTGTCATTAAGGCGGTAATAGAGGATGGGGCCTTTACGGCGATTGGAGACCAGAAATAGTTGCCTGAGTTGGCGCAGCTGGTGACTCACTGCAGATTCGGTGACTCCTATAAACTGAGCAAGATCACAGACACACATCTCTTCCCGATAGAGGGCCCATAGAATACGAAGGCGATTGGGATCTCCCATGGCCTTGAACAACGCCGCAAGCCGCTCGTTTTCTTTTTCTGGCAGGGCGTGATCCTTTGCTGTGTCAACCCTTTCCTGGTGAATGCAACGGCATTCGCACCGTTCTACCTGATTCTGGAGATATCCTTTCACATGTATTGCCCCGGTTGTTCGAATTTGAGTATGTGTTCATATGTACGTGTTGCCTGGGGGCTTGTCAAGGAAATAAATGCTGCATCCTGAGTTTGACAAATTGTAAAATAAAAATCCCCCGGGATACCGGAGGCCTTGCGGTCTTTATCTCCCGACCGGGAGCTCAGGTATCATCAGCCGCAGGAATCGGCATCATTGGGGTCGTAGGTGTCATTGGCATTACGATACAGATAGTCGTTTACCAGCAGGAGTTCTTCTGCACTCAAAACGTCCCATGAGCCGTCCTGTTTGCACGGTATTCTGCGTTCGGCAAAGACTCGGTTCCAGCCTTTTGATCCGTATGATTCCATATAGAGGAAAGGTGCACCTTTGTCGTTATCTCTTGTATGACAACTTTTGCAGACCTGTTTGAACTTCTGAGCGCCAGTTCCCCAATGGTCGCTTTCCCAGTCCAGTTGACCATCTGCGATCATTCGGCAAGTCTGTGTTTTAGCATCGAAGCGTTTCCCCGGTCGGGCCTGTGCTGAATAAATTGTCCAGGTAAAGGCAATGAGACAGCCAATAACAATTACAAGTGTTTTACACATTTTTTTCCTCATTCAGGTGAAAGTTTGCCTCTGGTATTTTTCTCGCTTCCATTGTGCTATGTTTAATACTATAGATAAAACCACCCGATGAACAGTGTCACTAACGACACAAAACAGGCTGATAACGTCATGAGAACGAGAGTCGAGATTCCCTTGAATATAGCAATTCTGGCCATGGATGATTCAGTTGCCACCACCATCACCGGACCTATGGACGTCTTTTCCATGACCGGAGTATTGTATGAGAGTCTTCAGGGAAAGTCTCCGGTACCCCATTTTAATGTTCAGATAGTGACGACGGATGGGAATCCTGTCCGGTGTTATAATAGTTTACTTATCACTCCCCACTGCTCCATCGAATCCTGCAAGCCTGACTTGATTGTTATTCCGGGTATCATGAACATTGATGTAACCCTCGCTTCCAATGCTGTGGCCATTGCCTGGTTGCAGGATATGTACGGTGTCGGGTGCCCTGTCACGGCGGTATGTTCAGGGTCAATGCTGCTTGCTGCAACGGGTCTGCTTGATGGCAGGACTGCCACCACCCATTGGGCCATTGAAAATGAATTTCGCAAAAGTTTTCCACAGGTCAAGTTGAAACCTGAGAAACTGATCACCGATGAGGGTGGGCTTGTCTGTTCCGGGGGCTACGATTCCTTTCTTGATGTCTCTATCTACATGATTGGTAAATTTCTCGGTTCAACGGTGGCTCTGGAGTGTTCCAAGATATTCCTGGGGAGTCCGGGACGTCATTCCCAGGCCCCGTATGCCATTTTCTCAGGTGCACGCGATCATGGTGATAAACAGATTCTGCAGATTCAGGAGCGTCTCGAAGATCAGTTCTCCGAGGCTTTTGATTTCAGTGAACTCGCCAGGGAGTATGGCATGAGCAGACGTACCCTTGAACGTCATTTTAAGAAGGCAACCGGTATTACGCCCCTTGCCTACCTGCAGAGAGTACGAGTGGAAAGTGCCAAGGCATTGCTTGAGACCGGTAACGCAAGTTTTGATGAGATCAGCTACAAGGTTGGGTATATGGACAACAGTTTCTTTCGTAAACTGTTTATCAAGTGTACCAGTCTACGCCCTAAGGAATACCGGGATATGTTTGCAATGCACTCTCATCACAGGTAGTAGCTGCAGAAGATCGGCAGGCTGTGAACATGAAGTTGAAGTGAAGGATGTGGCTGGGTGAGGAAAGAACATATTGTTATTGCGGGTGTCGCGGTGGAGGTGTGGCGCAAATCTGTGAAAAATTACATTGTGGTAGTGCATGCACCCGATGGTCGGGTCCGTATCTCTATGCCGCGCTTTGCACCTGCTGTCCGCGTCCGTGAGGTACTTATGTCGCAAATGGAGTGGATCAGGGCACGGCAGCGTTCCTGTAAGGCGCTGCCAGCAGTGGCGAAACCTGTGATGAAAGACGGGGCTGAGCATCTCTTCTTCGGCAAAACGTACCCCATACATATATGTGAAGGTAAAGGGCGGCACGGGGTACGTTTTGACCGGGAAATCGGCATTACCCTCAGGGTTCGTCCCGGCACCGCTATTGCGGCCAGATGGCGCCTCCTGGATCGCTGGTACCGGGAAGAGTTGAGCCTGCGTATTCGGGAACTTCTCGATAAATGGCAGCCAATCGTTGGCAGAGAGGCCGCTGAGTACAGAATAAAGAGGATGAAAACCCGTTGGGGAACGTGTAATATCCTGGCGCGGCGTCTCTGGCTGAATTTTAAACTTGTGACAATGCCGGAAGAATGTCTGGAGCTGATTGTGGTCCATGAGCTGGTTCACCTGCTGGAAAGAGAGCATAGCCATATTTTTTATGGTCACATGGACAGGCTCCTCCCAAATTGGCGCTGTACAAATAAACTTTTGAAATAACCGAAATCAGGAGAAGAAAAACAATGTTTATCAATCTGTTACGGTCTCGTCGTTCCGTTCGCAGTTTTGAGGACAAACCTGTGGAACAGGAAAAGATTGACCTGCTCCTGGAAGCCATGCTCCGCTCACCGTCGTCGCGTGGCCTTAATCCCTGGGAGTTTGTGGTGGTGACCGATAAAGAAACCCTTGCAGCCCTCTCTGAAGCTAAGCCGCATGGTGCATCTTTTGTGAAAAATGCTGGCCTTGCCATCGTGGTCTGTGCTCACCCTGAAAAGTGTGATGTCTGGGTTGAAGACTGTTCCATTGCAGCCATTATACTTCATCTGGCCGCAGCTGATCTTGGTCTTGGCAGCTGCTGGGCTCAGATGCGTCTCAGAGAGTATAACGCAGAAAAGAGTGCTGGAGAGCGAGTTGCTGAAATCCTTGATCTGGAGTTGGGAATGGAAGTGGAGGCGATCATTGCTGTGGGATATCCTGCCATTGAACTGAGTGGTCACGACAGATCTTCGCTGCCTTGGGATCATGTGAGTTATGAACGTTTTGACAAGAGGACAAAGGAGTAATTGCAGTGGATATCAGTAATTTCCGACATGAATATGTAAAAGGTGGTCTTGAGTTTTCTGACCTTGCCTCCAGTCCAGTGGAGCAGTTTTCCACTTGGTTTGACCAGGCAAAAAAGACCGACATCCCAGATCCCAACGCCATGGTTCTTGCCACTGTGGATAACTCCGGACAACCCAGTCAGCGGACAGTTCTGTTAAAGTACTATGACGAAGACGGATTTGTTTTTTTTACAAACAGGGAGAGCCGCAAGGCTCGTGAAATGGAGGAAAATCCCAAGGTGAATCTGCATTTTGTCTGGCTTGATCTGGAGAGACAGATAAGTATCTCCGGCAGATCTGAACCTATCTCGGCTGCTGAATCGGCGCGGTACTTTATGACTAGACCCCGGGACTCGCAGATTGCAGCATGGGTCTCAAACCAGAGCAGTAAAGTTTCATCCCGTCAGATCCTGATGCAGAAATTTCAGGAGATGAAAGAAAAATTTTCCAGGGGGGAGGTGCCGCTACCGTCCTTCTGGGGTGGGTATCGGGTGGTTCCAGCATCGGTCGAATTCTGGCAGGGACGTAAAAACCGTCTTCACGACCGCTTTCTCTACCTCCCTTCAGTTGATGGCTGGAACGTGGAACGGCTGGCTCCCTGAAATCAGCGTACCAGCGTGATTCCGCTTTCTTCTGATTTGTCTGAGAGCTCTTTTAAGTGGGCTCGCTGTACTGCAGCCACAATGGTCTCAATGCTTGCCGCAAGGGAACGGGTGGAAAGATCGAACTGGACACCGCAGCAATACTGGATTCCTCGTTTATTGCGGACTTTGGAGATGTGTCGGACTGTTCCGTTAACCAGTACGTGGAGTTCTCCGTCAAGAAAAAAACGGATATTACAGACTTCATCTTCATGGAAGAGACCCTGCTCCTCTTTCTGAATCTCAAATGACATTCCATCGCTGCTGATATCAATGGGAATTGTCTGGATATCAGAGCGCTTTCTTTTCTTTCCTTTGATTAACAGGGTGAAGTTCATGGCCGCAGGGACTTTTGCTCGAAAGGCCCTGGCTCCACGGACCTGTCTTCCTATGAGAGGAAAAGAGAGGCGCAGCACCGGGAGATCCCGAACAAGGCCCAGATCCTGGAAAAATGTCCCCAGCTCAATGGCACTGGTGGAGGTGAAAAATCTGATCATCACCTTCTGGGAGTTCCGAATATGGAGGTTTCCCATACCTGGTTCCAGGGGGAGGGCGATGATGTGGTTCATGAGCTTCAGGTAGTCGCCTTCAACATATTCAGGTTCCTTGAGGACGATCTCGCCATTTTCATTTTCCTCTTCTTCGAGGTCTGGAAGGTCATCATTGAGCCTGCTGAAATAGACTCTGGTCATTCCGTCGAGTTCCACTTCCAGAATCTTGTTGTCAAAGAGTGCTGTTTGGACGTAAGGGAGTATCTGTACCGGTTTTGTCATAAGTTCACCGGATTTCATCCCATCCTCAATTGCTTGCCGGGTGAAGGAATAGGAGTCTTCAGGGAAGAAAAGCGTGAGCTTTTTCTGTATATTCTGAAGTGTTAGTTCCTTTTTTTTGTCTTCTTCGTCTTCGTGTACCATGGTTTCAGCTCACCCGTGATTGTCGGCTCTTTCCACTATTCCATGTATTTTTGGCGAAATTTTTCTTCCGCCTGCAGGGACCCGGCAAGGATCAGCTCGTCGTTATCGCTGAAGGAGGTGTCCGGTCCGGGGTTGGTTACGAATTTGCCACTGTTTTTGATGCCGAGCAGGCTGCAGTCTGTTTTTTCACGCAATCCGATGTCAGAAAGTGTTTTGTCAATAAAGGACTCGGGGACCCGTACCATAAATACATTGAGTGCCTCTGAAAAAAAGGAGCTTTCTGAGGGTTTCAGGAGATCCATGATGGCACTTGCTCCCATTGATGCCGAAGACCCCACAAAATCAGCACCTGCCCTGAAGAGTTTGGAGACTGTCCGCTCTTCGGTTGCCCGGCTGATAATCTGAATATCTGATCGTAACTGACGGCAGTAAAATGAGAGGTAGATATTCATGGCATCATCATGAGGGGTGATGATAACGGCACCCGCGTTGTCGATTCCAGCACCCTTCAGGATGTTGATATCGGCAGCATCTCCCTGGATATGGCGGTCATTGTTTGTGCTGATGTTGGGTCGTTTTTCCACAACCATATAGGGAACCTTTTTTTCTTTAAAAACGTCCGCAGCGGCCTTGCCGACTCTGCCTCCACCAAGAATAAGGACAGCGGGGTCAGCAACTGTCTGCCCGGAAGGACGAAGAAGTGTGTTCCCCGCATTGTCGATTTCCTTCCGGCTTCCTGCGATGATTAAAATATTTGTTATTTCAAGTTTCCTCTGCGGGGCAGGAGGGAGAATCTTCCCCTTCTCAAGTATCCCTATGACGGTGATGCCGACTTTGTTTCTGAGCCTTGATTCAGCCAGGCTCTTTCCGGTAAGGCCGGTGTCCCGAACGGGAATTTCAGCGATGGTCAATTCTTCAAATGTTCCAATTATGTGAGGCGCCCGCACGGGAAAAGTTTTTTCAGCCATGTTTTTGCCAAGCATACTCATAAACTGAAACACATGCGTGTTGCCAGAGTAGTTTAGAATGTCCAGAGAATGCTCCTTGTCTGCGCTGCAGGCAATTGGTACCGTGCTGCTCACTTCCCGGATGGTGAAAGAAATATTGGTGTTCATCAGGTCATCTGATGTGGCAACGATCAGGGCAGCCTGGCCAGCCTGGATATTTTTGTAGGTCCTTGGGTCGTCAACTTCACCAAAAACAATCTTGTAGCCAGCATCCTGGATTTCGGAAGCTGTCTGCTGATCGCCTGCAACAAAACAGTATTCATAGTGATGCTTTTTCAGCTTCTCGACAAGATTTCTGGTCAGAGAATCAAAGCTTGTCAGGATAACATGGTTATGGCTGTTCTCCGGAAGTGATCTGGGGATTCTTGTCTGACTCTGGGCCTCAAGCCATGGAGCCCAGAAAAACTGGATAAAGGTGAAGGGGAGCATGATCAGGAGAAGAACAACACCTGAGATCAGAACCAGCAGAGTGAAGAGCAGGCCCAGATCCGTTGAAAAGGTGATATCACCGAACCCTAAGGTGGACATCACCGTAAGGGTCCAGTAAAACCCAGTGATCCAGCTGAAATTCCTGCCCTCATACACCATGATAAGGTGGAACAGGATGGAGTAGAGGGTGATGGTGAGTATCAGGAAGGTAACAAAACGAGCAAGAAGATAGATGTTCTTCTTGGCTTTTTTATTTTTTATAAAAAAGAGGATCTGGAGCAGAAACAGTTTCATGGGCTGGAGGAGGTTCCTGGGTAAGTAGTGATTCCTGACATATTGGTATTTAGTGTCTGTCCAGAAATGGCTTTTTTCTCCCAACTCTTCGTTGATTTGAAAATTTATCACCCAGTATTGATAACGTTGAGATAAGCTGGGTACCTTGTCTTTGGAATATCATATATGTCTGCGGTACAATTTCTTCTGTGCCATGATTTGGAAGAAATAATCTTACTTCTGGACGGACACTTGTCGTTTCATTAAAGCATTAATTGGACTTCTCGCCAAGTAGCAATTTTTATGTGGTGTAAATGTGGTACAAGGGAAAAGGATATGGTATAGTAGTGGTATAGTAGTGGCTCAGCTGGTTCTGGGGTGAATATGTCCGCTGATATCCTTGTTGCTGACTGAGGTTTTTGCTATATTCATCTGACAGTATAATTTTTTATGATGACTATTTGTGATGGCGTCGTAAAAACTCTTCATTTCCTTCGTTGCTTCATGTTTTCAATCATCACGACGTACTCCAGTACGCCGAAACAATTGAAAATGTTTGCACCTTGGATGTGAAGTTTTTCGAAGTCTATACTTATCTACTTAGCCATCTATAATTTCAGGTTTTTACGATCCTGTCATTTGTTAACTATTTATTTTAAACGCTGTTCGAGAAGGCTGGAATGGACCTGGCCGCAGTGCTGCTGAATGGGTACGATTATTTCAAGATGACCTGTGTCTGACAGGTTTGCGGGAAGTTCCCTATGGATAGCCAGGAAAATAACAGCCGTTTGCTTCGTCTTGCCACATATGCTTCTGTGGCTACTGCTCTGATTCTCATAGGGGTGAAGGCAACGGCGTGGTTTATGACAGGATCGCTCAGTATTCTAGGGACCCTTGTGGACTCATTGATGGATGTGGCTGCATCGTTTATCAATCTTGTTGCGGTACGCTACTCCTTGAAATCAGCCGATGATGAACATCAGTTTGGGCATGGCAAGGCCGAATCCCTGGCAGCTCTGGCCCAGGCATCTTTTATCACAGGATCGGCATTTTTCCTGATAATCCATGCCATTGAACGTCTCAACTTTCCAAAAGCGGTTACCTCTATTGAGACGGGTGTTATGGTGATGGTTTTTTCAATGGTCGCCACTATGCTACTCGTGCTTTTTCAGTACTATGTGATACGAAAAACAGGATCAACGGCCATTCGGGCCGATGCCCTGCATTATGTCACTGACCTGCTGACCAATGCCAGCACCATTGTGGCGCTTATTTTTATCTCTTTTGGCTGGCAGATCGTTGATCCGCTGTTTGCCATGGCCATCTCACTGTACATTCTTTACAGTGCCTGGCAGATTGCCGGGGATGCCGTCCAGATGTTGATGGATCGTGAGTTACCCCCTGAAATCAGAGCGAAGATTCACTCCCTGGTGACTGCACATGATGAGGTGATTGGCGTTCATGACCTGCGTACCAGGCAATCAGGTCAGACGAAGATCATTCAGCTGCACCTTGAACTTGATAATGCAATTACTCTCAGTGAAGCACATAAAATTGCTAAAGACGTGGAAGAAGTTCTTTATCGGGAGTATCCTGTTGCGGACATACTTATTCGCCAGGACCCATCTCCTCATATGAAAGGAAAGGTGCCGGAATCCATATAGTCAGTGCCCGTTTGGGAGTAGCCTTTGGCTCCTGACTTTTTGTTGCTTTCTGCTTTGCCTCGATTTAGTGATTTGCTTCATAAAAACTGTAATAAACAACAGGAAACCGTGAGAGCCTACTTAAATCCAGTTGTGTCCGGTTAGGATCTTGCAGGTTTTGGAAAAGCAATTTTTTTCAAAAGCAGCGTATTTTTTTTCTTGACAAATAAATTTCCATAAAGTGTTACTCGCGGCGGCATATAGCGCCAACGCACGAACTGCTACTCAAACCGTTACAGCCGATATTGATCAAAGTACCGTTACTCAGGTCAGTATCCAACAAACCATTGGCCATGAACACTGAAGACTTGCTCGGCATTCTTACATATTACCATCTACAGGATTTTTCATCCGGCAGAGAGTTGCTGCAGGCTCTGGAAGAAGATGATTACGCCAGGCAGTTTGTTGCTCCTGCTGGTGGTGTTAAACGCTCTGCCTTTTCGATACTGTTAATGACCGTGGTGTAGTATAGAGCAGCGTCTTTTTGTATTTACCGAACTTCAAAAGCAAGCGGTAGGAGTACTGCCGTCTCAATATTCAGAGCTTGGTGGCCTCGTTGACATCGATGGATCCTTTATCTTATTGATGGGGGTCTTTCAACGCACTGGGCTGATTATCGAACAAAGTCTAAAAAAGCAAAACTCCATTTTGGCCTTGATCTGAACCATGGCATGCCACGAAAATTGTTTTTGACTAAGGGTAATGGAGCTGAAAGACCCTTTGTCAGTAAAATTATCGAGCCTGGCCAGACTGGCGTGCTGGATTTGGATCAGGTTCCATTGTTTTTCCAGGTGATGCTGTGATGTGTCATACCGTGAAACTCACACACCCGCTATGGTTTCATCTGCTCACCAGTCTCTGCTGCCAGGGTCATTTCTTCCAGTCCCGTAAGCTGTTTCAGGGGGACAACCTGTAGTTCTCTTTCACTCAATGTTTTAAAAAATATCTCAATTTCATCAGTCCAGATCTGTAAATCTTTTTTCTTGTCAGGGGCAATATCGTGGAGCAGGATAATATCTCCGGGCCTGATCTTCTTCATAAGGCGTTCTGCCAGGTTTGTTATGTCTTTGTTGCCACGGTCATAGGCGCGGCAGCTGAACGAAACAGCTTGCAGGTTCTCACGGTGCAGAACTGATTTGAGTCGCGGGTTACTGATTCCAACCGGTGGTCTGAAAAACAGGGGCCTGAGTCCGTTTTCGGCAATGGCCTCCTGAGTTTTCATGATGTCCCTGCTGAGCTGTTTTGTGCTTCTCAGCATGAGGAGATTGTCATGCCGGTACGAGTGGTTGCCGATGCTATGGCCGGCTGCAAGGATCTGTCTGATGAGGTCAGGGTGACGCCTGGCCTTCTTGCCAATAACAAAGAAGGTGGCTTTATAGTCAAATTTGCTAAGCAATGTAAGCAGCATTGGCGTGGAAAGAGGAGAGGGGCCATCGTCAAAAGTGAGGGCAACGCTTTGTTTTTTACCTCTGTTGCAGCTGATAACAGGGAGAAAAAATCCCCATTGGGGACAGAATGGAGCGATAAGGCAGCAGAGCAGAAAAAAAATCAGAGGCACCAGGCTCAGCCATGGAGATATAAAAAAGAGGATTATGGCGGTGAAAAAAGTGATCAGCGCGGTTTTGTCTGCCTGTGAGAGCGGGGCAGAATTGTAGATGTGTGTTTTTTTGCTCTTGTTCATGATGGCTGTCAGTGCTGGATCTATGATTGTCTTGTGGATACTACTCTATTGAGAATGGCAAGGAAATGGAAAATTTGTTTTTCCTGCACAGCAACGGCATGGTTGCTGCCTCTCGGAGAGAGGCCTCAAAGTGACATCCGGGGACGTCGATAAAATGCCATTGTCGATGTGTCGGGCTTGTTCGGTTTATGAAATGTTCAAGCTGAAGAAACCGGTGTTTACTGGTAGCGCTGAGTGATAAGAAGAGTGCCTGGCGTATAACATTCGAGTAAAGTTAATGGGATGACCTGGCATGATAGTCAATGATAGGCATGGTTTCGCAGTTTTTCGTCTTATTTAAGGTTTTATTGAAATGTTGTTTGAAATCCAAAATGGAATATGCTATACAGTCTACTTTTATTCAAAAATAGATTGTATTTTATCCTTTATGGACATGTTAAAAGAGGGAGAATCCAATGCAGGGATCATCTGAAAGTCTTGGTGTGGTAGTTTTGGTTATGCTTGGTTTTGTGGCCGTCAGTGTGGTTGGTCAGCTGGTGAAAGTTTTGTTTCGTGTGGGTAAAAAATAACGACTACCAGCCACCTCATTTCCTGTTTGCCAATACAGCAGGGAATTTTTTTTGTTTTACACATGTTCAGTTCTACTGTTCTGTTTTTACACACACTGTGTGCTACATCGTGCTTGTCGTCAGACGTATCGTTCTTCCCTTGCCTGTTCATGTTTTTCCTTGAAAAGACCTTAAGTTATTGTGTTGTGTGGCTTTTATTGAATTCAGTAGGCGTTTTGACTATTTTTGTCCTGTTATTTGAATTCGCTTTTTAAAAATGATAGAAGAAGGCATGGTTTCTTAGATGGTGAGGTCGGAAACGGCCATTTTAGTGTTGAAATTGACATGAGAAACAACTGTCTGAACAAACAGAACGAGTGAGGATGATTCTATGAATGATGCGGGTGAATATCTTGGTTGGGTACTTTTAGGAACCGTGGGTTTTGTTGTAATCAGTATTGTTTTTGAAATTGGAAAACGACTCCTCCGGGTAGGGTCAGATAATTCTCAGGTGGAGTGATGTCTATGATAGGCATGGCGGATCAGATCCGTTTGCCTGTTTTCTGGTCAAAAATGTGAATATGTTCCGGGAGTGCTGTCAGCATAAGAACTGTTTCCGGGCTGATGTGATGAATATGAGGCAGGCGGACTGTGATGAGTTCGTCGTTTCCCGGCAGTCGTCCATATATCATTGTGCTTGCTCCATGAAACTCGGCATGATCCACCCTGAGTGGCAGACCGGTTTTTTCTTTATCTGAGAGAGAAAAATGTTCTGGTCGTATTCCAAAGGTCACTTTTTTTTCTGTTATTCCCTGCTTACTAAGTGGATTTGCTACAGGGACTTTAACATCTTCTGAAAGCTGCGCTGTCTTACCATCTGCACTGATCTGCGCGCTTATGAAATTCATTGCCGGAGATCCCAGAAAACCAGCAACAAAAATACTTGCTGGCTTTTCGTAAAGCTCAAGGGGGGGGCCGATCTGTTCGGCATATCCGTCGTTGATCACCACCAGCCTGTCACCCAGGGTCATAGCTTCCACTTGATCATGGGTAACATATATACTGGTTACTTTCAATCTCTTGTGAAGCTTTCGCAGTTCCAGGCGCATCTGTACCCGGAGTTTTGCGTCAAGGTTGCTGAGCGGTTCATCGAATAAAAAAACTTTCGGTTCTCTTACTATGCAGCGGCCCATGGCCACTCGTTGCCGCTGCCCTCCTGACAACTGTCGTGGTTTACGTTCAAGGAGTTCCTCAAGTTGCAGGAGTTTTGCAGCCTGATGTACCCGGATCTTGATATTTTTTTTACTGAATTTTCTGAGTTTCAGTCCGTAGGCCATATTCTTGAAGACAGTCATGTGCGGATAGAGGGCGTAATTCTGAAAAACCATGGCAATGTCACGGTCCTTGGGTTCAAGTGTATTCACAACCCTTCCGTCAATCGAAATTGTTCCACTGCTGATGTCTTCAAGCCCTGCGATCATCCGTAGAAGTGTTGATTTTCCGCATCCGGATGGGCCAACAATGACAATAAATTCCCCATCGCTGATATCCGTATTAATCCCGTGGAGGACTTCGGTTTCTCCGTAAGATTTTGTTATATTTTCAATAAGCACCCTGGCCATTTTATTTCTCCGTCTCGGTTAATCCTTTGATAAAAAGCTTCTGCATTCCGATTACCACCAGTACAGGGGGGATCATTGCCAGTAGAGTCGTCATCATTATTAAGTGCCATTCGGGGGCCTCTTCTGCTGCTTCAAGCATCTGTTTGATGCCCATGACAATGGTATACATACTTTTGTCGGTGGTGATAAGGAGTGGCCACAGGTATTGATTCCAGCCATAAATAAAGAGAATCACAAACAGAGCCGCAATGTTTGTTCTTGAAACTGGAAGCAGGATATCTTTAAAAAAACGCATGGGGCCGGCCCCGTCAATCCTGGCGGCCTCAAGGAGCTCGTCGGGGACGGTGAGGAAGACCTGTCTGAACATAAATGTGGCTGTCGCCGATGCGATGAGGGGGACGGTGAGGCCCCAGTAATTGTTAAGCATTCCTAAGTTTGCAACGACTTCAAAGGTCGGGAGAATTCGTACCTCAACGGGGAGCATCAGGGTGATAAATATCATCCAGAAGAAAATCATCCGGAATGGGAATCTGAAGTAGACAATGGCAAAGGCGGAAAGCAGAGATATGGCGATTTTCCCTCCGGCTATCATCAGTGCCATTATCAGACTGTTGAACATCATGATTCCCACAGACTGTTCTTTTGCATTCCCGACTCCCTCCACAAAGGCAGCTTTGAGGTTGATGAAAAACTGATCTCCCGGAAGAAGGGGCAAAGGAACCTGGGGCATGCGGATGGCATCGTGGCTTGCGCCAACAAAGGTTATCCAGATGGGAAAGGCCACCACAGCAACACCGAGAATCAGAACGGTGTGACTGAACCAGGTGGCGAGAGGACGTTTTTCAATCATGGTGTATGCGAAAGTGTTGAAGGTGGCTGATAACCGGGCTGTTCATTTTTCAATACTCCACTTTTCGCTCTATGTAGCGAAACTGAATAACAGTCAGGGTAATGACAATAAGCATCAGGATCACAGACTGGGCAGCAGAACCCCCAAGATCAAGGCCGATGAAGCCATCATTGAAAACTTTATATACGAGAATTTCCGTTGCCTTTGCCGGACCACCTTTTGTGACCGCATGGACAATACCAAGAGTCTCAAAAAATGCATAGACGATATTCATCACCATAAGAAAGAAGGTTGTCGGTGAAATAAGTGGGAAAATAATGGTCCAGAATCTTCGGGCAGGTCCTGCGCCGTCTATTGCAGCAGCTTCTATCAGAGATTTCGGGATGGCCTGCATTCCTGCAAGAAAGAAGAGAAAGTTATAACTGATTTGTTTCCAGGTTGCGGCAAGAACAATGAGGGCCATGGCCTGGTTGCCGTTCAGGCGGTGATTCCACTCATAGCCGATACCATGCAGGAAATAGGATACAATACCCAGGGTTGGGTCAAATATGAACATCCAAATGGTGCCGGCCACCACCGGCGCAACGGCATAGGGCCAGATGAGCAGGGTGCGATAGGTGCGCGTACCCCGTACCACGTGATCTGCTGTTGCTGCAAGGAGCAGGGCAATGCTCAGGGATAAAAACGCAACCAGTGACGAGAAAACAACGGTTCTCAAAAAGGTGCTGAAATAGATTTCGTCTGAAAAGAGCAGGACATAGTTTTCAAACCAGATGAATTCACTTTTCAGGCCAAAAGGGTCCTCGAGAAGCATGGACTGGTAAACCGCCTGGCTGGCTGGCCAGATAAAAAAAGCCACAGTTATTAAAATCTGGGGTGCCACCAGGAGATATGGCAGCGGGGATGACTTGAAGTGGGTTCGTTTGATCATGGAAATTGTTACAGCAGCGGGGCGGAGGCGATCCGCTACTGTAACAGAGTTGTAGGGTGTATGGTTGCCTGCTTATCTGTTCGCTTTTTCAAACTTCCTTAACAGTTTGTCTCCACGTCTTACCGCATCGTCCATGGCCTCGGTGGCGGTTTTGCTGCCATTCCATATGGCTTCCATTTCCTCATTGATAATGTCGCGTACCTGTACAAAATTACCAAAGCGGACACCTTTGGAATTAGGAGTGGGGGTATTGAGGCTGAGCTGTTTGATGGCCGTGTCAGTACCGGGGTTCTTTTCGTAAAAACCCTCTTTTTTACTCAGCTCATATGCAGCCTTGGTGATGGGGACGTAACCGGTTTCCTGGTGCCACCATGCCTGTACCTCTGGAGAAGAGAGATAGTTCATAAACTGGGAAACACCCTTGTAATCTTCTTTGGCATGCCCTTTGAGAACCCATAATGTTGCACCCCCAATGATGGAATTCTGTGGCTTGTTAATCACATCCGGTGAGTAGGGCAGCATGGTCTGGCCGAAATCAAATTTTGCCTGTTTTTTGATACCACCGTAGTAGGCGGAGGAGTTGATCCACATTCCTACTTCCTGGTTGATAAACATGGGCAGGCTGTCGCCCCTGCGGCCGCCATAGAGAAACAGGTTATCCTGCTGACCTTTGGCGATACTACTCAGAATATCAGTCACATTCTTATTGTTAAAGGTGAATTGGGTATCCAGTCCTGCAAATCCGTTTTCTTTTGTGCCCATTGGAATATTATGCCAGGCACTGTAGTTTTCTATCATTACCCATGACTGCCATCCGAAGGAGAAACCACCTTTGTATCCGGCTGCCACAAGCTTTTTCGATGCCGCAAAGACCTCAGGCCATGTCTTGGGTACCTCCGTTACTCCTGCCTTTACAAAGGCGTCTTTGTTATACCAGAGAACCGGGGTGGAACTGTTGAAGGGCATGGAAAGAAGCTCACCGTCTGCTGTTTGATAGTAACTGATAACTGCAGGAAGAAATGCTGATTTATCCAGTTTTATTCCTGAATCGGCCATCATCTCTTCAACGGGATACACAGCACCTTTTGCTGCCATCATGGTTGCCGTTCCAACTTCAAAAACCTGAACGATATGGGGATGCTTTTTGGCGCGAAATGAGGCAATTGCCGCTGTCATGGTTTCTGTGTAATTGCCTTTGTATACAGGAACTATTTTGAATTCATCCTGTGAGGCATTAAAAGATTCTGCTATCTTGTTAACCCGCTCACCGTTCACACCGCCCATGGCATGCCACCACTGGATATCGGTGGTGGCCCAGCTGTTTGCAGCAAGTCCTGTTGAAAAAACTGCAACTGCACTGATGGAGAGGATGGTTTTTTTCAGGTGTCTTCTCATGAGTTACTCCTTTTTTTGTTTTTCCTGTAAGTGACGACGGTCGGACGTTGCGGTCGTATAAGTCAGGTTGATTGTTTTTTTAAATTATAGGCTTTGTGGATCATAATCAACAAGAAAGTGTTTCTTAACGGAAAACTAATAAAAATGAAATTATAGACCAAACCCGAAAAGTCGGAAAACTTTTTAGAGTCACTGGACTCTTTTCTGTTATCCTCTTGCGGGGCGGAAATGATTGCACGGCTGGAGGTGGTACCCTGATCAATGGCAAGAATATGCGACGGCATAAAGAGCTCCCGGCAGAAGTGAATCATTGATAAAAACAATTAGCAGAATACTACATTGTTGATAAATTGAGGAATAAAAAAGCCTCTCTGTATCGGAAGTTTTGCGCCGGGGAACTCTTGGCCTGGTACAAAGGGGATTGGGCAGGGTAAAGCAGTTTTTATTTTTTGACGGTTCGGCCCATGAGCCAGACAAGTTCCTGGTTTGCACGACTGATGCTGTTGGTAGTAATATGAAATCCTGCCTCTTCCAGGAGCGCAGCCATTGTATCAGCATCTCTGTAATATGTCTTTTTCCCAGCCAGTTTGATTCGATATTCCTCGAGTTTCCAGGAGAGTGAGGGAGCACCGTCCGGCCGGATGACATATCTTGCAAGCACAATACCCCTGTGGGCAATTTTCTGAAAACAGTTTGTGAAGAGTGCCTGCACACTGGGGGCGTCGAGGTAGTGGAGCATGTCCAGCAGCAGAATAAGATCAGGAGTATCGAGGAGGATTGGGAGCTCAGGAGCGGCATCTTCCACAATCTGCCCTCTGTCTCCCATGGCCAGGGCCGCCACCCTGACCCGTTCATTGTCCGGATCAACGCCATATACTTTCGCCTTGGGGAAATATTCGAGGCACCAGCATCCGGGAATTCCGTATCCGCAGCCGATGTCAAGGATGGTTTTGATTCTATCCCGCTCTCCATGCAGCAACTTAGGCAGATCCGTAAACATCGGGTCGTACTGCAGTTTGAACCGGGCAAACATGCGTGGGTACGCCTCCATCAGGCGAAACCTGTCCCGTGTGTTATGGATGATATCTTGCTGGATTGTCCGCTTCTGCGGCTTCTTCTTGAAGTATTTTCCAAGGAGTGGCGGTAGCAGTAGAAATGCGCCAAGCAAAGAATAGCCTATCCCCAGTAGTGAGGTGATACCGATTGAGCGCAGCAGGGAATGGTCAGCCAGGCAGAGCACACCAAATCCGATGATGGTTGAGGTACCAGCCATAAAGACAGCCATGCGAATACGGCCGAAGGCGGGATGGACAGAGTTACGATAGCGCTGATGCGCTCTGACAAAGAAGATGGAGTAATCTATTCCCATGCCGAGGATGACAATGGAGAGCATGAGGCCCGGAATGTCCAGGGGGTGGCCAATGAGTTTCATGGTGCCGAGGGGGCATACGTAGGAGAACAGGGGGGGGAGGAGGGTGATAAGAGTGAGCTGCCAACTGGCAAAGAAAAACAGTAGCAGGGCAACGATGCTTGCGGCAATAATTGCAAGCATCGTGAGAAAGCTGTTGAAGAGAATGTCTGCGAGTTTCCTGGAAAAGTAGGGACTGTCAAAGATCTTTCCCTGAGCACCATAGCTTTTATAAAAATCCTCACTGCTGAACTTTTCCCCGGGACTTATGTTTATAAACTGTATAAGTTTTCCGTCCTTCTCTGATATTCCCAGGAGGTTGAAAAATTTTTCCGGGATATCTGTGCTCTTCGGGATAAATCCGGGATCAAGGATTGCGGGGAAGTGATTAAAAGCATCGTCTCTAAAGCCGTTTTTGCGACTGGCTTCCTGGAGATGCCTGCTAAGATTGTTTACCCTGTCACTGGTCCAGAATGCCCTCCAGTCCTTCAGGTTTTGCGCTGCCTGCTCCTTACCGGGGAAAACCATGGAAGTAGAAAATGCGGAATCGATTTTACCTGTTGCCATGTCTCTGCTGAGCTTTTCAAGAATGCGGTCATTCTGGTGTTGAAGGGTGGCAATGGAATCGCCTTCAAGCATCAGGATAACCTTGTTTCCCATCTCTCCCCATACTTCGGTGAAGCGTTTGTCGGCTACCATAGTCTCTTCACTCACCGTATTCATACTTTCCAGGCTGACGTTAATCTCAGGACGGGCAAAAAAGAGCAGGAAGCAGGCAAGGATAAAAGATGCCGCAGCACCAGTTTTCCCTGTGGAGTAAAGTGTATTCACGAGCCCCTGCAGAGGGAGACTTCGTGTCTTGGCGGGTGGCGGCATGGAAGGGGTGAGATGGGGGAAAACAAAATGGACAAAGAGAAATGAAAAAAATACACCCATTGCCGTGAATTGGCCCAGTTGTACAAAAATTGGAAACCCGCTGAACGAGAGGGTGAGAAATGCTCCACAGGTGGTGAGAACAGCAAGGATTCCAATGGCACGGATTTCCCTTGAAGCATCTTTTCCCCTGGCTGTTCTGCTGCGGTCAAGGAAAAGTAGATAGGCAATACCGTGGTCCACGGTGATGGAGATGATGGCGCCGCCAAAGCCGAGTACCATGATGGAGATTGAGGGATGAAAGAGTGAGAAAAGCAGCAGGGAGAGGGAAGTACCGGCAAGGGCTGGAAGCAGCGAGAAAAGTCCCAGCAGGGGACGGGGGAAGGCAATAAAAAGCAAGATACCTATTCCCGCGGTGGAAAGCAGGAGTGCCAGATTGACGTCGTGCCGAATGATACGCTCGTTATCCAGTGCCGCCCTGTAAGAACCCACAGGGGTGAGGGTGATTTCTGTGTCTGTGGTGCTGTCGTTGTATTGCTCTGCAAGACTTGCAGCAACATCGTTGAGAAGTTCAGCAATCTGTATGGCTGTTGCTGTGTTGGTCCCTGCTGTGCCTGGTCTGGCTGTAACAAGCATGTGGCGTCTATCTGCTGAGAAAACGAAACCGTTGTGGATGCTGGTACCACTCACAGGGGCAAGCATCGCCATTCTGGTCATGACCGGTTCCATAAACCCAAGTGGATCATTTGTAATGAATTCACTTTGGCCTATCCCTTCAAGACTACTCAGCTTCTGGTGGATCGATCTGAACCGTTTTTCAATAAACTGTTTTTCCAGACGGGGTGCGATGTCACGTTCAAGTTGACTTGAGGAAAAGAGAAGGGGCAGGCTGGAGGTGACCTGGAGGGCCAGTTCCGGTATGAGACCTGATATTTCACCGGTACCCACTTCCGTGAAGAGGCCACTGTTTCTGAGGACCTCTTCCAGCTCTCTGCCACAGGCCACCAGGAGCTCGGGGTTAAGGGTACCGACTGATATATCCACTGCAATCTGATCCTGAATGGGGTGGCTGCGGAAGATATCAAGGGCATCTTTTATGATGGTTTCTTCAACAGGGAGTGAGCGGACAATATCTGTATCAATGGAAAGGCGATAGATCCCAGCTGCTGCGGTGCAGAAAATAAAGACAAAGACGACGATGAGAAGGCGGATGTTAAACACAGTTGGCTGTTGGCTCCGGAATGGCTTGAATGTATGGTAAGAAAGGTGTTGCCAGTTCAGTTATTCAGTCTAACATGATAGAGACAAAAAAGAAAAGAGGCTGTCTCTTTGAGCGTGATCTATTTCAGTACGGCGAAGAATACAAAAATGAGTAGAGTTACAAGGTGGAGAAGGAGAATAATGGCCTTGTGTTTATGGAAAAATTCATTGGCGCGCTGAATAAAGGGAAGACCGCCGCAGTATCTTCGCATCCGGTCCAGCAAAATTGTCTGGTTGTCAGTGGTTGCGCTGGATTGAAATGCAATCATGGGTGAGAGAGCGAAACCTTTCTTGCACTGCTGCTGCAGCAGGTTATCAAAAGGGATTCCGCTCCAGGGCAGAGTGCTGATGTGGCGTGCAAAATCGTGATGAAGGCAGTAGGCGTGAGCAAGGCAGCGATAGCGAATGGCCACTATGTTTTTATTTGTGGTTTTCATCGAGTTACTGGAGATAGCCCCCAGGAAAAAAGCCTCCCAGTGACTGGTTTGCCCGAGGAACTGCAGGGCGCTGCTGAGTGATTCCGGGTGAAAATTTTTTATGAATATGTCATCCTCAAAGATGAGGATGTGTCTGGCTCTGGCCTCCAGGCCCTTTTTCAGACAATAGATGTGGGATTCAAAAATGCCCTGTTCCTGATTTACGGGATGTTTTTGGACAATGACAAATTCCGCCCTGTTCTCCAGTCCGCAGAGGGCGAACTGTTTTTTGGCTTCAGTTCTGCGGTCAATCCGAGTATCTATTGAAATACAGTATATTTTGTCAAAAAATGTCCAGGGGCTGGAAATGGTGTTCATGGGAATTGTATTGAAACTCCGGGAGAAGTGCAGGTGTTGGTACAGGTTAAAAAAATAATCATAAAGATTGCCTCCATTGACTTTGTTCGTACGGCCATTGAGGAAGAGGTTGATCTTTCTGCCTTTAAGGAAAAGCCCTCCCTGGAAGTCATTGCCGGTGTTTTTCTGATCATCCTCAGTTCCCTGCTCGGATGGCCGGCTGTTGCTGTTTCGGGAGTTCTTGCCGTGAAATTGGACGAACCGCTTATTGCGGTAATCGGTGGTCCTGTAGTTTATGGTTTCTCTTATCTGGTTTTCTGGCTTGGGATGTATTTTTCCGGTGCCAGGTATTCACTTATCTCCTTTCGCTGGCTCACCCGGGTCACTATGGAAAAAATGCTGCGCTGGATAGGTACTCAGAAGGCCTGATTGATTCCTCGCGTACATCTTGTATTTCCAGGTAGCTCAGGTAAAGCGCATTATTATCAAAGTAAGCGCCACATTAAACACACTCCACTACAGCAGGTGAGTACAGCTGCTCCCGGGTAATATTTCAGGGCAGCAAGGCTTCAAA
>JAJRQL010000135.1 GCA_024280265.1 Deltaproteobacteria bacterium
TACACATAAGTCCTGGCGGTGTACTCCGCTTTATTCCCTTTTTTCTGCGCCAATCTTTTCTCGGTGGCATTGATGTCATGCGACGTGCCCTCTCTTTCCGTCAACTTCTCAATCCGGGACTGGTCTCCTACACTACCCACCTTCCGGAAGGATCAGCCAGGATCTTTTTTGTCAATACCATCAGCCTACTTCCCGGCACCCTGAGTGCCGAGTTGCATGGAAACCGGGTGACCATTCACACCCTTGATCGAAGCCTGTCCATTTGGGCAAGCATTCAACGGCTGGAGCACCATGTTGCCGCCCTGATGTGCGTCTCACCACCCGAAAAGGAGGCTATATGAACTGGCTGCACACTCTTTTTGCCCTGATTTTACTTCTTACCATTGCCGTGGGTGTCATTCGTATCTTCAAGGGGCCCACTGCCGCTGACCGAATGATGACAGCCCAGTTATTCGGCACCAGCGGAGTGGCAATCCTGCTGTTGTTGAGTACAGGAATGAACAACCTTGTTCTGCTTGACGTTGCTCTGGTTTTTGCCCTGTTGGCAGCCCTGGCCACCTTGACTTTTATCCGTCGAACCTGGCATGATTCCGGCAGAAGAAAACATGACTATCCTTTATAATTGCGGCACAGTTTTTCTCACAGTCGGCCTGCTGTTTTTCCTGTCCGGTACCGTAGGGTTGATACGTTTTCCGGATATCTATTCCCGACTGCATGCGCTGACCAAGGCGGATAATGTCGGCCTTGGGCGTATTGTCTTCGGACTTGCTTTACAATCTGGCAGCCTGGCTGTAAGCCTGAAACTCCTGCTCATCTGGCTGCTGGTGATGATAGCAAGTTCCGCCTCCTGCCATCTCATCGCCCGAAGTGCCATGCAGAAGAATATTCAGCCATGGAGACGATCATGATTTATCCCATTCTTACACTCTTTGACATCCTGCTTGCACTCACCCTGTTGTGGCTTGGCTGGCACCTGCTGAGCACTGAAGATATCTTCAAAGCAGTCGTGCTGTTTATCTCCTTTGGACTGCTGATGGCACTCACCTGGGTCAGAATGCGGGCTCCGGATGTTGCACTGGCAGAGGCGGCTCTCGGTGCGGGCCTGACAGGGCCGCTCTTTCTTTCAGCACTCAGGCGGATGAACCGGGTCCTTAAAGGTGAACGAAGGCTGGACAGCGATGAGAACAGAGGGGAAGATCATGCCAAAAACCCGAAACCGACATAAGCGACTTGATGGTTTTCAAAGGCTGTTCCTGTTACTGGTTGTCTGCCTGATCACGCTGCTGGGGTGCATCCTCAGCACCATTCCCAACAGCGCTCCAGGACTTGCAGATGCCGTTGCCAGGTTACAGGAGCGCAGTGGTGTGAAAAGTCCGGTGACAGCAGTACTACTTAATTTCCGTGCCTACGACACCATGCTGGAAGTCGTGGTACTGCTGCTTGCAGTAATCGGGTCCTGGTCTCTGACCAAAAGCCCTCTGCCCGAACAGGATACCGATATCAGCCCCGTGCAGATGGGAGTTGTTCGCCTGCTTGCACCCGTCATGTGCCTGGTGGCTGCCTACCTCGTCTGGCAGGGAAGCCACCTGGCAGGTGGCGCATTTCAGGGTGGCGCCATCCTTGGAGCTGCAGGGGTTCTAATCCTGGTAAGTGATTTTCCGTGGATACGCACTATTCCAGCCTTACCCCTTCGCATTGGCCTGGTGCTCGGCCCACTGTTTTTTGTCGGAATTGCTCTTTGCTGCCTGTTTTTCACCGGTAAACTGCTTGGCTACCCTGAAGGAACTGCTGGCTGGCTGATCCTGCTTATTGAGGCAGCCTGTGCCCTCTCCATCGGCATTACCCTGGCTTCTCTCTTTGCCGGAGGCCGACCCGACAATACAATGAAAAAAATACAGCCGCCGGCCAAACATCCCCCCGGGAAGAGCTTATGATAACGACCCTGCTCTACAGCATGACTGGCCTGATCCTCTTTGGCATGGGACTCTTTACCCTGATTGTGCACTCCCATCCACTGCGGAAGATCCTGGCAGTCAACGTCATGTCCACCGGAGTTTTCCTGATCCTCATCGCCACCGCATATACCCCTTTGGGACAGGGAGAAGTTGATCCCGTCCCCCATGCCATGGTCTTGACCGGAATTGTTGTTTCCGTGAGTGTTACGGCCCTGGCTCTGATTCTGGCCTGCCGGGTTCAAGAGACGTCAAACCTTGACCTGCTGAAGAAAAAAACTGTGCCTGAGACTGCAAAGGAATCCACTACGTGATTTTTCTGAATGTAGATAATCCAAGCTGGATGATTACCCCCATTATTGTACCCCTGACCGCGGGTCTGCTCTGTTTCCTGTTCCAGCGCAAAACCTTTGCCATTGCCTTAAGTGCCGTACTGGTCAACCTCCTGGCCGCCTGTTTTCTCATCGGACAACTCCTTACCTGCGGCCCCATGCGATACTCCATGGGGGGCTGGCAAGCACCGCTTGGCATCACTCTCCGCACCGATGGACCAGCGGTTCTTATGCTCCTGATGACGGGTGTCACCGGGTTTGCCATTACCCTCTACGCCAGAGGATATTTCTCCTTCCGCATCGATGACCCCGGGGGCACTGATCGGCACCAGCAGCAGCAACGCTATTTCTGGCCCCTCTGGTTGCTGTTGCTCGCCGGTCTCAATGGTCTTTTTCTTTCAAATGATATTTTTAATCTCTACATAACCCTCGAGATCATCGGCATCTCAGCAGCATCCCTGGCAGCACTTTCAGGAAAGCCCGCAGCCCGGCTCGCCTCCTTTCGCTATTTACTCTCCAGCCTGCTGGGATCACTCACCTTCCTCCTCGGTATTGTGTTTCTCTACAAGTCATGCGGACTGCTCGATCTGGATCTGTTGCGTAATCTTACCGAGAACGGACCGGGTGTACGCGCAGCCCTGGCCCTGATGAGTGTTGGCCTGCTGCTGAAAACCGCGCTCGTCCCCATGCATTTCTGGCTTCCCCCGGCCCATGCCAATGCCCTTGCTCCTGTGAGTGCCATTCTCTCTGCCCTGGTGATCAAAGGATCTTTTTATCTGTTGTTCCGTCTCTGGTTCGAGGTCTTTGCCTCTTCCATCACAACAGAGGCCCTGAACGTTATGGGTGGCCTGGGTGCTGGTGCAATCCTCTGGGGCGCAATCCAGGCCATGCGCCAACACAGGCTGAAACTGATGGTGGCCTACTCCACCGTATCCCAGTTAGGATACCTGTTCGTAGCGTTTCCCCTGAGCAGAGCAGCTGACAATGCCCAAGTGTGGTCCATTGTTATTTTCATGGCCATGGCTCATGCCTGTGCCAAGTCTGCCATGTTCATGAGTGCCGGCACAATCTTTCTTCATTTCGGCCATGACCGTATTCAGGATCTGACCGGGGTAAGAGCAAGTCTGCCGATTACGGTCCTTGCCTACGGAATTGCCGGAGTGACTCTCATGGGCCTGCCGCCCTCAGGAGCCTTTATCGCCAAATGGCTGCTGCTTAGCTGGGCACTGGCTTCATGCCAATGGTGGTGGGTACTGGTGATCATTGCCGGTAGTGCCATGGCAATGATCTATGTATTCCGGGTCATCTCCCGCTTTATTGTTATCCCGGAAGGATTTTCATCTCAAAAGCTGGAATTCCACTCCCGACTTCTGGAGTGGCCAGCCCTTGCTCTCGCCTTGATATCCCTGCTTCTTGGACTGGTAGCTCCATGGCTTTTGCACATTCTTGCCAAGGGCTCCATTGACCTCACCCAGATCCTTCCAGGAGGTTTGCCATGAATTGGGAACAGTTGCTTCTGGTATCCATACTGCTCAGCTCACTGATTCCCGGCATCATCATCTTTGGTCTGCCTGAGGAAAGGCATCGGCTGCGTACGATTCTCAACCTCTGCGGAGCAGTCGTTAAAATATCACTGATTGTGATTATGGATATCGGGATTTACCTGGGCCATACCTTTGAAATTCGAATGCCGCTCATCCCGGGTGTGGAGCTGTTGTTAAATGGCGACCCGCTATCCGCACTGTTCGCCACTCTGTCCAGTGTTCTCTGGTTACTGACGACAATCTATGCAGTTGGCTACCTTGAAGATTCTCCCAATCGCAGCCACTTTTTCGGTTATTTCAGTCTTTGTGTAACGGTGACCATTGGCATAGCCCTGGCCGGCAACCTGGTAACCTTTCTTCTCTTTTATGAAATGCTCACCCTGACCACCTACCCGCTGGTGATCCATCGCGGTACCGATAAGTCCCTGCGGGCCGGGCGCAACTACCTTATCTATGCTTTCAGTGGCGGTGCTGTTTTTCTTATTGCCGTTATCTGGCTGCAGAATGTTGTAGGACCGGTTGATTTCTCGGCGACAGGGTTTTCTCCCGGGTTTACCGACAGCCATGGCACAGTACTGGCTCTGATATTTGTGCTGCTGATACTTGGCATTGGGGTCAAAGCGGCACTTGTTCCTCTGCACGGATGGTTGCCGCAGGCCATGGTCGCACCAGCGCCAGTGAGCGCACTGCTTCATGCGGTGGCCGTGGTTAAAGCCGGAGCCTTTGGCATTGTTCGTATAGTCCTTGATGTGTATGGTGCCCAGAACCTGCTCCTTTTAGGGGTCCTTCCCCTGCTTGGCGGCATCGCCACCATCACCATCCTCTATGGATCTCTACGCGCATTGCAGCAGGATAATCTTAAACGGCTGCTTGCATTTTCTACAATCAGCCAGGTCTCTTATATTGCCCTGGGGATGAGCCTGGTTGATCAGCCCCTGGCTGTCATTGGTGGCCTGGTCCATCTGGTGCATCAGGGACTGATGAAAATAACCCTGTTTTTCTGCGCAGGTAATTTAGCTGAAACCCTTGGGATCCATCATATCAGTAAAATGAATGGTGTTGCCCGTCGTATGCCGCTGACCATGGCCGCTTTTACCATCGGTGCTTTGGGCATGATCGGTATTCCACCAACTGTTGGATTTGTCAGCAAGTGGTATCTCGGCCTCGGCAGTCTTGCCGCCGGAAACTGGTGGCTACTGGGTATACTCGCCATAAGCAGTCTTCTCAACGGATGCTATTTTCTACCGATTCTGATCAGGGCCTGGTTTGGCAAACAACAGGAATCGTGGCCCGAAGAACTCTATGTTGGCCGCTTTGAGACTCGGCTGATGCTACTGTTGCCTCCGCTTATCACAGCATTTACCGTCATGGCCGCAGGGGCAGTGGCCAATGCCCAGATCAGCCCACTGGCCTGGGTCCGGTTCATTGTCAGGGAGTACGGCCTATGATCGCCGCTGACCTTCAGACCGTGGCCTACGCGTCTATTCTGGCACTGGTGGCTGGAACACCCCTGATATTTGCCGCATGTTCCTGCACACCGTTCCAAAAAAGAGTTGTACGCTTCCTCCCTCTGGCAACTGTGCCGGCCCTGCTTGCTCCCTTCACAGTGCCGGTTGACATGGTGGTGGAAGTTCCCTGGTTTTTCATGGGCGGTCGTATGGGCCTTGACCAAACCGGCCGCATTTTCCTCAGTCTCTCAGCCCTGATCTGGTTCCTGGCAAGTTTCAGTAGTCGAAGGATCTTAAAAAATGATACTGGCCAGAGACAATTTCATGTCTTCTTTCTAACTGCAATGACCGGAAACTTCGGGCTTATCCTTGCCAGCGGCATGCTGGGATACTATCTCTTTTTTGCCCTGATGAGCTTTGCTGCTTATGGCCTGGTTGTCCACAAAGCTACTGATAATGCGTTACAAGCCGGACGAATTTATCTTACCCTGGTAATGATCGGTGAAGTTGCCCTGTTCACAGCTCTGATTCTCCTGGTACACAACACTGGAGGCCTTGCCATTGAAGATATTGCCGGAATCAGCTACCAGCCCCTGACCCTGATTCTTCTGTTCATCGGTTTTGGTGTCAAAATCGGGGCATTACCGCTCCACGGCTGGATGACCTCTGCCTATCAGGAAACACCCATTCCAGCGGCTGCTGTACTTGCAGGTGCCATGGTGAATGCCGGCATTCTGGGCTGGCTGCGCTTTCTGCCTCTTGGTCAGACATCCTGTCCCACAGCAGCAGTGTTGTTTATTGCTGTCGGCGCAGTTGCCGCTCTGTATGGGGTTATCATTGGTCTGAAATGCAGACAGGCCGGTGCCGTCCTCGGCGCTTCAAGTATCAGTCAGATGGGGTTGATAACCGTTATCTTTGGTCTGGGCCTTTTTGATCACAAGGCAGGATTCCATGCCGCCCCTGTGCTCATGGTATATGTCGTGCATCATTCCCTGGCCAAAAGCAGTCTGTTTTTTGGTTATGATCTTGTTGAAAGGCAGGGCAAGATCTTATCGCACCTGCAGATAGCAGCCATCCTGCTGCCCGCCTTAGGGCTGGCAGGGTTGCCTTTTACCAGCGGTGCGATTGCCAAGACTGCATTCAAGGACCTGACTGCAACCCTCGGCAATCCCTGGTATGGGCTGGGTACCTTCTTCCTGCCCTTAACTGCAACGACTACAACCATGCTCATGCTTCACTTCATACGCATACTCAAGTATGGCACTGGAACGGGCAATCCGGCAGGAAAAAGGGAGAGCGGAACAATTTTTACTGTCAGTGTCATTGCGACAGGAGCAATCCTCTGGCTGTGGCCTGCATCCAGAGATTCTGCAATCCTCTCCCTGGCAGGAATGACTCTCTTGCAGAGCCTCTGGCCTGTTACTGCAGGTTTCCTGCTATACCTTGTCTGGTCACCTATCTTTTCAGCTAAAAAGGGTTTGCCGGATGACCACAAAAAGCAAACCCTTTTTGACCTGATTTTGGAGACAGTCGCAAGGATACTCAAAGGGATAGAGTGGCCACAGTCACGACAAGACGTGCTCTTTACTCATCTGTACAGAATCGTCCCGCAACTGCGTCGATCAGAAAAAATAATGGGGCGGTGGAAGGTTATCGGAATTTCCTATCTGGCACTCTGTCTGTGTCTGCTGTTTTTATTATTATGACCATCCCCCCAACTCCATCACCGGACTATACTCCATGTGTTTCACACTTTTTCTTTTTCAAGATATCTTTCATCCGTTTTCTTCTCGCTCAGCGACTGAGCAGCATCTCTCTATGGGGCCAGTTATCAATACCACCTTTAAGAATATAGAGCTTACCTTCCGGTACCCCCTGGGATTTGAGGTAGTCATAGCACCGCTTGGCCCCACCACCACCACGAGGGCAGATAACCACGACATCTTCACCCGTCTTCTTGAATTGAGCCACAGCCTGATCAATTCGCTTCTTTTGGGCCTCGCTCTTCACTGGAAAGGCGTTGGTCTCAATGGAACCAGGAAAATGCTGTCTGGAAAAAGCATCCTTTTCCTGGATATCAACGATAATCATCGCCTTATCTGCCTCAAGCCATTGCTTAAAATCCGCTGGGCTGACGAAGTTGAAACTCTGAAAGATGGCTGCCACATTGAGGAGCGCGATACAGAACAGGCCAATAATTGTTGTTTTTTTCATGATATTTCCTTCACGCAATAGGTTGTTATTTCCATGTTATTACTTGCTTTTTCCATTGTGTTAATTCATTCTTCTTTAGCACGTGTCCGTCCAGATAAAATGGAGTTTCTTATAAGATTGTTTCCAGACACTGCCAGGGTCGCCCTACAGGGCTATACGCACCCTGAGCAGTATTGAACAAGTAACCTGGCTGCAATCAAACGTTTTGCCATTCTTCGCAGAATCCAGTAGCGAAGGCTCTAACAATAGAGATGAAAATGAAAAACAACACGATACTGACACAGCATTTCCGATATTGCAAATAGGAAATTCCTATGACAGTAGAGATTTGTATAGGCTACACTTTTCTCAGCAGGTTTCCGTCCGGAAATGAGACTTTTTCTTCTAAATCTAGCTACAAAAGAAATGTTACCGCAGGCATATATCTGCTATTATAAGGATGTAATTAAAACAACGAAGAGTGTGGATGAAAAGGCCTTTCCCGGGCAGGCACAACCTATAACCAAATCCCAATTCTTTTTTAAATATTCGAACAACACCCTAAACAATTTTGCGAAAAAAGTGGGATTTTTGGGAAATTATTAGTAATACTTAGTAGCATATACTTCTATCACTTGCTATTTACGGCACGGGAATGCTGATTACTTCAGGTTACCTCGACCCATGAGACTACTCTGGAGTAGGTATTTTGTTATTCACTATCATATACTTCCCGTAATTTTGGAGATTTCTCAATATGTCCCAGGCAGTTCAAACATCCAACACAAACTGGACGATCTTGTTCCTCTGCTGGCTTCTGGTCACCGTTTCGTCCACAATTTCTATTTTTTTCAGCTCTGTCATGGAGTTCGCACCCTGTGTCCTGTGCTGGTATCAACGCATTTGTCTCTTCCCTCTCGTACTTATTCTCGGAACCGGTCTTTTCTCCACCGATAAAGGTGTCATCAAATATGCCCTTCCCCTGGCAATAGCAGGATGGATGACGGCCTTGTATCACAGTCTTCTTTACTCTGGAATTATTCCACAATCCATACAACCTTGCAGCCAAGGCGTTGCATGTACGGAAACATATATTGAGTTATTTGGTTTCATAACCATACCAATGCTTTCCCTTTTGTCATTTACAGCAATAATAACCCTGTTACTTATCTTAAAAAAGAGGATGTCCCGATGAAATTGAAATATGCTCTGCTTGCCCTATCCAGCCTTGCATTATTTTTTGCGTTTATGTTTGCCAGCTCATATTATAAAGACAAAAAGGCGGAAAAATTGAGTTTTATGGCTCAGGACAATATTTCGACCTTTATACGTTACCATTCGCAAACCATTGGCAATGACGATGCAAAAGTCATTATTGTCGAATTTATGGATCCAGCCTGTGAAACATGTGCTGCCTTTGCTCCTTTTATAAAGCAGATTATGGCAGCCCATCCAGGAAAAATAAAACTGGTCTTGCGCTACGCGCCACTCCATGACGGAGCTGACAATTTTGTGAGAATACTCGAGGCTGCACGCATGCAGGGAAAATACTGGGAAACCCTTGATATGATGTTTAAAACCCAGTCCATCTGGGCCAGTCACCATGATTACCGCCCTGAAAGACTCTGGCAAATTCTTCCAAGAGCCGGACTGGATGTGGAACAGATCAAAAATGATATGTATCATCCTGAAATAACCAAAATCCTTGAGCAGGATATTGCCGATTCAAAAACACTGCAGGTTCACAAGACCCCCGGGTATTTTGTCAACGGTCGTCCCCTTGCAGTCTTTGGTTATCGTCAGCTGCAGGAGTTGATTCAATCCGAAATTATGGTACAATACTCGCTTTGATTCGATTAATCACCCACTCTAAATACGACCCCATCACTTATGAAAAACAGAATCATTTCGCTTCTCTGTGCCTGTGCTCTTTCTATTCTTATCAGCAGTTGTGGCCAGGTACCGAAAGTTGCCGAAGTAGGCAAGCCCGCTCCCGATTTCACCCTCGTGGATGGTAATGGAAAGACCTGGACACTCTCCCAGTTGAGAGGACAGGTATTATTTATCAACTTCTGGGCAACTTGGTGTCCACCATGTCGTGAGGAAATGCCCTCAATGCAGATACTTCACACAAACCTGCCCAAAGATAAATTCAAGATGCTTGCCATCCTGAATAATGACAATCTCATGCTCGCGAAAAGTTTTGCCCGAAAACTCAACCTTACCATGCCAATCCTTGACGATCCGGGAAACATTGTGGGGAAAAAATACGGTCTGACAGGTGTACCGGAAACGTACATAGTAGATAAGCAGGGAATAGTCAGAGAAAAATTTATCGGTCCGGCCAAATGGGACTCTCCCGATAACGTTAAAATGCTCATGGGCTACATCAACCAATAATTTCAATAAGGATGACAATGACCAAAAGATCTCCTGAAAAAAAAATCCGCAAAGCTCCCTTTGTTGCTATTTTTATTTTTCTAGTCTTCGGCGCCATCGGAATCAGCCTTGGTGAGCCATCACGTGTTCTTGAACAGGCAACTCAGATATGCCTGTCCTGCATAGGAATAGGCTGACGATGGAATTTGTCCGAAAATGGGTTCAAGCCCTTTTCTTCCTTCTCACCAACGGGTACTGGAATTTCCCTGTGACAAAAGGGATATACCAGGGACCACTGAAGGTAATCTGCTCTCCTGGGCTTAACTGTTACTCCTGTCCGGCAGCGACAAGCTACTGTCCTCTTGGTGCCTTGCAGCAACTCCTGGGTGGAATCCGGCTGGCCCTGGAAAATGGCCAGTTTTTTGTTGGATTCTATGTAATTGGAGCCATGGGCGCAATCGGCAGTTTTGTCGGCAGAATGATCTGTGGCTGGGCCTGTCCCTTTGGCCTGTTTCAGGAACTTCTCAATAAAATACCATCTGTAACATTCAGTATCTGGCGCCCCCTGCGATTCATTAAATATGGCCTTCTTCTATTCATGGTTGTGCTGTTGCCTCTTTTTGCAGTTGATGAGTTCGGCTTGGGCAGTACCTGGTTCTGCAAGTATATCTGTCCAGCCGGTACCCTGGAGGCAGGTTTGCCATTGCTTATCCTCCAGTCAAGCCTGCGTTCAGCCATTGGCCTGCTTTTCTATAATAAACTGTTCATTCTTATAGCGTTCACTGTCTGGTCTGTATTTACCAGTCGTCCATTCTGCAGAACAGCATGTCCCCTAGGCGCTTTCTACGGTTTGTTCAGTAAAATAAAGCTGGTGAAACTCCGCCTCGCACCTGAAAAATGCAACAACTGTCAGGCCTGCCATTCTGTCTGTCCCATGGGCGTGCATTTCAATGAGTCTCCCGACGACATGGACTGTATTACCTGCCTTGCCTGCAGCAAAGCCTGCAAGACAAATGCAATCAGCCTGGAAATTGGCGGCATGCCACTCCCTGGTCAGGCACAGCCCTGTCGGCCTGCGAAAACAGCTCGGGTACACCACCAGTAACAGAGACACTGGAAAGTGCAACAGTACGGGAGGAATAAGCTTGTACCGTCCATTGATTGTTGTTATGGGAAAATATTACGAAAAAATGCTGGTAGCGTGAGAGTTTTGGTCTCCACTATTGCCGACTCAACTGACCTCTCTTTTTCAGCCCTAGGTACCACTGGCTAAAGAAGTAATTTGGTTTTGAAGAATTGATGAAATTGGAATATGTGCTCCTTCCAAATCGACAGCAGGCAAATCTTGGACTTTCACCCATGTGATTTTATCATTACCACTGAGAGAAACGTCTCCTGAAAGGTGTTTCACATAGTAGGCTAGAAGCCAGGCTCTGCTCACCTCTACTATGATTGTTGCCGGGATTATTCCGGTTCTCAGCAGCACTATTCTTGCAATTGTGCAATAGCTGAGGACGGCCTTATGTCTGCCAAGTCGTGCCAGCCGTAATCCTGCAGAAATCGAGTAAAACCCAAATAAACGAGGAAACAGAAAGACACCGAAGAGTGAGTCGCTTGAAAGGTTGAGAGGTTACAGCCCACCGTACAGAAAGTTTGATTGCGTTGTAAAAACTCTTCACCTCCTTCGTTGCTTCACATTATCAATCATTACGACGTACTCTAGTACGCCGAAACAATAGAAAATGTTTGCGCCTCGGATGTGAAGTTTCTTCGAAGTCCACGCTTATCTAGTTAACCATCTACAACTTCAGGTTTTTATGAACTTGTCTTTTTCGACTAGTACATATCTCTGCTCTATTTTTAATACCGGAAATCCTTTTTTTATTGCTTGTCTAACCACGCAAATCAATCTACCCTTAAGAGATCTCGCCAGTCTCGCCACAAGACAGATAATTTATCTGCAAGGAAAAATATTTGACACTACCCTTCACCCCATTCAAGCACAGGGAAAACCAATGCAGATATTTCATATTATAGCTATCCTTATCAGCCTGGCAGCCATCTTCAGCTGGATAAACCACCGCTTTCTCCACATGCCCACGGTGATTGCTCTAATGACCATTGCTTTAGTTATGTCCCTTGGGTTAATCACACTGGGCAAGTTTGGTTATCCATCACTGGGATCAGATATAGATTGGATGCTTTCATCCATTGATTTCAATGCGACCCTGCTCCATGGAATGCTGAGCTTTCTGCTCTTTGCAGGAGCACTGCATATTAACCTTGAAGATCTGGCAAAACAGCGCATTGTCATTGGAGTTCTGGCGACAGCGGGGGGGGTCGGTGCAACTTTTTTGATTGGAATTGGTTTCTGGTATATTTCAGAGCTGTTCCATTTGAACATACCCATGATTTACTGCCTCCTCTTTGGCGCGCTGATCTCACCCACTGATCCCATTGCCGTGCTCGGTATTTTAAAGACTGCCGGCGCTTCCAAAAGTCTTGAGACAAAGATAGCCGGAGAATCACTCTTTAACGACGGGATTGCCGTTGTAGTTTTTCTGGTCATCTTTGAAGTGGCACTGGGCACGAAAACCGTCACTGCCGAAACAATCTTTCACCTTTTTGCCATGGAGGTACTTGGTGGAATTGTGTATGGATTACTGCTTGGGGCGGTGGGCTTCTGGATGTTAAAAAAGGTAGACAACTACAGCGTTGAAATTCTCATCACTCTGGCCATGACCACAGGAGGCTACGTGCTGGCGGAAAGCCTCCATATTTCAGCCCCCATCGCCATAGTTGTTGCCGGACTGCTCATTGGAAATCATGGTCGCAAATTGGCCATGTCACAGTCTACTCGTGAACATCTTGATACATTTTGGAAACTGATTGATGAAATACTTAACGCTGTACTCTTTGTTCTTATTGGTCTGGAACTGGTGGTACTCTCTCTTGACCAAAACTATCTGCTGGCAGGCCTGCTTGCCATTCCACTGGTACTGACAGCCCGGCTGATCAGTGTCGGACTGCCCATAGGAATTATGCGGCGTTTTAGAAGCTTTTCACCCGGTGTTGTTTCCATTCTCACCTGGGGTGGTCTTCGTGGTGGTATTTCGGTGGCATTGGCACTTTCACTGCCTGCGGGTGAGATTCGTAATGCACTGGTCACCGTAACCTATACGGTTGTTGTGTTTTCCATCCTTGTACAGGGTCTGACTCTTGCCCCCCTGATACGTGCCAAAGCTTCCCGGGCAGAAGTGGAGCTTGAACGAACACACCTTGACAGTTGACAGGGATTTTTCACATCCCTGTCAATTCAGCTCAAAGCATCCATAAGCTGCGATAACCGTTTTGCAAAACTTCCGTCAAGTACCACATCGGCCATATCAACCAGCACCGGTTCTCTGTTTATCTCTATGATCTTGCCTCCATGAGCTCGAACGGTGGCAGGAATGGTCGCAGACGGCATAACCTGACAGGAAGTACCGGCAACAAGAAGCAGATCGGCGTTCATCACAAATTCCTCTGTTTCACGAAGTGTGGCTGGCGGGATCTGTTCATCAAAGAAGACAACATCCGGTTTAAGAATCTCATCACAATGAGAGCAGCGGGGAGGCATTGCAAGTGATTGCACATCTGCAAAAGAATAGGACTGCGGACATTGCATACAGCTAAAGGAGGCCAGAGATCCATGATATTCCACCACTCTCCTGCTCCCGGCTCGTTGATGCAATGAGTCAATATTTTGGGTGATGATTCCCACAAGACTGCCCCTTTCCTCCATCTGTGCCATGGCATAATGTCCTTTGTTGGGCTGGGCATTGGTAATACTCATCAATTCTGCGGGCATTTCCCATACCTTCTCAGGATCAGCCCTGAAAGCTCTCAGAGTGGCGTACTCCTGTGGCTCAAATCGACTCCACAGCCCGCCGCCACTACGGAAATCGGGAATACCACTCTCCGTACTCACCCCGGCACCGGTAAGAGCAATGGTCTTTTTGGCTTCCTGCAGCAGCCGAACAGCATGATCAAGCGAATCTTCCATGTCCCCCCCCTCTACTCTCTTGTAACCTCAGAGTAAGTATTCACAAAAAAAACCTTTGGCCTCTATTAAATATTTGATTACCTTGGGACAATGTATTAACAGTTCCCACATTCCTGCGTGGGAGCTATAAACCAAATTGATCGGAAAGTAAGCGTCATAAGACCTCATAATTTGCCAACCCCCTTCCCAATAAACAAAATGTCACTTTTTCTTATCACCAACGATGATGGAATACACAATCCCGGTATCAGAATTCTCGCAAAAACACTCAGCAGAATTGCTGAATGCGTGGTCATTGCACCCGATCGGGACAATTCGGCAGTCTCCCACTCACTCACCATGAATCGTCCCCTGAGGGTCAGCAGACTTGAAGATGGCTTTTTCTCCCTGAATGGCACTCCCACGGACTGTGTAGCCATCGGTCTGAAAAAAATCCTTGGCAAAAGGCCGGATCTGCTGGTTTCCGGCATTAATCCCGGCCCCAATCTCGGGGATGATATTTCCTACTCAGGTACTGTTTCCGCTGCCGTGGAAGGAACAATGTACGGGATTCCATCGCTTGCTGTTTCACTGGCAGGAGATGCATCATACGATCTCACATACGCAGCAGAGACCACCGAAAAACTGGCAAAACGCATATTGAGTAAAGGGCTTCCCGAAAACACCCTTCTCAACGCCAATATTCCAGCAGAAAGTCCAGCCAAAGGGATACGAATCACCCGCCAGGGAAGACGACTCTGGGACAATGCCATTCAGGAAACATGCGACCCCCGAGGCCGGAAACACTACTGGATCGGCGGCGGAACGCCTTCTCCAGACTCAGGAAAGGATACCGATGTATATGCGGTGAACAACGGATATATCTCCATTACACCGATCCATCTGGATCTTACCAACCATCAGGGGATTGAACACCTGAGACAGGAATGGCGGCTGGAGGAGGATTTTTGATGTCGATGTGTCCTCCGAACTCCAAATATTAACTGTGCATAAGGCAGGCTAATTCAACCATACGTCTTCCAAGATTTTTTACCGTATTGATTCCAGTCTCATCACATTCATACCCATCTGGATGACTCCCCCAGGCGGTTCCACCAAAGTGATCGCCATCACCGACTATAATCATATCGTGTATCATCATCCCGGCATGTACCGCCTGTACGGTCAACTCCTGCCCACCATTTCGTGAGCCACCCACGGCTATGGCTCCTCCAAGTATATTCTTAAACAGAAAGCCGTTACGCCTGAACAGCACCGAGCGATCAATAAAGGCCTTGGCCTGAGCGGACATGCAACCCATATATACGGGAGTGGCCACAATTATTCCGCAAAGATCGGGGTCGGACAATTTGGCAATCAAAGGCTGAAAATCATCCTCCTGACTACACTGCACCCCTTTCTGACAGTAACCGCATGCAATACAGCCTCCAAACTTCAAAGGAGCAAGATCTATCACCTCAACGCTGAGGTCTCTACCACTCTTTTCCGCGGTCTGTTTGGCCTCATCAAGACACTGATTCAGTAAAAAGAGAGTGGATTTATTTTTTCTGGGACTTGCAGAGATACCGATAATTTTCATTTTTGGACTCCTTGGATTTGGAACTGTAAGGTTTAATCAAACACAAAAAAGCAAGAGCTGACCTGGCGCAACATAAGGGTTCCTTGAAAAATTCAAATCAACATTTGAGTCAAAAAATATCATTTAATATTGAAAAAACAAGTAGATATGGCATGTTTCCAGTATTCAAAAACTCATACAACGGAGATATTCTATGAATCAGCTCGGTTTCCTTGATTTCGATATCCGTCTTTCCCGAATCGATAAAGCATCTGATCCACTGGTCAAGATCAATGACACCATTGACTGGAAGA
>JAJRQL010000136.1 GCA_024280265.1 Deltaproteobacteria bacterium
GTCAAAGCATTCGTCCAGGTGAGGGAATAAACTTTTTTGGACACGACCCATTAACCATGATATCTTGTCTGTGAGCTTCATTGGCATTCTCCTTGGTTTTGCTTTTGGTGGTACAAAACAATACCATGGAATGCCGTGAAGATCAATTGTTTCACGGTGTTATGTTGGCAATACCTGCCTTTTCTATTTTGCAAGAGGCCCAACAGGTGTGTATAAAAAGGTTCAATTGACCCATTTTATCGACTGGGCTGGCTACAACATTATCCGTTTTTGTATCGCTGGTAATGGGCAAAGGAAATGATCCTTGTGCTGGACAGATGACTTTTTGAGGATGCTCTAATTATTCTCTTTTGAATAGTGCTGATGACTGTTGGGAGCATTGCTCAGACTGCTGGTGGCTTTCTGGTTCAGAACTGCATGATTGCAATTCATTACTTCACTATCTGCAACTTTAGCAGAATTCAGCCAAGCTAAACCACTCCTCCAGAAACAGCCGACCCTGATCGGCTATCTCTGGCACACACAGAAACGGCATGGGACGGCTGTTCTCAGCCCCACGGCCGACAGTATCTTTTATGCCCACCAGATTGATCGTTTAGGTGGATTCCCGTTTTTTTCAAATACATCCCCGGACTCTTTCAGCACTGCATCAAGCTCTTCCGGGGTAAACATATAGCCATCGACGGCAGCCATTTCCACAAACTCATCCATGGTGGCAGGTGCGTCATACTTTGCCCTGATATGCTTGTCTTCTCCACCTGCAATCAACAATCTCTCCACATCATCTCTTGCCATTGTACGATCCTCGCCTCTCTTTTCTTTTGTTTATTTTATTTTTTTGGTAAACGTTTACAAAAATTCCAACGTAACATTTTTTCCATCGGCTTCACACAATCTGTACTGTTGTTCCCTGCAGAAAGACCAGGTTCTGCTCTGAAGCTCTTTCCTGAAGAAGCGCAATATCAAGCGCCAATGCATCCTGTTTCGCATCCACATTAACGTGAATCAACACCTCGCTTTCCTTCTCTGCAAACTGTAACAGAAAAGCATTATGATCGAGAAAAACCAGATCTTCATAGGCATAGGAAAAATCCATTCCTGTGGATTCAAGAACTTCCTTTACCGCCCCCACCGGTCATTTTGTCATTGTCTGTCATGCCTCCCCTGTGGTTTTATGAACCAGTGCCTGCATCTGGACAGCAAGATCCAGCATGTTCGGTATCTCGCCCTCATCGGGTGGTGTTATATTGAAGGTATCCACATCACAGATTTCCTGGTATCGGTCAAGCTCAAGAAGACCCTCTTTTATACTGGATATTTCATCCGGAAAAACCTCATCCATGGCCGCCACAAGATCCCCCATGGTGTGATTCCAGGGAAGCTCTCCCCGTTGCATAAGTGCTGCCATCACAAATTTTTCAATGGCCATGGCAACAATATTGTAGAGGATTTCAGGGCTGAAAACCTTCCTTCCTTTTTTATGAGCACCCACCGCTGTTCGCAGATAAGCAACTCCATCGCTGAGAAAGCTATCCCAGTCATCAATGGCATCGGGTGCTTTCTTTATGTCCCCGAATCCAACCAGGGTGGATGAGTTGTTGTTTTCCATTTGTTCCGCCGAATGAATCGTTTAAAATCATTGCCCTTAGCTTCAGGTTTTTTTTCGTAAACAGCTCAGATTTGTTCGCTGCCAGCCATTTTTCATATAAAATCCCAGCCCTTTCCCGTTTGATTTATCCGCAAGGAGTTGGAGGCGACTGACCCCCTTCCCCATTGCCCAACTTTCAAGAGTGTCAAGAAGGAGTCTGCCAATCCCCTGTTCTCGTCTAGATGGTTCCACAACCACATCCTCCACCAACAGAGAATAGCCACCTTCGGCTGTCGAAATCACCAGCTGACCGGTACACATCCCTATCACTCTGTTTCGGGACTCGGCCACCAGAACTGCTGCCAGCGAACACTCAAGCATTTTCACAAGCCCCCTACACTGCTTTTCCTCGTTACAGGAAAAATCTTTTTCAATGGAAAAAAGAAGGCGTAGCAGACCCAACATGGAATTCAAATCCGATGGTTTTCCCTTTCGTATATGAAACTCTCTCTTTTTCTTCATGGCATGTCACATCGCCCCGGAAGGACTTTCAGGGCGATATTTACCGCAGATTTCCCGGCCTGCTTTACAATTATGTCAGATGATACTCAGCAGCAGGCACACCATCTTCCAAACCATCCAGGATCGTATCAATGGCCTCTTCACTGTTCACACCTTTAAACCACCAGTTTTCAGGTTGAATAACCAGGATGGGTCCGTTATCACAGAGTTTCAGACAGGTGGTTGCGCTGACCAGGCAGTCCAGCCCACGATCCAGTATCTCCTCTTCTATATATTGCAGGAACCCGTCGGTTTCCTTGTGACAAATTCCTTTCTTGTCTCCAAGTACACGAAAGGACTGGCAGACAAGTATCATTCTCTCCGGTAAAGCCATTTTCTTATTTCTCCTCTATTTTTCGCATTTCGTCTTTTTGCCGCCACCAAAAAGAACATCAACCAGACCTTCAATGTTGTCTTCTGTCAGAATAACCCTGATTCCCTGTTGAGCAAGCCCTTTGCGGGGAGCATCTCCTGCATGTGTGGCCAACAGGGCGAAGCAGTCATGGAGACATTCTTTGGCCAAAGCCTTCCATCTTTCCTTTCCCCCACCTGTACCTGGTGTTTTTCTGGCCATAAGAAGACATGGCAGCCCATCCTCCCTGGGGCCGTAAATAAGCACCTGCGATGCCAGGCCGAGGTGCATATCCACCTCCATACCATTGGTACTGACCACTGCCACATTGGGACGTTCACTGCTTGCTGTCGGCAAGTTGATATCTTCGCAAGTCTGAGGGCTGCTGGGAGGCGGCAGTTCCGAAGGAGCTTTATAAAGAGTTACCGGGAGAATCCCTGCCAGCTCCTTAACATATTTTTCAAACTCAACCCCCTCTCCCCCCTCAAGCTCCATGCCACCGGCACCAAGTTCAGCCATACGTTCGGCGATCTGTGCCAGCTCTTCATCATTTCCTCCTGTACGCACTCTTGTTCGTATCACAACTTTAATACCTGCTGCCGTCAAGGTCTTGACAGCCTCAGCCTGAGCTTCTACCAGCAACCCGGCTGCCTGATCCATGGGAACAGTCTTTTTGGCCGGGCGAATCCAGTCATACAACTCAGATACCGTTTCAATATCCACGGTATCCACCAGCAAAGTCACTGTTTTCACGCCGAGACGGGCAAGATCGGGAGCCGCCTCAGCGACTCCCGTCCCGAGACAGGTAAGCATCAGTTCAGCTCCCAGGATATCCGACTGCAACAACTCAAGGCATTCAAGCGTAACGCTTGCTGATGCAAAAACATCTCCAGGCCCTGCCAGTTCGATTAACCGGATTTGTTTTTTCCCTTCCCGCAATGCCCTGACCCAGGCTGCTGCCTCTTCCGGCAACATTGAAGAAGAGGAATCAAACTTTTCAGAGCTGTCTCCTGTCAGGCGATGATTTGATCTTGCACCAACAGGAAGCCTTACATGCATGTTCACATGATCCTGATACGCTCCGTCATACATGGCTGTTCCTCCCTACAGAACAAGTTCAAATTTTGTTTCCGATGAATCCCGATCCTTCCTGTCAAGAAGCAGACCAAGAATCTTCTCCAGCAAACGAAGCCCACCCTTATAGCCAACGGTTGGAAAATATTGATGCCCCTGACGATCAAGAATTGGGAATCCCCAGCGCAACAGCGGAACATCTTCATCTCTTGCGATATATTTTCCATAGGTATTACAGATGAGAAGATCCACCGGCTCATTCTTTATCCACTGATGGAGAAGAAAGAGATCCCCCCTGGCCTTCACATTCACTTCAAAATCCTTGTCTTTTGTCAACTCCTTGATACGTTTCTCAAATTTCTTGCCGGGAGTTCCCGTCACAACGTGTACCGGCTCCATCCCCAGAGTCAAAAGAAACTCCACCATGGCAATCACATGATCCGGATCACCTGCTATGGCCACCTTTTTCTTGTATGTCCACTGGTGATTATCAGTTAGCATATCCACGAGCTGTCCACGCTCATAAACCAGTTCATCGGATACTGAAACTCCCGCCACGGTCCGCATCGTATCAACAAAACGATCGGTGGCTTTCAAGCCAAAGGGGATATCCAGCACCTTGCATGGCACTTTACATTTCTTGTCAAGCGTTCGAGCGGCGTCTGCCGAACACCATTCGCCAAGAGCCAGGGTTCCTACAGAATCACCCGTGGACTTCAGTTCCTCTATGGTGGTTCCTCCAGCCGGAAACATCTTGTATTCTCCGGTCATTGGGCCATTGAGCACCCCGGAGGTGTCTGGAAACATAATTGTGTCCACGCCGGTAAGTTTCGCCATGCGCTTAATCTCTTCCATATCGGAAGGCTCAACCCAACCAGGAATGATATTTACTTTTCCGTTTTTGGTATCTGTTTTCTCGGAAAAGTCCACCATCGCCTTGACCATATTGGAAAACCCGGTGACATGGGATCCCTGGTAACTTGGTGTTGAGGCTCCTATCACATATTTCCCTTCGGGAATCTTCCCCTCCTGTTCCGCCTTCTTCTTGATCTGCGGCAGATCATCACCAATTGTCTCAGAAAGACAGGTGGTATGGATAGCTATGACATCAGGTTCATAGACAGAGAAAATATTATTGATTCCCTGCAGCAGATTGGCCTGACCACCAAAAACCGATGCCCCTTCCGTAAAAGAAGAAGTGGAAGCCGAAATTGGTTCTTTGTAATGACGGGTCAGGGCCGAACGATGATACGAACAACATCCTTGAGACCCATGCGAATGGGGAAGACAACCGTGAATGCCGAGGGCCGCATACATGGCTCCCACTGGTTGACAAGTCTTGGCGGGGTTGATGTTTACTGCCTTTCTCTCCCCAATTTCCTTTGGTGTATGACGTAGTAACATTGGCACATACCTCTTAGTACGTTTTTATAATCTGTTATCCTGTTTTCTTTTTTCAATCCACGTAACTGCTCTTTCCAGGATTCCTTTACTCCCAGACGTACGCGCCGGTCAGCTCAGGGTTTTCCTGCCATGGAGCTTTCAAGTTCTCCCGGACATTTGAACTCAGCAATCTGTCGATCTCATAATAGAAGTTTGCTGCACCCTTGAACCCTGCGTATGGACCACCGGAGTCATAATTGTGGAGCATCTTCATGGGAACACCCATTTTCATAATTGAAAACTTCTCCTTGATTCCCGCACAAAAGAGATCTGGCTTCATCAGTTCAACAAGTTTTTCCGCTTCATACTGATTCAAGTCATCGATAATCAGTGTATTTTCTTCCATGTCCGGTGCAAGACCTTCATATTCCTTAAACTTCACCCCAGATTTTTCAAGAGCCGCCAACTGTTCCTCACTTTTGCGCGGCTTGTATCTTTTTTCATCGGGCTCAACTTCTATTTCTTCTATGTTCCTGCTGTCGGCATCCACCTTCAGGGTTGGAAGAACCTGGCGACCTTCATAATCGTCGCGGTGTCCAAATTCGTACCCTGAGGAAAGGATCTTCATGCCAAGCTCATTGAAGAGTTCGATGTAATGATGCGCCCTGGAGCCACCAACAAACAACATGGCCGTCTTCCCTTCTGTCCTGCCCCGCACATCCCTGGCAGCCGTCTCAACATCCAGCATCTCTTCGCAAATAACCTCTTCCACACGATCTATCAATTTCTGGTCTTCAAAATAGGCTGCAATTTTCCGCAGGGATTTTGCCGTGGAATTCGCTCCTATAAAATTCACTTTTATCCATGGAATTCCGAAGCTTGTTTCAAGCATATCAGCGATATAATTGACTGAACGATGACACATAACCATACTCAAATCGGCCTGATGGGCAGTGGCAAACTGGTCATAGGTTGCATTTCCGGAAAAAGTCAGGGTAAGCGTTATCCCACATTTTTCCAAAATCCTGTCAATTTCAAAGGCATCACCACCAATGTTATATTCGCCAAGAAGGTTTACCTTGTACTCACCTTTCACCGGCTCATCATTTTCACCAATAACGTGCCTGTACACCTGGTTGTTTGCGATATGATGCCCAGCGGACTGGCTCACACCCTTGTACCCCTCACAGGAAAAAGCAAACACATTGCAATCACCTAGTTTTTCCGTCATACTTTTGGCCACTGCATGGACATCATCCCCAATCAAACCAACGGGGCAGGTTGAGAAAACCGCAATGGATTTTGGGTGCATAATGTCATAAATTTCCTGTATGGCCAGAGCCAGCTTCTTTTCTCCACCAAAAATAATATCCTGCTCCTGCATATCCGTTGATATACAATATGGGATATAGTTTTCCCCATCAGGTCCGGCATCGGTCTGGTTACGCCTGGTAAGCCAGGCATAAAAACCACAACCAATCGGTCCATGCACCAGATTAACAATATCTCTAGTTGGCCCCATGAGAACGCCATTACAGCCGGCATAGGTACAGCCGCGCATGGTTATAATCCCGGGGATGGTACGAACATTTTCTGTTATCTGCGAAGAACTCCCTCCATCAGCAGCTTCATTTATCATTATTTGTTTAGCACGTTTACGAGCCACCTTGGGCGGGTATTTTTTCAATAATTCCGCTTTGACATCAGTGGGCGTCCATTGCACCTTTTTTGACGCAGTCGATGTTGCCATTTCCATACTCCTTATATTCTGGATGATTCCCTGTTTTTCTTCTTTGTTAGTTGAGGATTACTTAATGGCCTCTTCCCCTGTTTCTCCTGTTCTCACTCTCACCGCATCGGCCACAGGCATAACAAAGATTTTCCCGTCTCCCGGCATCCCTGTCTGGTTAGTGCTGATAATGGTATCCACCACGCACTTGACCATACTGTCATCAACCACCGCAGTAAGAAGACGCTTTGGATAGAGTTTCCCCTTCTCACCCAGTACAGAAGCTGCTTCTTCGTACCCCTGTTCGACACCTTCAAGAACCTGGGGATTGACAAATCCCTTTCCACGCCCATGAGCTTCATGGGCAAAAAAGGCATCAACACCGCAGTCCGAAAGTGCCTGCTTGGTCTGGTTCATCATATTTATTCGCACAACGGCGATGACCTCTTTCATGCAGCAGCCTCCTCAAGATTTTCCCCAGCCTCTTTTTTACCCGAGCTGATGGTATAAACTTCCTCCACTTCAGTGACAAATATCTTCCCGTCACCAAAAGCCCCCTTGCCGGGAGAGCGTGCAGCATCCATGATGGTATCAATGATAAAATCTTTATCAGCAGCATCCACAACACTCATCAGCATTACCTTGGGAAGCTCATCATAGGTGATATCCCCTATTTTAATACCACGCTGTTTACCGCGCCCGGCAACAGCATATTTGGTTACAGCAGGGAAACCTGCATCCATGAGAGCAGCCATAACAGCATCAGCCTTCTCGGGACGAATAATTGAACGAATCATAAGCATCATAATTGTATCTCCAGCGTTGTGGTCAGCCTGGCTGCCACTTTTTCATTTGTATATATTGGCCATTTTTGAGTTCATGCTGTTTCCAGCTGCGAGTTTCCCGTCAGGCTGCTTCCATCAGGCCATAATCCATGAGCAGTTTTTCAAGATCTTCAATTTCAAGAGGTTTGGGAATAACAAAAGTCTCATTCTCGTCTATGGCCCTGGCAAGCCCACGATAGGCATCGGCCTGTGGAACCTCAGGATTCCATTCAAGAACTGTTTTTCTGTTAATTTCTGCCCTCTGAACATCGTTGTCACGCGGTACAAAATAAATCATTTGCGTTCCTATCATCTCGGCAAGTTTTCCTATCATCTCCGCTTCATTATCCACTGCACGAGAGTTGCAGATCAGTCCACCAAGACGGACAGAACCCGACTGAGCAAACTTGACAATTCCCTTACAGATATTATTGGCTGCATACATGGCCATCATCTCTCCGGAGACAACAATGTATATCTCTTCAGCCTTCCCATCACGAATTGGCATGGCAAATCCACCGCAAACAACATCACCCAGTACATCATAAAAGGCATAATCAAGACCTTCGCTTTCTTCATAGGCTCCCAAAGCCTCCAACATATTAATGGAAGTTATGATTCCACGACCTGCACAACCAACCCCTGGTTCGGGGCCTCCAGACTCAACACACCAGGTGCCGCCATATCCTGCCTTTCTGATATCCTCAAGTTCGACGTCCTCACCCTCCTCACGCAAGGTATCAAGAACAGATTTCTGTGCCATACCACCAAGAAGCAAACGGGTTGAATCCGCCTTGGGGTCACAACCAACAACCATTATTTTCCGACCAAGCTCAACAAGCCCGGCCACAGTATTTTGTGTTGTGGTAGATTTTCCAATGCCGCCCTTTCCATAAATGGCTACTTTCCTCATTTTAGCTACTTTTCCCATTTTCTTTCTCCTTCTGAGATCTACGGCAGCATGTCATCTTTTGCTTGCCAGATTTATAAAACATTCTCTTTTCCAAGAGAAATTCAGTTGTCGTTTGTCACAAGTCCTTAATCAATTAGCATGCCATTCCCCCAAAAACAGAGCGATGTTCGCTACTACAGTGAGATAGGGGCGGCAGGGTGATTTTCAGGCTATCCCCTATCCGAAACTCTTTGGTGTCAAACAAGACATTATGGAATGAATGGAACAAAAAGGTAGAAGACGGCCCAAGCCAAAAATAATTATCACTCTTGTGACTGTTTTCCGGGAATTCTGTATGTAAAAAAAGAGACAAAAAAGTACAGCCAACCCACAACGGGAGTACAATTTTGTAATAAAAAAAAATGGAACAAAGAAGGTCTCATTCTATTTTTGGCAATATTTCCAAACCATTACAACTATGGCATTGTTTATGCTTAGTAAGGTTTTGAAGATAAGACAAAAACCTGGAGACTGAGTATTATGTCAGACATACTAAACAACCCTTCCCCCCTGGGAGGGCACCATGTCGAAACCCTCAAAATCAAGGCACTCTCAGAGGTGTGTAAACTCATCGGGCGTGCTGTCCACCTCGACACCACTCTGAGCAGAATACTGCAGGTACTTCACGACACACTGCAAATGGAAAGGGCCACCCTGGTTCTATACGATCCTACTCGGAAACAACTCTCAATCAAAGCGTCCTATGGTCTCAGTGTGGAAGAGGAACAACGTGGAATATACGGGATTTCAGAGGGAATATGTGGCCGGATTTTCCAATCCGGATCCGCATGTATAGTGCCGGACATTCACAGCGACCCTCTCTTTTGAAATAGAACAGGAGCAAGGAAGCAGCTCAAAAAAGAAGAACACTCATTCCTTGGTGTTCCTGTGAAAGTTGAAGAGATCCCAGTGGGTGTACTTACCGTTGACCGTCTTTTTGGCCCTGAGATTTCCTTTGAAGAGGATATGAGCTTCCTTGAAATCCTAGCCACTCTCATAGGACAGTTTCTGATGCTCCATCATGCCATTGCCAGGCAGGAAGA
>JAJRQL010000008.1 GCA_024280265.1 Deltaproteobacteria bacterium
ATTGATGTAAATAAACGCAGAGATAAAAAGTAGCTGGCAATGGTGAATGGCAGCGCAAGTATGGTTCCACCTGCGAGCAGAATAGTTATGGCCTCACTGCCAATACCTGCAAGGAGGGTGAGGGGTGCCATTATGTCAGATGTGTGAAGCAGGGTGTCCAGTATGATCTTCATTCGCTCCCATGTTAAATTATAGGGTGTTACAGCATTGCCGATTACAATGGAAAGATAATATTGAGGTATATAGGTAAACGGGTTGTATACAAGCATGGAGGCGAGCAGGGATGCTACTGTTGATGTTCTGGTGAGGAATGTCACTAGAAGGTTTATCACAGTGTGAAAGGGGAGTATCGGGGTTATCACGAAAAAAATTCCTATGGAGGTTCCTCGGGCGAGAGATTGCGGACCTCCTTTCAGTCGTGTGAGTTTCAGAATATAATAGCATATTGTCCGTCTGGGATTCATGGGTTTCAGGTAAGAGATGATCTGCAGTAGACGTCACTGCCAAGGGATAGACTGGAATCATTGTTCTGAAAGTGTATGCCTGCAAGCGCGATCATTGCAGCATTATCAGTACAATGTGATGGACGTGGAATATAGAGTTTTTTGTCTTCTTCGGCGCAGCGCTGGTTCATGAAGTGGCGCAGTCTGGGGTTGGATGAGACCCCGCCGCCGAGAACTACGGAATTGACATTTTCCAGGGTTGCAGCAAGTAATGTCTTTTCAACAAGGACTTCAATGCAGGCTTCCTGGAATGAGGCACAGATGTCTGCGATTTGTAGCGGGATGTTTTTTTGTTTCTCGCGATTACAGTGGTTCAAAACAGAAGTTTTCAGTCCTGAAAAGCTGAAGTCAAGGGACTCCTTTTCCAGCCATGATCGGGGGAATGTGATGGCATCTGCATCGCCGGATTCTGCCTCACGGGAAATGATCGGGCCTCCGGGATAGGGAAATCCCAACAACTTTGCAACTTTGTCAAAAGCCTCTCCTGCAGCATCATCTCGGGTTCTTCCCAGGAGGGAAAAACTGGTGAAGCTGTCAGCCCGATAGATGGAACTGGTTCCACCTGAAACCACCAGGGAGATGAAGGGGAATTCCGGCTGGGTCTCTTCTAAAAAAACGGAGAGGATATGACCAGCCATATGATCTACCCCAACAAGGGGGATCCCAGTGACACAGGAGAGCGCCTTTGCATAGGAAAACCCAACAAGTAGGGAGCCGATCAGTCCTGGTCCCTGGGTGACTGCAATCAGGTCGATCTCCTGGAGTCGGATGTCAGCACGATTGAGCGCCTCATTGACAACAGGAACAATTGCCTCGAGGTGACTTCTCGAGGCGAGTTCCGGTACAACTCCACCAAAACGAGTGTGGATCTGGTCCTGACTGGTAAGTACAGATGAAAGCAGAGTGTCAGTGTCTTTCAGTACTGCCGCGGCAGTATCATCACAGGAGCTTTCAATTCCAAGGGTCAGCATTTGAGTTGTATGGTGGTTAAATGTTAAGCTCCTGCCAATAGCGTAAATAACTGCTGGCAAAAAAGGGATAATCAGGGTAAGAGGATGCCAATATATTAGTAGTTACTCCCAAAGTCAATGGTACATCATAATGAGCAGTGGAGTAATGATTACTGGTACGGGTACTGATATGTATACTTTAAGGATGACTTTACCGATATAACTATGAATAAACAGGAAAATACTGTAAAGGATCCAGGGGAACTGGTCGACATGTTCTCCCGAACTATTTCCTACCTCCGTCTTTCACTTACCGATCGCTGTAATCTTCGCTGTGTCTACTGCATGCCTGAAGATGGCGAGCATAAGCTGCACCTTTTACAATATGAAGATTTGCTCAGCTTTGAAGAGTTGCTCCGCATTGTGAAACTTGCTGTGAAGATGGGGATGAACAAACTTCGGCTGACCGGTGGTGAACCACTGGTTCGCAGAGGGGTTATGGATTTTATCGGATCCCTGGCAGATATTGACGGACTTGACGAGATACGTGTTACTACTAATGGAGTTCTTCTCCATGAAAAAGCTGCTGGTCTGTATGATGCGGGAATACGAAAGTTGAATATTTCATTAGATACCATGAAGGCAGAGCGCTTTCGGCATATCACCGGATCTGATATGTTTGAGCAGGTGTGGCAGGGAATAGAGACTGCTGCGAGTTTGGGTTTTGATGTGAAACTCAATGTGGTGGCAATGCAGGGCGTGAATGATGATGAATTTGTCGATTTTGCACGATTGGCAGGGGAAAAACCGTATCAGGTTCGGTTTATTGAGTTTATGCCCGTTGGTAATCATTCCACCTGGAATAGGGCATCTTATATTTCCTCATCGGATTTAAAAAAGCAGATTGGAAAATTTGGGAAGCTTGAGCAATTTCCAGGATGTCGCATGGACGGACCAGCACGGGTTTATACAATTACAGCGGAAAATGGCTTGAAGGGAAAGATCGGTTTTATCAGTCCCATCAGCCATCATTTCTGTGATACCTGCAACAGGCTGCGCCTTACCTCGGCTGGGCGGTTGCGTGCCTGTCTGCTTCATGACCGTGAAGCGGATTTGAAAACATTGTTGCGGTCAGGAGCAACTGACGATGAAATAAGATGTCTTATTAAACAGACCATACTTGATAAGCCCAAGGGGCATACCCTTGCAGAAGATCGGCTGAACTGCAGTGGTCAGATGTCACGCATCGGAGGCTGATTCGTCTGATCTTGGATAGGAACCAAGCCACTCAAAATAGGAACAGAGTGCGTTGAGGGTCTTGCAGCAGTCTTTGATGTTTTTATCTTCTATGTGGCCCATAAGATCAAGGAAAAATAGATATTTCCACTGCTTACCTTTGATAGGCCTGGACTCGATCTTGGCGAGGTTGATCCCTGCTCGGGCAATGACACTGAGTATTTCATTGAGGGCGCCGGGGCGATCCATGTGGCCAAGGAGAAGAGAGGTTCTGTCAGCTCCACTGGATGATGGCGACTCCTTGCCAATCACCAGAAAACGTGTGGTGTTGCCACGGTAATCCTCAATTCCCTTAACCACCACCTGCAGGTCGTAGGTTTTGATGGCAAGTGAAGAGGCTATCGCACCTATGTTAGGGTTGTTTGAGGCCATCTGGGCCGCAGCTCCTGTGGAAAACACAGGTAAGGTCGGGCAGGAAGGCAGGTGCTTTCTCAGCCACTCCCGGCATTGGGCCAGGGGTTGGGCATGGGAGGCGACTGTTTGAATGTCATTGATATCCCCTGACTGGCATACCAGGTTGTGGGTGATTTCCATCCTGACCTCGCCACAGATCTTGGTACGGTACTGCATAAAGGAATCCAGGGTCGAAAATACTGCCCCTTCGATGGAATTTTCAACGGGTGCAATTCCATACTGCGTTCTGCCTTTTCAACTTCTGAAAACACATCTGCGATTGATTCCATTGGCGTGTAGGTTGCGGAGTGACCAAAGTATTTTACACCGGCAAGATGGGTGAATGTCGCCTCCGGTCCCAGGTAGGAGACGTTGATCTTTTGCTGGGAGAGCCTGCAGGTGGGGATGATCTCATGAAAGATAGAATGAAGTGCATTGTCGGGAAATACTCCATTGTTCAGCTCAGCTAAGCGTTCATATATCTGCCGTTCACGTAAAGGGTCCCACTTGGCACGTTTATCTTCATCTTTGAGCTGACCGATTTTTTTAGCCAGAGAGAGGCGTTCTTTGAGAAGTTCAAGGATGGTATTGTCTATCTTGTCTATTCCTTCCCGTACCGGGGTGAGGTCGCTGGCCATGTGTATTCCTCTGCAAATTATAGAATTTCAAAATCTGGTATAATGGCTGAGAATGTAGGGCAAAGAAAAAAGTATGTCAAGTTGTAAAAAATCACTGGAATAAGAGGTCATGGCAAGATATATTCAGGGAATATGGTTATTGGGGGGCATATCGTAACCAATCAACTCCACTGATGGTTTTGTCCTGACCCTTTCAACTGGAGTGAATAGTCCTTTACAGGCGGTATGATGAAGATGAAAAGTTAGTCTTTTTTATTGCTGCTCAAATATTTGATAAGCTCGTAAAAACCTGAAATTGTAGATGGCTAAGTAGATAAGCGTAGACTTCGAAAAACTTCACATCTGAGATGCAAACATTTTCGATTATTTCGGCGTACTAGAGTACGTCGTAGTGATTGAAAATGTGAAGCAACGAAGGAGGTGAAGAGTTTATACGACGCCATCACTTTTTTCAAAAGTTGGGTACACTGATGAGTGAAACACCGATACAAAAGACCTATGAGGAGATTAATGCCAGAATCAAAGCAGGTGAGGCAGTAATCGTCACCGCTGAGGAAATGGTTGATATCGTAAAAGAAAAAGGCGCAGAAGATGCTGCCAGGGAGGTAGATGTTGTTACTACCGGTACTTTCTCCCCCATGTGCTCCTCCGGTGCTTTCATTAATTTTGGTCAAATGACCCCGACAATTAAGGCCTCTAAAGTGTGGATCAATAAGGTCTCAGCTTACGCAGGGCTTGCTGCTGTTGATTGTTATATAGGTGCTACTGAACCTGTTGAAGATGATCCGTTAAATAAGGTTTATCCCGGGGAATTTCGCTATGGCGGCGGGCACGTGATAGAAGATCTTCTGGCAGGGAAAAAGGTTTTCCTTGAGGCCAAGGCCTATGGAACTGACTGCTATCTTGCCACCAAGATGAAAAAGGAGTTTACCCTTGATGAACTTCCCTATGCTTTGCTCTGTAATCCAAGAAACGGCTATCAGAATTATGACTGTGCAGTAAATCTGTCTGATAAAACTGTGCACACATATATGGGAACGTTAAAGCCAGATTGCAAAAATGCAAACTACTGCAGCGCGGGTGAGTTGAGCCCCCTTTTCAACGATCCTCACTATAAAACAATAGGAGTGGGTACGAGAATATTTCTTGGCGGCGGCATTGGCTATGTAACCTGGCATGGGACGCAGCATAATCCTGGAGCGCCACGGCATGAAAATGGTACGCCGGTGCGGCCTGCAGGTACGCTGATGGTACAGGGTGATCTCAAACAGATGTCTGCCCGCTGGATTCGAGGAATCTCAATTTTAGGCTATGGCAATACCATGGCTGTTGGCATGGGGGTACCCATTCCAATCTTAAATGCTGAAATGGCCACCTCTACCGGAGTTTCAGATGATGAGCTTTTTACTCAGGTAATTGATTATGGTTATGATTACTCAAATGGTATAAACCGTACCTATGGTGAGGTGAGCTATGCTCAGTTAAAATCGGGAGTATTGAGGTGAATGGCAAAACAGTTTTAACTGCACCTCTGTCAAGCCTGCCCATGGCAAGAGAAATTGCGGAGACGTTGAAGTCTTGGATGATGGATGGTAAGTTTATCCTCAGCAGACCAGTCGAGCTTCTACCTGGTGCTGACCAGTCGTAAGGAGCAGTTTTTGGAGAGAGAAAAAAAATTCACATCCCTTGTCGATACCATTCGAGGTTATGGCAGTGTAGCGGTTGCTTTTTCCGGAGGGGTCGATTCCGCATTTCTTCTACATGCAGCATTGACAGCATTGGGTGGAGAGAAAGTCATTGTGCTGCGCTGTCTTTCAGAACTAGTGAGTCAACGTGAACGAAACAATGCCAATAAGATTCTTAATGAGCTGGGTGTAACTCAGAAGCAAAAACGTGAAATTGAACTTCACCCCCTGATATGGCCTGAATTTGTTGCCAATACTCCCGACAGATGCTATTTCTGTAAAAAAAGAATGTATCAGTCTTTTCAGCACATTTCGGAAGGGACAGGTTGTACAGTGGTTCTTGACGGCAGTAATGTTGATGATCTGAAGAGTCACAGGCCTGGATTTCGTGCAATACATGAACTTGGAATACAGACGCCTCTGCTTGATGCGAGGCTGCACAAAGACGAGATTCGTGCATTGGCAAAGTTTTATTCGCTGAGTAATCATGATAAACCGTCCAACTCCTGTCTGGCAACACGATTACCGGAAGGGCAGCCAATAAAAAGAACTGCCTTGAGGCTCGTTGAGAAGTGCGAAGATTTTCTTCTGAGTCGTGATTTTGCCGGATGCAGGGTGAGGCCGGGGGCAAGTATGAAAAACGTGGTACTTGAACTGGCTGGGAACAATGTGGAACTACTCGTGACATCACCTGTACGGATTGAAATCATGCACTTCTTTCAGTCGCTTGGGTTTGAGAAAGTTCTTATTGATTTACAGCCCCGAGGATAAGGTTTTTTGAGAAAGATCTATTTATGAGTCGTGATTCAATTTGATTTGATCGGTTTTTTTTGATCTATAAAAGCGCGATAATAAAGGATTGTATTGAAAAGAATAGCCGCTTTTAAAATAGAAATTTCTCTTTTTTCTTTTGACAATCAATCAGGCATTTATTAAAGAAATATAGAAGAGATAAGGGGAGCAGCTCTGTCTGTGTCCTGTTAATTAGAAACGTAGTTTTTCCGGGAGGAATTTATGAACAAGAAGGAATTGGTAGAGAATATAGCAGGCGCAGCAGATATTTCAAAAGCAGCTGCTGAGAAAGCGTTGAATAGTACTCTCGCAGCCATTGCTGACACCTTGAAGAATGGTGATAAGGTGACTCTGGTTGGTTTCGGAACTTTCTCCGTATCCAGACGTGAAGCTCGCAAGGGAAGAAATCCTCAGACAGGTAAAACTATTGATATTCCAGCTAAAAATGTTGCTAAGTTTAAGGCCGGATCTAAGCTTTCCGAAGCAATTAACTAATGTCCGTTCAGAAATGTGATTTTTTCTTATGAATCGAGGTGCATAAGAAATTTTACCGCAGACATATATTTGATATTCCGATGATAAAATTTTTAAAGCAACGAAGAGTAGAGAGAAAAAGGCCATTCATGGACAGGCACTAACCAAGCTCCTGTAAAGGTATGTTTGTATATCTGTTGTTGCAGCAGATGTTTCAAATGTTGAAGGCTCTGTTTTCCTTAGTATTGTTCAAGGTTAACAGGGCTTTTTTTTTGTTTTGGTGGATTTCTTTCTCAGGCTGCTTTTTAAATTGTAGCGGAGACCTCCTTGTCCACCGCTTAAATGGTCTTGAGAATGTACTGAGTTTGGCAAGGTCAATAAGGAGAAATGGAACTTCAGTTAGATCCATAGTCCTGTCTTTAACATTGTTTTAGCGATAGTCATCCTGGAGTCATTCAAGATTGAAAGAAGTGAAGTTTCCTTATCCTTCAGGTGCCGTTGCAGTGTTCTGGCCTTCTTGCCAAGTTCCTCAGCAACTTTATCTACAGTGACGTTACCTGAAGGCGGAATTCAATTGTTATTTTTGGCTATATCCGAAACTCTCAAAGGCATAATTCCCGCAATCCCAGGCATGACCAGTGGTTAACAGAAAGTTTACAGTGTACGAAAACGAGCAGGAATCTGACCCGGAATATCGACATCACCAACAGTGAGAAAAAT
>JAJRQL010000137.1 GCA_024280265.1 Deltaproteobacteria bacterium
AAATTATCAACCTTCTTTTCCCCATTCATCAAGGTGAGGATATCATCATACCAGGTTCTGGTCTTATCCAAACTCTCACCAATGGCGACGTGTAAAACATTGTTGTCACGGAGCAGAGAATCCATGGCAATCTGAACTAAAATTGCTGTTTTCCCAAGACCAGCACGAGCCATAACCAGCCCGACACGGCGGCCGTCGTTACCATCTTCTTTTTCCAGGCCCAGAGCCCGTAACGGATTATTTGCTACCAGGTCTTCTTTTCCCATGGCATTACCTCTTTTATATAGTCATTTGCGGCGGCCATACAAGCCGCCTTGACAGGCAGGAGCACTGCCCGAAACAAAAATTATTGTACCTTATTCAAAAAAGAAAACTCTACTTTTCTTTTTTCTCATCCTGATATTTCTTCACCAGCTCTTCACTGACACTCTTCGGAACCGGCTTGAAGCTTGCAAACTCCATAGTAAACTCAGCTTTTCCCTGAGTAAGGGAACGTAATGTTGTGGAGTAACCAAACATCTCAGAAAGAGGTACCTCTGCTTCAACCACTGTGTAGTTTCCTTCCTCAGTTGTTCCGATAATCATACCACGACGCTGATTAATGCTCCCCATAACAGCTCCCTGGAACTCGGAAGGACCCTCCACGGCGACTTTCATAATCGGCTCCATAATGGTGGGTTTTGCCTTCATGTATCCCTCTTTAAAGGCACCGACCGCAGCAAGTTGGAAGGCAACATCAGATGAATCCACGGCATGGAACGCACCATCATTTATGACACAGCGGACACCGGTAACAGGCGAGCCGCACAGAGTTCCTTTCTTAAGGCTCTTTTGGAAACCCTTATCACATGAACTGATAAATTCACGAGGAATAGCACCACCTACAATCTTATCTTCAAATTCATACTCACCTTCTTCCAAAGGCTCCATATAGCCTGCTACACGACCAAACTGACCGGAACCACCAGTCTGCTTTTTATGGATGTAGTTGAAATCGGCACGCTGGGAGATGGTCTCACGGTAGGCAACCTGAGGGGCACCAACTTCAACTTCTGCACCGTACTCACGTTTCATACGCTCGATATACACCTCAAGATGGAGCTCGCCCATTCCTGAGATAATAGTCTCACCGGTTTCATGGTCTACAAAGGTCTTAAATGTTGGATCTTCCTTGGTGAACCGATTCAGGGCTTTGGACATGTTTACCTGGGCCTTATTGTCACTTGGGATGACAGCCAGTGAAATAACAGGCTCAGGGATATGCATGGAGCTCATGGAGCAGGAGATTTTACCATCGGTAAAGGTGTCACCCGATGCACAGTCAACACCAAAGAGGGCTACAATATCACCGGCACCACAGGAATCAATCTCTTCCATCTCATCGGAGTGCATACGTACCAGACGCCCAACTTTTACTTTTTTACCAGTCCGGGTATTAAATACAGTATCGCCCTTACTCAGGGTTCCCTGGTAGGTACGTACATAAGTGAGCTGACCGTATCTGCCGTCCTCAAGTTTAAAGGCAAGCATGATGAGAGGATCATTGGAATCGTTGGTAACCGCAAATTCCTCTTCATTTTTCTCAAGGTCAAGGCCAATATTTTCAACATCTGTTGGACTGGGAAGATAATACTGAACAGCATCGAGAAGGGGCTGAACGGCCTTATTTTTGTATGCAGAGCCAATGAACACAGGTGAAAATTCAAGGGCCAGGGTCCCAGTACGAACGGCATCCTTCACCATTTCGATGCTGATCTCCCTCTCTTCGAGCATGGCTTCCATCAGCTCATCGGAAAACATGGATACCGCATCGAGCAGCTCTTCACGTTTCTCATCTGCTGCGTCCTGAAGCTCTGCCGGAATTTCCTCCTCGCGAACAACCTCACCATTTTCACCATCACAATAGAGCGCCTTCATGGTCACCAGATCCACCACACCTTCCAGCTCACTTTCAAGACCGATGGGAAGCTGCAGCATGTGTGCATTCAGGCCCAGTTTATCCTGAAGCTGCTCGGTGACCCGCTCGGGATTGGCACCGGTACGGTCACACTTATTGATGAAAGAGATACGGGGAACGTTGTAACGATCCATCTGCCTGTTCACAGTGATAGACTGTGACTGTACACCACCAACAGAACAGAGAATAAGCACTGCACCGTCAAGCACCCGGAGGGCACGCTCAACCTCTACCGTAAAATCAACATGACCGGGAGTATCAATGATATTAATATCAACACCCTTCCAGTTACAGTAGGTGGCAGCCGACTGAATTGTGATACCACGCTCTCTTTCGAGCTCCATGGAATCCATCTTTGCACCGACTCCATCTTTTCCACGAACATCATGGATTGCGTGGATCCTGTCGGTATAAAACAGGATGCGCTCAGTCAAGGTTGTTTTCCCTGAGTCAATATGGGCACTGATCCCGATATTTCGCACATTGCTTAAATCTACACTCATGTCTGCTACCCTCTACCAGATTCTTCCTGCCGGAAAGCCGGCTCAGTCCACCCTAAGCGAACTTAATATGAAATAAAAAAATAAGGAGCCACAGCATTCTGCAACTCCTTACTCAACAATTAAACCAATCGAAGCTACCTTCCCCCCACTTCAAAATCCGTCCGAACTAAAAACAGGCCTAAAAATAATGTACAATCCGGAACAGCATCCACACGAGTACAGGAACATCACTCTGCAAAGGACTAAAAAATCAAAATATTAGGCACTTCGAAAATCCTTACCAGATAAACTAAGGCAAGAAAAACCATGGATAATACTCTATTCAACTCTGCAAGGGAAGCCTTTTTTTCTTTTTCCATCTCCGTTTCCATTTTTAGCACCGACACCGGACTGATATCCCCACT
>JAJRQL010000138.1 GCA_024280265.1 Deltaproteobacteria bacterium
TGAAAATAAGCATCTTTCGCAGATAATTCCGCATGGTGGCAAGAATTGCCAGACCGTGTATCCCTTGATCCTGTAACCGGTTTAATACCAACAGGGTTCTTGCCACCTGACGTTTTCCAAATGCATCAGTAAGTTCAAACAGAGCGTCTTCGCGGGTACGCCCCACCATGGCATCAAGGTCTTCAATGGTAATAAGATCACGATCAGCAACAAACAGAGCCAGTTTCTCGGTTTCCATGACCACAGCTACCGGGTGAAAGCCAACCCGTTCAAACAATGCCTCCATGGCCTTGGAAGCGATTCTCTTCTGAAAGGCCTCCAGGCTTTTTAAAACCATTTCCCGCAAAACTTCTTTTTGTCCCTTCTGGGCTGCAGCACTGGCGCCACTTGCCACAGAACAATTCACAACAAGTCCCTCTTTCTTAATAAAGGTAAATAGCTGTTTGCGTTTGTCAACAGCTTCAGCACAGAGAATAAGTATATTCGCAGGCGGAACACCCTTCTTAAAGGCTTCAACATAACCACCGGCTATATCTGAAGCCAGCCCTGTTTTTGCAGATGGGGAAGCTTCAGCAAGCAGTTCGGAAGCCCAGCTCAAATCACCATCAGGCCTGGAAAAACCGAAAAGTCCCTGCCACTGCTCTCCACTCATCTCACCGAGCGAGTCATCTGGGGTGAGTCCTGCCAGGGAAAGGAAAGAGAGCAGATGCCTGCGACAGGCTGCATCTTTTCCACCGGCCTTTGCCTGTTCCACCCGGCCCCAGATAGAAGAGGCGACTTTTTTGGAATGAAACAACCTGCTGTCAGTAACACGAAAAATCTGCAGTCCCGGCAACAGACTGAAATTCCGTAACTGTCCAAGGGTTCTGCCGCAGTCCTCTCCGTCACCATCAATGACATTCACAGTCCCCCCTGCAGGTCTTGCAAGAAGCCACTTCTGAAATATATCCGCTGCTTCACGACAGAGATAACGCTCTCCGAAAAAGAGTGCTATCCGTGGGAAATCATCCCCATCGGCCTGCCCAATTCCGTTCAGTAGCGAGGGCAATTCAGTACGTTTAATGAGTGCCATTATCTATGCTTTTCTGATCCATTATCTTGTGAAGAATCGCAGGAAGGGAACCCGGCTGCAGATAATCCTCCCCCAGCCCCCGTTTGAATATCTTTGCTGAACGCTCCTGAATGTCATCCCAGCTGAGATCCTTCTCAGCCTTTGCCACGGTCTCAAAAAGAAACTCGTTATAGGGGTTGTTGATGACAGCCTTCCCGGTACCAACGGTGGCAAGGATATCCACATTATTGTTAAACAGGGTGGCAAGCTCGGAATAAGCACGAATACCACCGCAGGAACCAAGGCTCATAAAACGCTGCTTTGCTCCAAGCTCCGCAGCGGTCACAGCTCCATTCTCCACAAGATTTGAGATAGGATCTATTAGCTGCTCGGTACGCCAGTAACTGTGCCCGCGCTGAGCAAACATCTCATGACCACCCGTTAGAAATTGTTTCAAAAGCCTCTCCTGAAACAGTTTTCCCTGAAAGATGTACACGGAGTGAGAAATCTCAATGGAGTTGACTGTTTTCACCCAATCCAACACCAGCGGATTTCTTGACTGAAGTCGAAACAGGCCCGACAGAGCAGCACTTGGTTTTAACGCATGCGATTTTATCAGCTCTGCCCCTCGGGCGATAACCTTCCCAGATACGCCAAGGTTAAAAGATGTTGAAAGCCTGGGACGATATCCCTGATTACTCAAAAAACGACAATTTGAAAGATAGGACTGTCTCCCGTCATCATCATCATGAAAAACTGAAAGGCTTGAAAGTCTGCCATCAGCCTTCCACTCCTCAAAGGCTGTCTTTGCGTAATATTGCAGAGGTATTGCACCATACTCATACATCATCATCCGGATACGAATCTTATCCACATCTCCTACAAACTCTGAATAGTACTCCAGATAATATTGCAGTATAACCCGCAACTGCTTGGTAAATATGGTGTTTTTTTTTCGGATAGCTGACAGCATCTGGGCAATAAGATAACTGCGGGTATCAGGTTCAATGGTTTCCAGAAGGGTCATAAAAGTAGCCGAGAAAAGGATCAGGCTGTTTTCATCCTGAAAGGCTGACTGCATGACAAGGTCAAGTACCTGATTCTGTTCAACTGGATCATCCGGAAAAAAGAGTGCCAGCTTACCACGTTGAGCCAGGCTAATAATGAAATCTGAAACGTGGTTATTTTCCGGATCAACCTCCAGGAGAAAGTAGAGAAGATTCGCCCCGAACCGTTTATCAATACGATCCTTAAGCACCGGCACCAGAATATCCCTGAATGATGAATCATACAACTCACTCCCTCTGGAGAGAAGGATATAAATATTCACTGTTGTGGCATCATAGGCCACCTGCATACGGGCCCTGGCAGTTGCCTTGCGCAGGACAACGATGGCCGTGCCTTTCTTTCCGCTTTTCAGTGCTGTAAAAAACGATTCCTTATACTTTTCCCGAACCTTCCAGTCCAGGCGATTCCACAGAGTTTCCAGGGCAGCCGCAGAACTGGTCTTAAGAGCTGCTGCCGAAATCTCACGACCACGCAAATCGGTCACAGAGTGGAGATCGTTTATTTTCCAGGTCAGATAATCGGATGATTCGGCCAGCCCCTTGAGCAGGATGGCCTTATCAGCAGGAGATTGGGCAAAAAAGAGCCACTCCTTATCCTGCTGACTTTCACTGAAGTAATATTTTGTCCAGGACAGCGCCATGCGGGGGGTGATATCCTGCTTAAACAATCCACGCGCATTCCAGGCATCACTTCTTGAGAGCCCTGCTATCAGCTCCATGATTTCTATGGCATGATAGGCATTCATCTCGGAAACCCTGCAGCACTGTTCCACAGCCCATTGCTGTTTTTCATTCATGCCGGCCACCATATCAATGCCCCTGGCAACACTTTCCCGACTCTGTCCCGGAAGAAGTAGAAAGGCCTTCAAAGCCCAGCCTGCCGGCTCCCCCATCGCCTCTATGCGCCCCATGTACTCCATAATTTCAGTGGCAGTAACCACATCAACCAGTTCAAAGGCACTCATTACTCGCCTTTCAGCGTACCCCAGGGTACTCAGCCTCTCCAGAAACTGCCACGCAAGAGACGCATCAACACCCTCCAGGGTCACAAACCGCTCCAGGAGCAGGAGATTGTCAAAGCTGATTTTTTCAGTCACCAGCCGCCGGAGAGCAGCCACTAAGTCATCAGCTGGAATGGCATCTATCTTTGCAAAGGCCCTCAAAGCCCGTTTATTGGTATAATTAAGGGAGCGAATCAGGCCCTTGTTAAATTCAAAAAGATCCTCATCTTCGCAGGCCACCCTGCTGAAAGCCTTCAAGGTCTCAACATAGCCTTTATCAGGAATCCGCGCCTGGAGAGGTGAAACAAAACCAATAAAAACGAATATGGCTATTATTATATTAAATACACTGACTTTGTATCGCATTTCTGATTAAATCGAACAGCTGATTAATTGATGATCGCTTGACTTCCTGCATAAACGATATAAGCTGATTGCTTTTTCCCGGACGTTCCCAGAAAAAGGATACATCAGTAATAAGCATTCCCATAGAAATATCAAAATTATCTGTAGACAGTCCCAATGAAAAGTGGCCACTCTAAAATTCTGCCAGTCCTCTCCCTGCTGCTGGCTACCCTCCTCTGGGCAAGTTCCTTCATTGCACTGAAGATCGCCTTCACAGATTATCATCCCATGGTAGTGATTGCAGGACGAATGCTGGTGGCGTCCCTGGCATGCCTTTTTCTGCTACCCCGCTTTCGACACATCCGCATCCGGCACCAGGATTTCAAGCTCATGGCCTTCATGGCCATCTGTGAGCCCTGTTTATACTTCATTTTTGAAGCTCTTGCCCTGAAAAACACATCCGCATCCCAGGCTTCCATGATCACCACCATGCTTCCTCTGCTGGTTTCCGTGGCCTCAGCTCTTTTTCTGGCCGAGAAATTTTCTCTACAGAACATAACTGGCCTGGGACTGGCCATGGCAGGTGCCCTTGGTCTCAGTATTGGGGCTGAAACCAGCCTCCAGGCACCTGCTCCGATGCTTGGAAATTTCTACGAGTTTCTGGCCATGATCTGTGCTACTGCCTACACTCTGGCCATTAAAAAATTAACCAGTCGTTATTCTCCACTCTTTCTCACAGCAGTTCAAGCCTGGGTGGGCGCAATTTTTTTCCTGCCAATGCTGGCGCTTCCAGGGGTTCCTGTTCCTGATACCTTTCTTCTGGTCCCCACCGCATCCATCATCTATCTGGGCATTGCTGTGACTCTTTTTGCCTACGGAGCCTACAATTACGCACTCTCTGCAATGGATGCTGGCAAGGCATCCATTTACATAAACCTGATCCCGCTCTTTACAGTGCTTCTTGGCTGGATATTTTTCAAAGAATCCTTCACTCTGTTTCAATATCTTGCAGGTTTTGTAATTTTTTCGGAGTTGCATTGAGTCAGGGGTTTTGGCTCAAACAACCGTTGCAGCAACAAACAGTCACGGATTCGGGACAGGTCTAACCCGACAAGTCGGAATTTTTTTTAAAGTCTCTACACTCTTTTCTGCACCTCAGGGGGTGTAAGTGTCTTGGTGGTAAGTCTAATGCAGGCAAACTGCAAGTAAGGCCCTCGTTGCCATTTGTAACGCATTGACACCACTTCACTTTCATGTGTTCTCGGAGTCTCGTATCTCGCTTACCTGCTTTTTTATTGCAGGAATTATAAAGTATGGCACAAAATCAGTATTGGACAGGATAAAGAGATGAAGCACATCAAAGCCCGAATCCAAGTTGAACCAAATTATCTCAAGGCTTCCACAAACAACACCAGTAGAGGCCCAGGCCACCCGCTTTTTCCTCCAGTTGCGGGGCCAAATTGGAAGCAACAGTCAGAACCTTGAAATGGCCCTCAACCAGGAGCTCCCTGAACTTGTTGAACACTAACACTATACACAGGCAACACGAATCGCCGCAAACACAAAAGAAGTGGCCATGGAATCAGCATTTTTACCCAATCAGCGAAGGTTTCACGTATTTATCAAAGCCTGAGAAAAAACCTGCAATTACCATATCTGCTCCTTCTGTAGCTTTGTCATGGAAGACCATGCCCCGAAACACTGTCCCATCTGTACTGCTCCGGCAAGGCGTTTCAAAGAAATCTTATCTTATAAAAATGAGCACCGAGCACCTGAAAACCACCTTGCTAATCAACAAACTCTAATCATACGCTAATAGTTTCTTAATATCCTGCAGGTAATGATGAAGTAAATCAATACTAGAGGATAAATAATATGTGGTGTTTGCAGTGCTTTTGGTGCTTTAGTTTTTATGTCTCTTCCGGCATCACCCCACACAGCTCCTGTGGAGGTGTAACTTGATGCCCCTTGTTTTTGCCTCCCATTACTCCGGGCAGTCCACCAAAGAAAGCCCACCAACCCTGGCCGAATGTTTACGGTTACTGAATATCAACCCCAAAGACTCCCGGCATTTTCCATATGTTGCTACCGATGTCACTGCCGGCTGCGAAAATGAATTACAAGTGGCGGTGATGGGGCAAGCCTCAGATGTTGATCTACCCGATACCATCATTTCTTCAAGATATTATGCCAACATCAAAAGAAGGGTGAGAAGCGGTGATACTGCTACCGCCGCCCTGGACAAACTCACAGATTACCTTGACAACAATCCGGATAAAGTGTGGGAGAATAGCTGGGTTCGCCTCCCCTGCCACAGATTGAATAAATACGCCCTCGCCGTTATAGACCATGATCTTCGAGCCGATAAAAACAATCCTGACAGCCCCAAGCGGAAAGATATTGATCGTTTCACCCTTAACGTAAAAGGTGACAAGTGGTTCAGACTCCCTATCAGTTATCTGTTAAAGCTCTCCCTGGCCGACGTTATCGGCACTGGTGGAGGTGCGGTTGTCCGGGCCACTGCCACAAGACTTATGCCCCATTTCATAAGCGACAACACCTCTCCTGAGACCACATCATTTCATATCTCAAGCAGCCCGACTGCCGGTGGTGTGGGCAACAGGGTAGCGAGAGAAGCTGCAAAACGTTTTTTACTGTGCACACTGCTGCTGAATTACGCCAATAAGAAATTCGGCCTGCTGGAGCATGGCCAGAAGGCCATGCTCTTTTTTTCCCCTCACCCTCCCATCCGCCAAAGACAACTCAACGACTGCATCTCAGATGCGTTCTATCGGGAACTCTTTATGAGCCCCTGTCTCTCTGGATGGAACCAAGGTGAGCAGAAACAAGATTATATGGCTCTATGCCATCAGGTTCTGAGCCGCAGTCACCTGAACGGAGTCATGAAACTGCGAGAGGCTGGTATTATCACCAACAATCTCGTTGTTCTGCCCCAGACCTCAAATGTTGGTCTTTCCAACAATGGCACCCATATCAGTCTAGGCAGTAAGAAACTCACCAACCTGTTACGATCTTCAACCACGGATTTTGACGCCAGACATGAAAAATACCTTGGTGATCTCCACGCCAGGATAATGGAACATTTCCTGCCACTGTTTGTCGGGAACTACAGTGCTGATCCATATCGCTTTGATTATGAGGATTTTCATCCAGAGAAACTCCTGGGATTCCTCCCCCACCAACTCGATTATACCCACCTGCGTATGCTCTGGCGAAGGTGGCGAAAAAAAGCCAAAAACAGAGTCTTTGGACACGCCCTTACGCCCTTTGGCCCGGTATCCCTGGATCGTTTTGTTCGCGGTATGTTCAGGCTCAAGGGTGATTTTGTTGCCGACTGCAGGATCCTTGACTATCCAATATCCCTCCTGTCAACCTGTAAAAACAACAGTCAGGATGGTACCCTGGGTAACGATGAAAGGCTAAAAAAAGACCTCCACTCATTGGGTCTCTTTGATAAACGCATGTCACTCTACCAGCTGATCCGTGTGCGTCAGTATGACAACATGGGGTTTTCAGGCTTTGAATCCCGCTATTATTCCCAGTTTTACGATTTTACCGACATGAAAGAGGCGGCGAACCTGCAAATGCTAATCGGCGCCTTAGCCTACAAATACATTATAACAAAGAAAGTAACCCACGAGGACATCCCGGCAACCCCGTTCATTGAAAGTGAGAGGCGGCAGATTCTATTTGGCCTTGCGGCATCCATCCCCACCTTCTTTGTTGCCAAAAAGAGCAGGAACCACTTTTTAAGCCGTATCTTACCCAAAGTTAACGGTGTCCGCAGCAGTCGCCGTTACCCCGGCTATTTACGGGTTGGCAACCGTGAATACCTTAAGGCCATAGTAGCTCTTATTCGTCAGGATGGTGCAAACCTCATTGACATAATGGGGCTGGAAACAACTGTTAAGGATCTTGAAAACCGCGTTGATTTCCCAACGGAACAATCAGCTGAAGGTAAACTTGTCAGCGGAATCATGAAGAGTACCGGGGAAAACACAACACCATTCGCCTTCAGTGGCAAGGAGTTTAACACGGCCTCAGAAACCTTTTACCGGGAAAGGCTGCGACATCAACATATAAAAGATGGTTTCACCTATCTGGCCCAGGATATTCGTGACATGGCCAGTAGCCGTTTGCCTCTTCCAGTCGAGGAACGGACAGAGATAACAAAGTTCTGCTCAGGCTTACCCCTTGAAGAAGCACTCTCAGCGGGGCTTCAAAAAACACAAAACGATACTATGGATACTCCTGACATCATAAACATAATCCGCCTGATCCTCCTTGCCGAAAGTTTTGCCGGCAGGGATAATGGAGAAAATGACCAGTGATTCACCAGTTCATTGAACGGAGCAGCAGCACAATTATGACGGAAGAGCTGTTTGCCGATCGCATTGTCAACTTCCTGTATTCAACGGCCAGAGAACATTCTCCAAAACTCCTGGAACTACTCACCAGTGCCAGAATGTCGAGCCTGCTTGGTTTCTGCAACTTCGACTTGCCCCTGTCCGCATCTCTGCTGGGAAACAAACGATTTCTGGCCAGATGTGGAGTCAATCTTAATGAATGCATTGAGCCCCCCGATTGGTTCACTACTCCACGAAAAGTTTTTGAGCGCCAAATACAATATTGGCATTGTCGGCCCATGGTCGAGGATTTGGATACAGTCGTCTCCCCCGCTGACAGCCGGGTCCTTATCGGTTCATTATCAACACAATCTGAACTGTTCCTAAAGGATAAATTCTTCCACTACAAAGAGTTACTGGGAGACAGACAAAACGGAAAATGGCTCAAACACTTTACCAAGGGCGACTATGCAATCTTCCGCCTTACTCCTGACAAATATCATTACAACCACTTTCCTGTCACCGGGACCGTTGTTGACTTTTACGAAATATCAGGATGTTACCACTCATGCAACCCCGGCGCAGTGGTGGAAACAGTAACCCCATACTCCAAGAACAAGCGGATCGTCACCGTAATCCAAACCGATGTACCGGGTGGTTCACAGATCGGATTTGTGACCATGATCGAGGTGGTAGCCCTGATGATTGGTGAAGTGGTGCAGTGCTACTCGGATAAACGTTACGATACCCCGACAAAGATACTTCCCGGGATGTTTGTCCGCAAAGGACAACCTAAAAGTTTATACCGACCAGGCAGCAGTACCGATATCCTGCTCTTTCAGAAAGGCAGGGTCAGAATGGCCGATGATCTTCTTGCCCATATGTCACGTTCAGATGTCAAAAGTCGCTTTAGTGCCGGATTTGGAAAAGCCTTGGTTGAAACTAATGTGCAGGTTCGCTCACCCATCGCGTTTCGAATTGAAACACAAAACACCCCTGACAATAAAATAGAAAAAACACTGAGGATACTATCATGTCTAACGGTTTGATTTGTTTACTGCTTGTACTGATTAGCACCCCCCTCTTGCTCAAGGCCTACCAGATCTTACCAAGGGAACGTTTTCAAATAATAGGTGCAATTCCCAGGGGCAACACCTCTTCCAGAGCGGGGGGATGGACTGGCACAAACCTTACCTATTATGGTTTTATTCTGGCCTCAGCGACAGTAACTGCAGTGGCCTTATTTTTTGTTCTACTTGCAGCCATTGGTATTGATAAGAATATCAGTCTCTGGATTATTGCCTTTGTGGTTATTCTCTCTCTGATTGGCGCAAAACTTATCGCCAAACTTGTGGAAAAGAAAAAAAACACCCTCACCGTAGCCGGAGGAGCCACGGTAGGCCTGTATGCCATGACTCTGACCCTGACAACCTACAACGGATTCTATGCAGATGTGCATCACGTCATACCACTATTTCCGGTGATGGCCGCCCTCACCGTGTCCTTCATTATAGGTGAAGGACTGGGTCGCCTCGCCTGTATCAGCTTTGGTTGTTGTTATGGGAAACCAATCACCGAACTATCCCCTTTAAGCAAACGCCTCCTCGGTCCTTTTGGGGTGGAGTTTCATGGAAGAACCAAGAAGATAATCTATGCCTCAGGGCTGTCGGGGGTCAAGGTCTTACCAATTCAGGCGATCACCTCATTTGTCTATATTCAGTGTGGTATTGTGGGCATTTACCTGTTTTTTGAAGGGAAATTCGCAGCATCCTTTGCTCTCTGCGCCATCTTCAGTCTGGCCTGGCGTATTTTTTCAGAACAATTTCGCGCAGATTACAGGGGTGAGGGGAAAATATCCACCTACCAGATTATGGGTTTTATCAATATCTTCTTCTGCCTGGCCTTACTCTATTTTGTACCTCCGAGTCATTGTGAGGCCGGAAATTTCATCCTTGGGTTACGCTCACTCTGGAGCCCCATGGTTATTTTATTTTTACAAATTATGTGGCTGATATTCTTTCTGTACACTGGTATTAGCCGTGTTATTGGGGCCACACTAACCTTCCACATTCGCCAGAACCAGATCTGACCAACGGTGTACCCTGCAAATTGTCTCAACACTATCGTTCATTATTCAGACGTTCCACATTTCAGACATTTCACAAACAGCTTTCTTCCTCAAGAACGTTTGTGACGTGAAATAATAAAAATTCACATCAGCAAAGCCGCCATAACCACCCTTTCACTACTCTTCGCAAAGCTACGCATATTTACCCATAAAAAAATGCGTACTTCCACCAATTGTCCTTTCACTGAGAAATGATATAATTACTCAGTTGGAAGGTTTCTCAAAAGACATATTCACCCTCAGTAGTGTCCGGTAAGGATTTTGCATGTTAAATAAAGCAGTTATTTTTCAAAATAGACACACTTTTTCCTTGACAAAGTAAAAAAA
>JAJRQL010000139.1 GCA_024280265.1 Deltaproteobacteria bacterium
TAGCACTTAACCCAAATTTCCTTCCTTCTGTTAGAAATTTACCCAGTGGAGAATCAAGACGATGATCAAGGTTCTGGATCTCGTCAAGAACCATCGGTAACGGACGATTTTTGCTTCCCTGATTGCTGGCAAAATCATATAAATCCCATAAAATAAACTCTGTTGCCATTTTAGACAAATCTCTTGATAAGCCGGCAAGTTGTAAAATATTCACATTGGATTCTGGGTCAGAATAGATTTGTTGCCAACTATTGCCCTTTTTCCCCTGAAACAAATTGGCCCGCCCTAACGGTGTGAGTTTATTTGCTACCGTCACCGCATTTGCAGAGGCATCGTTTTCCAAGTCTTCTAAAAGACGTTCAAAATTATAACCATCAGCGTAAGATTCAATTCCTGCTTCTATCACTTTATGGAGTAATGCTTTTTGCTGCTCTCCAAAGGATGAATATACGGAGGTGAAAACGCTGGTCACTCTACCGGCAACTGAGTATGCATCCTCAATATCTTCGAAATCCTCATCTAATAACATTCTCCGTTGACGAAACGGGTTTATTGGTAAGGGTGTTTTTTTCACATAATATGTTTTGGGATCGGCGGCTGCCTTGAACTCTTCTTCAAGGTGTTTCTTGAGGAAGCCGCTGGTGTAGTCAATAATAGCAGTATGTTGTCCTAATTTAGCAAGCTCCAAAAGGATGGCTTGGATAGCATACGTTTTACCTACACCGGATTGTCCAAAAATGAGAAAATGGCGGTTAGAAAGTCCAGAATGGCCGAATTCCCAGAACACCTCACGCTGAACAGCTCCAAGAGTTTCTCCCAAAAACACTCGCTCAGGAATTGCTGCCGCAGGAATCGCTGTTACATCAACAGTGTCTTCATCAACATCTGCTACATGTATCGCCTCTTTTTCCTTATCAATGTTCCCCTGTGGCATTGAGTCCTTTGAATTGGAATCGGTTTTGATTTCATGCGTGTTTACATCTCTCCCATGTTGTTCGTGTTTTGAATCATCAGAGACTGTTTTCATAGGCTGTGTAGCATCTGTGTTGTCCTTTTCTTTTAACTCAGGCTCTTTTGTTTCAGATTGCTCACTGAGAGTTTCTTTATCATTCTCCTGTCCTGCGATATCTTGAGGAAAACAAACAGTACTGCCCGAGCAAGGAAGTACGATTTGTTCTTCTCCTTTACAAATGGGTAGAATAATTCCTGCACCAGCACAAATCACATCAATTGCCAGTTGCCTGTCTTGAAAAAAGAAATCCCATTCCTGAGTTCTGTCATAAGACTGGTCGTCACTATCCGTCCAAAAAGCCACGGCCATAGCCTGCCAACAAATAGTGAATTTTCCTTCTCCAAGCATCTCAAGAGCATGTGTCACCTCCCGTTGTCTTGCGGTAGGAATTCGACTTTTGCTTGCCACTAATCGTTGTATCTGTGCCCACCAGTAACGCTGGTCAAATTTAGATGCATTGTCAGCTTCTCTCGGTCGAAAAACATCCATTAAATGGCGTAACCCGCTTTCCAGTTGAACATGTGCTTTGTTGAGGTGGTCGGAGTTCTCTTGGGCAAGTTTACATTCGACAAGATGAGTATCAATTAAAATAAGTCCGTTTTCCCCAAGATATGCCACGATTCGCAATAGATCCGGTCGCTCTGGATCACCGGCAGTATCAAACCAATGCATAAACGCATCAAGAGAGATCAGTTCATCGCAAAGAATAAGACCTTTGTCTGCGGGCTCAGGCAGCGTAATTCTCACTAAAGTTGACGCTATAAGTTCTCTGATATTCCTTTGTCCCGGTCCCGTTGCCCGGACTAATGAAAGACCGGAGAGTTCTCTTGATTTTATGACGAGACAGTGTGCCGTAGTCTTCAGTTTGGCTTGATCCCAAGGGCCACAGATCAAGTTGAGCTGTTTGGCGATTCCTTTTTCTACACCTGCCAGAGAAGAACGCTCTGTCGATAACGTATAGTTGAGTTCTCCACGAGAACCTACACCAGAAGAAAATCCTATAATTTCCCTGGGAACATGTCCTTCATTGTGAGAATTGTTGTTTTCACCGGTTAGTTTCTCATCAATTGCCGGATCTATACAGACCACCCAGGTCGAATTTTTGTGTAAAATATCTATCAGTTTTTTCCACCGTCCATAGTCACCTTCACTTATAACGATATATTCTTGACCTAATACATAATCAGGATGTTTAAAATAGACTCCGAGTTCTGAATGGAGAGCTGCCAGGCGGAATCGTCTATTGCTTATCACCTTGGCTCGTTTATAGGCCTGTGCCGGATGCTCATCACTACAGCGTGGAGTTTCAACAATAGGAAATTTTAAAGGATGTTCCCAGTCAACCTTGAATGGTTCTGTCTGCTCTACATCATTTCCCACATCGCCGGCCGCTATGAAATCAATCAGCACGGCAATATCTGTGTCAAATTCCGCTCGTTCAACTAATTTGATATAGTCATCAGGATTGCGTGAAACCCTGTGGGCAATAGAAAGACGACATTGTTTGTAATAAGATAATTTTGGTATTTCTCCTGCTGATTCCCACCGCTTTTTCCATTCCTGAAGAAGTCGGGCAGCTTCGTGTTGTTGACTATTTGAGGTAAGCAGAATAAGCGAAAAATGATAAGGTGGGGTATCACCTTGCCCACGGTTTCCAACCTGATCCTTTAAGAACGCATTGATCCCGGCAATTATAGTCTGAAAATTATCCCCATTGAGAATAGCCAAAGAGATACCATCCGCAGCATGTGGATAGATCATGACATATTCTTCTAAAAGTCGTTTAATTACCCTGGACTCGCGGTTTTCCCGGAATAGAACCGAATCTGTAAAATCAAGTTCCTCATTTTCATCAGCGCGTAACAACATTTTAGCGGATAATGGTGCTGTCGTGTGAGGAGGCTTACCAAAACAATGAATTAGACCGTGAGATTTAATGTCAGTATTCAGATTTTTACCGGCATCAGAGATCAACCCAAAGAGAGGATATTTTATAGTGGCCAGCTCACATACATCGTTCCACTGCTGCTGACTGACTTTTATCCCGCTGGTGTCAGAGATAATACGACATACTTTGTCTTGAAAACCATGCACAAGGAAGGTATCTCTGTTCGTTATCATTTCAAGCAAAGAAGGATGTATTCCTGTAAGCACTGCAGTGGAAAGGTAGGAGACAAAAGGAGTTTGTAGATCTTTTTCAGAAACAATGGCAAACGCTTTATACATGAGCGGAGCAAATTGATTTGTCGGCCCAACACCCCCCTTGCCGACAAATTCTTTCATGATATTTTCATATTTTTGCTGAAATTTTCGCCACGGTTCATCGGCAGCAGAATAGAAACCGTCTTTTTCCATAGCACGAAGAAATACACCAAAGATATGAGAGAGATCTTTGATGGATGAATTGAGGGGATCATCATTCTTAAGTTCGGGCAATTTAAGTAAATTTACAACCTGCAGGCGGTTCAATCCGAGCTTAAGAATTCGGTTTGCCTCTTCTTCATCAGAAGCGAGAAACAATTCATTGTAGTGCGATACAGTAAAGACCGGTAAACATGACCCTATCACGGACTCTAATTTTCTCCGTATTTCCCGTACCATGTTCCATAGATTTCTGTATGGTTGAGTAGCGGGTGTTTGCCACTGAAATAATCGCTCTATCTGTAATGCGGGTTCTGTTTTGAAAATGATTTTGAATTGAAATCCCGGAATTCCTGCACCTGATCTTTCCAAACGAAAATCATCTGCAGAAACAGGAATGAGAGAGCTGAGGACTGGAATACTTACCTCTTGTTCATCATCAAGTTTACAATTTATCGGTAAGTTTTTCGTAATATAAGCGTCCAGTCCACCGAAGCAGCCTTGTATTAAGTCTCGCCCTTCATCTTCACTGTCTAAATCATGGCGGAATTTAATTCCTTGAATATGAACTTCCTTCAGGGAAGCAGCAGGTGAAAGATTTTCTTTGGTACAAATTTTTTTAAAATCAACAAAGCAATACCACAGTGCAGTGAGAACGGTCTCCAGGGGAGATGCATCAATTTTAGTTAATTTTGGTGTTGAGCGACGAGTTTTTTTATTTCTCAGGTTGAGAATTTTATCCCGAATAGGAACAAAATTGGAGTCTAACAACCGTTCCTTCTCGTCTTGATCATTTTTTGCGACATAGCTTTCAAGGCAGGATAAAAAATCCTCTACATTGGAAAAAATTTCCGTTGGAAAGGAGATATCGTCTTCACCGTTTTCCAGTTTCAGCTGAAAGTTCCGTATTTGTTTAAGCGTTTTGTTTCTGGCAGCACTTTTTAAAAAATTTTGATAGGAAAAAAACGTGATACTATCCTGAACGTATTTGGGCCAATTGGTTCTATTCCCATAAGGAAGGTCTTGGAACTTGGGTAACTGCCAAAAAGAAAGGTTTTCATACATGGTGAGCAGAACATCCTTACCATCTTGAGCACCACTCAAATTAAGATGTTCCAAGAAACTCACCATTTGTAGAAGATCACCAGCTCCATTTTTGTGCAACATTTTGAGTAGCGTGTCAATTTCTTCAAATTGGTCTTCGTCTGCAGAAATAGGGGGAGAATTCTTTGCAAAAATCTTTTGCAACCATGGGACAAAGGAACATCGAAGGGCATCATTCCAGAGTATTCTTGCATCAACACGAAAAAAATCATCCAAGCTGGCTTTATCTCTTGCCTGATCAACACCTATCAAAATAATGATAAGGAAATCATATTCCGGGAAATCATTTAATTTTAAATTGCGGTAAAAAGTTAATTTATCCTCTTCATCAATCCATTCGTTGCGGCCTAAACGTGCCACAATATCCTGTTCTTTAAGGGAAATATTCTGCTGCCAATCCTGCAATAAGCCATAACCGGCTTTGAAAATTAATTTTATCTTTTGCGGCCTGTCAGACAAAAACTCTTGAAAACCTTTTCCCGTCTGCTCAACAATATCAGCAGGGAAAGAGGAGGTGACTAGCCGCAGTTCGTGGCTTCCTGCTTGATCTTCAAGGCATGAGCGTGCATTTTTTATGAGATAATCTGTTAAAGTTTGTGCATAAAGCTTCATGGTCGGTAATTCCGCCTTTTTTTAATTAAATGGGTTTTTTACTTGAGAAACAGCGTCTGAAAGAGGAATGAGAAATCCAGCTGCCAACAGGTTCTCTTCAAGCCAGTTTTTTTTCGGAGTTACTATCTGTTGTGTTTCTCTTCTGTATGTCCACTGCACTGCATTGCTCAATATTTTCCCATTAACAGCAATGCCGTAATGGCAGTTGAGCCGTTCTTCAAAGCTCTGCGTTGTTCTGCTTTCACCAGGTGGAATTAATGCGAGAACCATGTAACGCAGTAGAGTATCGGATAAGACCATCCTTGCACCCGGGCCAACTCTTGGGACGATGAAACCTATTCGTTTTGCTAACTGGACAAAGAGTTCATGACCTTGGGCATCCGCCTTTTTTTCATCCGTTGATTTTGGTTTATGCGGCTGACGAATATCCGGATGTCGCAATGCACTGTGAATTATTTCCTGTATGCGGATGAGATTTCTTTTTGCTGTTTCTTTTAGGGAAACATCATCAAGTTGCTCTGCGGTAATAATCCAGGAAAAACCGTTCGCCCCTCCCAAAGCATGAAAATCTTCGGTCATAAGTCCACTATATCTACATGCTTGAGCACATAAACTACGGAGTACTTGAAAAACGCAGCAGAGGGTGAGCATTTCAATTTTTTCCAGAGGGTCTATGGAAGAACGGCAGATATTGGCAAATTCATAGGCAAAAAGGTACGCCTCCTGCCAGCTCTCCTCTGGACACCAGCCGCATTGGGCGGCCTGGCGTTTGATAAGTGATGTTGTATCAGGATCGGAATTTTCCACCCATTTACAGAGTTCATCAATTTGTCTGGTCTGCTGGAAAAGCCCATCTATTTTTTCGCTTATACCTGTAAGAGCATCTTCACCTGTCCCGGCAGCAAAACCATTGTGGATTTCAAATTTTTCCAGCTCTTTTGTACCCAGCAAACGTTTGAGGTTGCAGAGCTGCAGGTAAAGGACTTCGCCGCCACGCGCCAGGAAATCGTGCTGAGTAAAGGTAAAAAGCCCTTTATCAATGGCCTCCTCCCAGGTAATATTTGGTTTCTTCTCTCCTTGTACCCGTTTCCATATTGTTTCACCGGCAACCAGGCTCTCGCTTACCGGCAGGAAAACCTGCGTACACCAGGTACGATTGGCAGAAACGCCCACAAAACCACAAAGCAATTGCTCTAATATTTCTAACAGTTCATCCTTTGAGATATTCGTGTCTATCTCAAGTTGCTCTTTCAAAGTTGAAAGCATTTTTTCAAAATGCTTTTTATGGCTCCCATGACGGGTTTCAAGTTTGGAGTAACCGAGAAAAGAAAAAAGTTTAAGCCCAAGTCGTGGTTCAGGAGAGTATTTTAGAGGAGTATTGGCCGGCCAATTGTCCAAGGTTTTTTGGTCCGGGAAACCTTTTTGCCAATTCTCTTTTGGGTCAGAGATATATTTAGGTGAAAGAAAAACAAGAAAAAATTCAACCAGATATTCAATGGCTGTTTGATCATTCTTAAACCGCCGCCCAAAAATTTGAATGGCGGCATTGTCATCGGCTTTGATGTGAGCGAGTGATGGAAATCTTGGCACTGTGGTCATTGTATCACCTGTAACTGCTGGTCATGAATTTCTAATCCTCGGGTTTGCAGTGTTCCGTCTCTATCCATCTCCAGCAATTTTAATAGATCTTTTTCGCCCTCATAATGTTCCAATAGCTGTGTTTTAAAACGCTCCAAGCGGTCCTTGTACCCTGGGTTCAATCGTTGACCGATTTCGCCCATATCACGCATGAGAACAAAATCAAGAAAGGGGAGGTCAAGCTGCAACTCTGCCTGAGACATTTTTTCGACAAGAATCAACACATGTCTAATGGGCTTAAATTCCTGGTTAAGAGGACGCCAATGTAAAGTGAAGTGAGAACGGGGGATTTCAGACAGCAGGAGTTGTACGCTTTGTCGATACCCTTCTGTACGTCGTCTTAAGGTAATATATAGGTAATGCTCCTGCTCAGTTTCACTCAACTGAAAACCTGAATACTCTTCCTGGAGGACATGGAGAATTTTACGAAGTAACTGATTGCGAAAAATTGCTTGAGGCCCTGTACCGTTTTGCCATTCTTCACTTTGTTCCAGCATTTGTGAATCAAGAAACTCTGGAAGGAAATTTCATAACCTTTTAGAAAATTCTTCGCAAAAGACAAAATACAGCCGCCTGATCGCCATACGCTTTTCCCGAATGGTAAGGCCCGCAAAATCATCATTTTTCTGCTGTGTTGATTCCAGCAAAGTATTAAAAAGTCTGGCAGTGTTCATAGGTAATACCGGGAACTCATCACTTTCCTGGCTCCACAACATTCGATCTAACGCCGGAAAAGGTTTTGATCCCATATTCATATCCAAGAGGTATTGAATTGCCGGCATTCTTTTGGCCTGTGTATCAAGCCCGTTACTGGTGTAGCCAAAAAAACGATTACTAAAAAAGATATCTAAGGGATCAGGTGGCACTGGGGATGCGGCATGTTCATGGATCATTGCACA
>JAJRQL010000140.1 GCA_024280265.1 Deltaproteobacteria bacterium
CCTGCGGCACAACACTGCCCGACCAACTCATGCCCAACCATGCCCTCATGGTCCACGGCGAACTCGGTCTGCCGCCCTGCGAAGTCATCGCCACCTCCGGAGTCTGTCTCTCCGGCATCATGGCCCTTAAATATGTGTATATGGCAATCCTCTCAGGACTCAACAGCAACGGAGTAGCAACAGGATCCGAAAACGTCTCCTCTCTCATGCGCGGTTACCAGTTTGACGAAGAGATCGCCAGCCGAAGTGAGGTTCTCAAAAAACAGCCGGAGGTAGCTTTTGAAAAGGATTTTCTGCGCTGGATGCTCAGTGACGGCGCTGGCGCGGTCTGGATGAGCAACACCCCCAATCCTCATGGCGACCAGATATCCCTCCGCATCGACTGGATCAGGCAGATATCCTATGCTGGTGAGATTGAAACCTGTATGTATGCCGGAGCAGAAAAAAAACAGGATGGAAGCCTCAAGGGCTGGCGGGATTACCTACCGCAACAGTGGTTGGAAGAGTCCATCTTCAGTATCAAACAGGACGTCAAACTGCTCAATGACAAGATCATTGAATACACCGTAACCAGACCACTCAAGGATCTATTGACAAAGAATATTCTGCAACCTGAAGCGGTTGACTGGTTTCTGCCTCACTATTCGTCCGGTTTTTTCCGTGACAAGGTGTACGCAGGGATGCAGTTAGCGGGCTGTGATATTCCACAGAAAAAATGGTTCAGTAACTTGAGCAGCAAAGGTAACACCGGATCCGCATCCATCTATATTATCCTTGAAGAACTCTTTCATTCGAAATCCCTTAAAAAAGGTCAACGCCTCCTCTGCTATATTCCGGAAAGCGGCAGATTCTCCACAGCATTCATTCATCTCACGGTGGTGTAAATGGAACAGGACAGGGTACCCCAGGATAACATTTCCACCTACGCCGACAATAAAAAGGTGATGTACGCCACTGACCGTTCCGGTAACTACAGTATTATTGCATCCAGTGGCTGGGAAATAGAAGAAGAGGCAACCCTGCAGGCAGTGAGAGAGATGAAACGACTTGCCCGGGAAGCATACGCGCTCGCTGCAAAAGGAGAACGTTCCCCCCTGTTTTTTCATATGTATGACCGCCGCATGGATTTACAAGTGCTGGCTGAAGCCACAGGTCTCTTCAAGTGGCGTATAAAACGTCACTTCAGGCCTGCAGTCTTCCGGAAACTCCCTGAAAAGATACTTTTGCGCTACAGTGATGCCCTTGGTATCCCCCGACAGACACTCTGCAACCTGCCACAGCAGAACAAAAACCTGTGAGTTACACCATGCAGGAGCAACGGGATTTCAGGCACAAACATTTTGCCCACTGTGAGAGCGGGGTCATGTCCCTCATGGTATCCCATCACGGCCTGCCACTCTCTGAAGCCATGGTTTTCGGCCTGTCCAGTGCCCTGATGTTTGCCTACATTCCTTTTTTAAAACTTGGCGGAATGCCCCTTATTGCCTACCGCTCACGACCAAAAGGTATTATCAGGGGGCTCCAGAAGAGTCTGGGAATCAAGATGAAAATGCACACCTTTTCCAATCCCTCCAAGGGAATGGAAACCCTGGACGCGCTTCTGCAGCAGGGACATGTTGTGGGTGCCCAGAGCTCTGTCTTCTGGCTCCCCTACTTTCCTCCGGAAATGCGTTTTCACTTTAATGCCCATAATCTTATAATTTTCGGGAAGGAGGGAAACGACTACCTGATAAGTGATCCAGTCTTTGAAAACAGCCAGCGCTGTGCCGCAAATGACCTCAAAAAGGCCCGCTTTGTAAAGGGAGTGATGGCGCCAAAGGGTCTTATCTATTACTCCCTCGCTGTGCCGAATCATATCGATTATCAGCGTATCCTCCCTGTGGTGATCAAAAAGAACGCCAAAGCGATGCTCAAAACGCCTGTCCCAATTACCGGAATCCGCGGCATCCATGCCCTTGCAAGGTCAGTCACTGGACTCTCCGGGAAAGATCCACGTCAGGCCCGGCTCTTCCTTGGCCATATTGTCAGAATGCAGGAAGAAATAGGAACGGGAGGAGCAGGGTTCCGCTTTATCTATGCCTCATTTCTCCAGGAAGCCGGACGGCTGCTTGGTGACAACCATGAACTGGAGCGTGCTTCCCATGAAATGACTGCAGTGGGCGACCAGTGGCGGGAGTTCGCTCTGCTTGCCGTCACCACCATTCGCAAGAAAAAAAATGAAAAAATGAACTTTTCAGCACTGGCTGAAAAACTGCTTCATGTTGCAGATGCTGAGGCTGACGTGTACCAGAGACTACTCGACATTCACTTCACTTAACCATGATTCAGATTAGCAATCTTACTAAACGCTACAGAGATGCCGTTGCCCTGAGTCAGCTCAGCCTGAAGATAGGACGCGGCATTATCTTTGGACTGCTTGGCCCTAATGGTGCCGGAAAGACAACTCTGATCTCCATCTTAAATGGTCTCACCCGATTCCAGGAAGGTGACGTTAAGATCTTCAACCTGTCCCTGCGTCAGAACATCAGGCAGATCCGAAAACGCTGCGCCTTTATCCCGCAATCCCTTGCTTTCTACGACAACCTGACAGTTATTGAGAACCTCCGCTTCTTTGCCGGAATCCAGCCCATCACCGGTCAGACCCTTCAGGACAATCTTAAGCGTGCCATCTCTGTAAACCGTCTCCAGCCACTTACCAACAGAAAATCGTCTACCCTGTCCGGTGGTGAAAAGAGACGACTTAATATTGCCATAGGCCTGCTCACCAATCCCGATATTCTCTACTTCGACGAGCCAACCATTGGCATAGACCCCGAGTCCCGCAATGATATTCTCAACACCATACGTTCCTTTAAAAATGATGACAAAACAGTGATTTACACCTCTCACTATATGGAGGAGATCGAAAAGATCTGTGATGAGGTAGCCATCATCAATCATGGAAAAATTGTCCACCAGGGAAAACTGCAGGATATGCTGCAGCAAGAGGGTAACAACTCAGCCATTATCGAGCTGCACAAATCAAATTATACCCAACTCAATCGGATCAGCAAAGCCATAGCCGGTCTTCAGGTGCTGAATGCTGAGACCCTGCTGCTTTCACCGCAAGACAGTAGGGTCATGGCAGAACTCCTTGCAATACTTGAGCGGGAACATATCAGTGTCAGACAGATACGTTACCAATCCTTAAGTCTGGAATCTCTTTTTATCAACCTTACCGGTCGGGAGAAATCTGATGTTTAGGGCCATGCTCAGAAAAGAGTTTCTTCTTGTCCTGCGGGACAAACATGCCCTGGCTGCTCTCTTTATCATGCCATCGGTATTTATCCTCATCATGTCCATGGCACTGAAAGACACCTTCAGCAGTGACCGGGCCTTTATCAATTATGTTGTCATTGACCAGGACCAGACCGCCATCAGCGGGGAACTTGCCACACTACTCAAAAACAACAGGCTCCTCAAAGAGTACCAGCTGGAAATCACCTCTGAAAAACAATTGCAGTATGCCTTGAATGATGATCTGACCTTTGCCGTGACCATTGCCCCAGGCTTCTCAACAGGACTTGACAGTGAAAACACTGCCATTCCACTGACACTCAACGTGGCCAGCGATGTTCAACAGAATGTACTTCACCTTTTTAAGGGTGAGTTAAGCGGCATAATAACCCAACTCCAAATCAAATCCCTGCTCCGCAAGATCGAACCGGCGATTCCTGGTATCAGCTCCAAAACAGATGCCAGACTGCTGGACCAGAGCAACCTGATACAGGTTCAGTTTAACGGCCTGGAAAGTAGCCAGTTCCCCACATCTACACAACAGAGTGTCCCCTCCTGGATAGTCTTTGGCATGTTTTTTATCATCATCCCCATGTCCACAATTTTTATCAGTGAGCGACGCCAGAACACTCTGATGCGTATGAATGGTATGAACATCTCCATTCCTGCACTTTTTACGGGTAAAATTGTTCCATATATGGTTATTAACCAAATCCAGGTCTGGCTCATGGTGGGAGTAGGGATCTTTATTGTCCCGCTTCTCGGTGCAGCACCGCTTACGCTCGGAAACTCTGTTGCAGCTCTTTTTATGGTCTCCACCGGGCTCAGCCTTGCAGCCATAGGCACATCAACGCTCATCGCGGTGTCAGTTAACAGTGTGGAACAGGCAACAACCATAGGAGGAATACTCAACATCCTCTTTGGCGCCATTGGTGGTGTCATGGTTCCTAAATTCCTCATGCCACCAGCCATGCAGAGTTTCAGTAATGTGTCTCCCATGTCATGGGGCCTGGAAGGTTTTTTGGATATATTTCTGCGCGGCCTGGGAACACGTGCAGTTGTTACAGAATCACTGGCCCTTGCGGGGGTTGGACTACTGATGCTCCTTCTCGCATGGGGAATTTTGGCCAGAAGAACAGGAAATGGATTATGAAAGGCTCTCTAGATGATGCGCTGAAGCGACGTCTGAAACAAATGATCATCACAGAGTGTGATATTGATGGTGTCAGCCCGGATGCCCTGGCTGACGACATGATGATTTTCTCTGATACCAGCCCTTTAGGCCTGGACTCACTGGACGCTCTGCAGATCTCAATGGGACTGCAGAGGCAGTTTGGAACACGGCTTGTGGACAGCAAGGAATTTCGCCGCCACGTTACAACCATTGACGCGCTAGCTGACTTTATCCAGCCGGAATAGCCATTCTTTCCGTCTAATCAGGTGCAGTCACTATTGCTCTTTTCCTGCCCCTCGGCATCCACCTGTTACTGATTTTTCTTCAATGAGTTCAGACATAATCCACCTTGCTGTTTTCTGTCTTTCTGTAACAGTGGAACAATTCCCAGAGGACTCTTTACTCTGAACTGGAAGTCAATCATTAATTAAAAAAGGCAGGCTCGTAAAAACCTTCAGATCCGAGGCGCAAACCAACCGCCAGGACTTGCCATTCTGCGACATTTTCTAGTCACTCTATGTCAAGGAGAGTTTCTCACGTAACTGAACAACTCCTTCATCCGTCAAATATTCAGTAAAGGGCATCATCCGATCAATAACACCACCCGGCAGCAATTCAACAATCCTGGTGGCAATAGTATCCACAAACTGGTGATCATGGGAGGTGAACAGTATCACTTCCGGAAAGGCAATGAGACCATTGTTCAGGGCCGTAATTGATTCCAGATCAAGATGATTGGTCGGTTCGTCCAGAATCAGACAATTGGCATCAGCAAGCATCATCTTTGCCAGCAGACAGCGAACCTTCTCCCCCCCCGAAAGAACTCCTGTCTTTTTCAGAGCCTCCTCCCCGGAAAAGAGCATCTTCCCCAAGAATCCCCTGGCAAATGTTTCTCCCTCAGTTACAGGGGTATAGTTTCCAAGCCATTCAACCAAGGTCACATCCTTCTCAAAGTATGAGCTGTTCTCTTTGGCAAAGTAGGAGTGACTCATGGTGACTCCCCAGCGAAAGCTCCCTGTGTCAGGCTCCATCTCTCCGGTAAGAATCTGGAAAAGCGCAGTCCTGGCCAGACTGTTTCCACCCACAAAAGCTATTTTATCCCCCTTATTCACAGTAAGATTCAGACCTGAGAACAGGCAGACTCCATCCAGACTCTTTCCAAGCCCTTCAATCTCCCGGATGATATCACCACAGGGCCGGCCTGCCTTAAAATGGATAAATGGATATTTTCGTGATGAAGTGGGCATCTCCTCCAGGGTCAGTTTATCAAGGAGTTTCTTTCTTGACGTGGCCTGCCGTGCTTTTGAGGCATTGGAAGAGAATCGTTGGATAAACTCTTTGAGCTCTTTTGCCTTGGCAGTCGCCTTTTTATTCTCATTCTGTTTCTGCTGCAGCACCAGCTGACTGGCCTGGTACCAGAAGTCATAATTTCCCACATAAATGGAGATCTTGCCAAAATCAATATCTGCCATATGGGTGCAGACCTGATTGAGAAAATGTCTGTCATGGGAGACAATAATGACAGTGTTCTGAAATCTGTCGAGGAAATTTTCCAGCCATAAAATAGAGTCAATATCCAGATTATTAGTGGGCTCATCAAGCAGCAAAATATCTGGTGAACCAAAGAGAGCCTGAGCCAGAAGAACCCGTACCTTCTCACCTCCCTCGAGCTCTTTCATCTTTTTCTCGATGAGTTCCTCTTCAATCCCCATACCACTGAGAAGAACAGCTGCTTCGGATTCAGCCTCATAGCCATTCAGTTCATCAACTTCAGCCTCAAGCTCACCACTGCGAATCCCATCCTCTTCAGTAAATTCGGTTTTTGCATACAGGGCCTCACGCTCTGCAAGGAGCTCGTAGAGACGGCTATGTCCCATAATTACAGTATCCAGGACCTTTACCTCGTCAAAGGCAAAGTGATCCTGACGAAGAACGGCAATTCGCTCCCGGCTCCCCACAGAAACAGACCCTCGATCCGGATCAAAATCCCCGGCAAGAATTTTCAGAAAAGTGGTTTTCCCAGCGCCATTAGCCCCTATGAGGCCATAACAGTTTCCAGGCGTAAATTTAATATTAACATCCTGAAAAATCACTCGTTTCCCGTAGGAAAGAGCGACATCAGTTGCAGTTATCATTGTAATATTTCCTCTGGCCATTGCGAAGACAGGAACGGCCGTGTATATGTTGCGTTAATTAAGATCAGATCACAGATCAGGAAAAAAACTCGTTTCAGAGATCAAAAAAGGCGAGTTATAGCTAAATTCAGTGCAAACTTCAAGGAAAGGGATATGGCAGCAACCAGATAGTGTCATACAGATAAACCACGCTCTGCAAACACCAGTACCGCTGACTCCCTACTGAGGATAGACTTTCACCATTTTGTTATCCCTCCACTCTCCCACATATTTAAAACCACCTGGGTAAGTATAGGTTCCACGACCATGGCGTTTTCCATCCTTCCAACTACCGACATACTGGTTCCCGTTTGCCATCCTGAGGGTACCATAACCATTCATTTTTCCACTTAGCCACTCTCCAACAAAACGACTGCCGTCGCCAGCTCTATATGTTCCATGGCCGTGCCACTGATTATTCTTCCAGGTTCCTATATAGCTGGAACCATCGGTTTTCCGGAAGATACCATAGCCGTTTTTCTGATTATTTTTCCACTCACCGGTATACTGATCACCATTGGCATATACCAGGGTTCCGTTGCCATTTTTCCTGCCATTTTCCCACTCACCCGTGTAGCGTTCACCATTTTCCCAGGTATAAACCCCATGACCATTGCGACAATCCCCGCTGAGACAGGTATTGCTGTAGCGCTCTCCATTGGCAGTGGTAAACTGGCCCCTTCCGGTATCTCTACCGTTGTTCCAGGTACTTTCAGAGATATCACCACGCACATAGATCAATCGACCCGGGCCATGTTTCTTTCCCTCTTTCCAACTACCCTTAAAGCGATCACCATAGGCGTAAGTCAGGATCCCTTGCCCATGCTGTTTATCGTTTTTCCAATTTCCTTCATACCGATCACCATTGGCACTGGTGGCGACACCATAGCCATGTCTCTTTCCATCAATCCATTGACCATCGTACATATCCCCATTTGCCTTGGTAAACTTCCCGTAACCATGCAGTTTCCCACTTTTCCAGGAACCCTCAAGATACTCCCCACTTTCACGAATATACGTCCCCACACCGTTTGAGCAGTCCCCCTTGATACAGTTTGATGCACACCCTGCAAGAAAAACCGTCCCAACCAGAAAAGCGAAAAAAAAGAACCTACACACAAGAGTCATGAACACCCCATTCGAAATAATTTCCAACCATTACTCAAAATTCAGCCTCATTCTCCAACCACAATGTGGCCGTTGCAATGAAAAAATAAATTCTTACAATAAGAACGGTGAAAATCAGGTTTCTTTTGTCCTTATTTCCTGTTTACATAGAACTAACCTGTCTTTTTATTGTAGTTTTTATGGAACAAGACACTAAAGTCTTTCTTATAACAACAGCATATCTTTTCAACCAAAAAGAGACGAAAAAACAAAACAATAAATACCAGAAAAGGCAACAAGAAAAAATGAACCCTAAAGCAGATCAGGAACTCAACACATTCATCAATGGCTGGGACGAGACTTCGAATGTAGCCAAAAACTGCTTCATTCACTTTAAAAACTACCTGAGGGAAAAAGAGGATGTCCGTCTGGATTTCATTGCCCGGCCCGGCATAACCTACTCCCTTCGTGCTGTTCACAAAAACCAGAAGGACAAAGAACTTTTTGTTATGGTTGATGTTATTGAAGACACTACTCGATGGCTTTCCATCTGCTTTTACAGTGATATGATCACAGACCCACAGGTAAAAGGCGACTTTGTCCCTGGTGGCCTGCTGGGTGAAGATGCGCTCTGTTTTGATCTTGACGAACAGAGTGAGGAGTTTCTTTCCTACCTGGAAAAACGTATCGATGAATGCCTGGCACAGTTCACCACTCTTTAAAGAGAGCCAAAACTGTAAAAAAAA